>CACJRQ010000006.1 GCA_902595885.1 uncultured Pelagibacteraceae bacterium
TTAGTTTATCATTGTTTTACTTCAGTAGTGCATTTGCAGTCACCTTAATTGATGCATTAAATCAAACTTATAAAAATAATATCCAGTTAAATGCAGAGAGAGAAAATATTAAGGTTTCAAAGGAAGACATAAAAATTTCTGAAGCAGATTATAAACCATCACTTACTTTAAGTGGTTCTAAGAGTTTAGAAAATACTAATACTCTTAAAAATCAAAATGGTGGGACAAATACTATAAATGATGTTGATCCTTTTACGACTTCTATAAAATTAGAGCAAACAATATTAGATTATGGAAGAGATCTAACTCTTGAAAAAAGTATAATTTCATTAGATCTTGCAAGTGCTAAATTAATTAAGAAGGAGCAAGATGTATTGCATAATGCTATAAATGCATTTACTAATTTAATTTTAGCAAGAGAAAAACTAAACATTAATTCAAAGAATTTAAATCTTTTAATCAGACAAGTAGAAGACGATAAAATAAGAAGAGATAGAGGTCAAATTACAAATACAGATGTTGCTCAATCAGAGTCTTCGCTTGCTGGAGCACAAGCACAATTTGCCAAATCTAAAAGTGATTTAATGATTAGCAAGCTTAATTATGAAAATATAATTGGAAAAATAAATGACCCCAATCAATTAAAGAAAAATTCGAATGCAATTGTTAGTATTCCTAAAACATTGAGCGAAGCAATTGATCTATCCAAGCAAAATAATCCAGATATAAAGATTGCAAAATTAGATTTAGAAATATCTGAAAAAGAATTAACAATTTCTGAGTCAGACTTAAAACCAACTGCCTCTGTTTCTATAGAAAGATCTTACACCGATGATTTCAGTTCAACTATTGCAGAGAGAGAAAAAGATATACTGAAGGCAACAGTGAGTTGGCCTTTTTACTCAGGTGGAGAAAAGAGATATAAAATTAGTAAAAATTCAAATTTAACAACTAGAAAAAGATTATTATTAGATGATGTTGTTAGAACTAATGAAACTAATGTTGCGACTGCGTGGTCGAGTTTAGAGTCATCTAAAAGCTTTTTAAATTCGGTCAAAGTTCAACTTAAATCTGCTCAAATTGCTAATGAAGGAATAGCCGCAGAGTATGAAAGAGGATCTAGAACTACTTTAGATGTTATTCAATCAAACTCACTTTTACTTTCTGCACAACTTTCTTTAGTAAGTTCTGAAAGAGATTATCTAATGGCTCAATATAATCTATTGAAAGCAGTTGGATTATTAAACAGCGATTATCTAAAACTTCAGTAATTATCTAAGTTTTTAGACAAAAAAATAATTATATTGCTAATGAGAACAAAATGTGTACATTTAAATTCATGATTCGAGTATTAAAAAATTTAAAAAAAGAGGCTAAAAATGACGAAAAATAACCTAAAAGTAGTTAAATCTACTAAAGATCAAGAAATGGATATCAAAGAAAAGAATAAAGCACTAGATGCTGCAATAGCTCAAATTACAGATAATTTTGGTAAAGGCTCTGTAATGAAGCTTGGTGAGAAAAGAGCTATGGATATCGAGTCTGTTTCAACAGGTTCTTTAAGTCTTGATTTAGCTTTGGGTATAGGTGGATTACCAAAAGGAAGAATTATTGAAGTTTACGGACCAGAGTCATCTGGAAAAACAACATTAGCATTACAAGTTGTTGCTGAAGCTCAAAAAGCTGGAGGCATTTGTGCATTTGTTGATGCAGAGCATGCATTAGATCCAGTTTATGCAAAAAAATTAGGAGTAAATACAGAAGAACTTTTAATTTCACAGCCAGATACTGGTGAACAAGCATTAGAAATCGCTGATACACTAGTAAAATCAGGCTCTATTTCAGTAATCGTTATCGACTCTGTTGCAGCTTTAACTCCTAAAGCTGAAATTGAAGGCGAGATGGGAGATCATCATGTTGGTCTTCAATCAAGATTAATGAGTCAGGCATTAAGAAAATTAACTGGTTCAATATCAAACACAAATACAATGATGATTTTCATTAATCAAATTAGAATGAAAATTGGAGTTATGTTTGGAAGTCCAGAAACAACATCGGGTGGTAATGCACTTAAGTTTTACTCATCTGTAAGAATGGATATTAGAAGAATTGGTGCGATCAAAGATAAAGATGAAATTATTGGTAACTCTACAAGAGTGAAAGTAGTTAAGAATAAAGTTGCACCACCATTTAAAGTTGTTGAATTTGACTTGATGTATGGAAGAGGAATTAGCAAGATGGGTGAACTAGTCGATCTTGGTTCCAAAGCAGATATAATTGAAAAATCAGGTGCATGGTATGCTTATAAAGGTGAGAAGATTGGTCAAGGTAGAGAAAATGCCAAGACTTATTTAGCTCAAAATCCTAAAGTTGCTGCAGAAATTGAAATGGCAATTAGAGAAAAAGCAGGTGTGATTTCTAAGAAAATAGAAGGAAATCCAATTGATCCTGAAAAATTAGAGAAAGAAAAGAAAGTAGCTGAAAAAGAAGAAGCTGAAAAAGCAGAAGCTACTCCTCCATCTAAAAAGAATTAATAGGTCATCTTTATTAATAAAAGGCGCTTAAATTAAGCGCCTTTTTTCCCTTCGATATCTAGACATAAAATAAAAAAGCTGTATTTTAAAAATATGGCAGACAAAACACTCAATGAAATAAGAAATACTTTCCTAAAGTATTTTGAAAAGAATGATCACAAGATTGTAGAATCTAGTAATTTGGTTCCTAACAATGATCCAACATTGATGTTTGCCAACTCTGGAATGGTTCAGTTTAAGAATGTTTTTACAGGATTAGAAAAAAGAGATTATGTAAGAGCTACAACTTCACAAAAATGTGTAAGGGCAGGTGGTAAACATAACGATTTAGAGAATGTTGGTTATACACCAAGACACCACACATTTTTTGAAATGTTAGGAAACTTTTCTTTTGGTGATTATTTTAAAGAGCAAGCAATTCATTATGCCTGGGATTTAATAACCAAAGATTTTGGAATAGACAAAAACAGGCTTTATGTAACCGTATTTCATGAGGATGATGAAGCCTTTAATTTTTGGAAGAAAATAGCGGGTTTTAGCGATGATAGAATTATAAGGATAGCAACTTCAGATAACTTCTGGTCAATGGGCGAGACAGGACCTTGTGGCCCATGCTCTGAAATATTCTTTGATCATGGTGATCATTTACCAGGGGGCTTACCCGGTTCTAAAGATGAAGATGGAGATAGATTTATTGAAATTTGGAACTTGGTCTTTATGCAGTTTGAACAAGTTACTAAAGATAAAAGAATTAATCTTCCAAAACCATCAGTTGATACTGGAATGGGATTAGAGAGAATTGCAGCTTTATTGCAAGGTTCACACGATAACTATGAAACAGATCATTTTAAAAAAATAATTGGTTCTGCATCTGAAATTACAAAAGTTAAATCAGATAAGTCAAATCTTGCAAGTTTTAGGGTAATAGCTGATCACTTAAGAGCAAGTTCGTTTTTAATAGCTGAGGGAGTTTTACCTTCAAATGAAGGAAGAGGATATGTTCTTAGAAGAATTATGAGAAGAGGAATGAGACATTCTCATTTATTAGGATCTAAGGAACCAGTTTTTTATAATTTGTTTGACACTCTTAAAAATGAAATGTCTGGAAATTATCCTGAATTAGTTAGAGCAGAGTCTTTAATAAAAGAAACTTTAAAAATGGAAGAAGAAAAATTCTTAGTTCTCTTAGATAGAGGAATAAAAATTTTAAATGATGAAATATCTAAAATAGATAAAGTTTTACCAGGAGAGGTAGCTTTTAAATTGTATGACACTTATGGTTTCCCATTAGATCTTACTGAAGATATTTTAAGAAACAAATCAATGTCAATAGATACTGAAAAATTTAAATCTTTGATGAAAGAAAGTAGGGAGCTTGCTAAAAAAAATTGGAAAGGTTCTGGTGATGCAGCAGTTGAAGATATTTGGTTTGGAATAAAAGACAAAATTGAGCCAACTGAATTCTTAGGATACGAAACTAATCAAGCTGAAGGTATAGTGTTGTCTCTTTTAAAAGATAATAAAGAAGTTGATCAATTAAAACAAAATGATGAAGGAATGATCATAGTAAATCAAACTCCCTTCTATGGTGAGTCTGGAGGTCAAGTTGGTGATACTGGTGAAATAGTTTCGAATGATTTTAAATTCGAAGTAACTGATGTTCAAAAAAAATTAGGTGATTTATTTGTTCATTACGGAAAGGTAAAGAGCGGATCTATAAAATTACAGGAAAGTGTAGAATTAAAAATTGATGTTGAAAGAAGAGATAATACACGTGCTTATCACTCAGCAACCCATTTATTGCACGAGTCTTTACGAAGAGTTCTTGGTACTCATGTAACCCAAAAGGGATCTTTGGTAGAGCCAAGCAGATTAAGATTTGATTTCAGCCATATGAAACCAATTTTAAATGAGGAAATTGATAAAATAGAAGACTTTGTAAACACAATGGTTTCTAAAAAATCTGATGTAAAAACTAGATTAATGACACCTGATGAAGCTGTTGAAAACGGTGCTTTAGCATTATTTGGTGAAAAATATGGAGATGAAGTAAGGGTTCTTTCGATGGGAGATGAGGATGGCAAGTATTTTTCTACTGAATTATGTGGTGGAACACATGTAAAAAATACTGGCGATATTGGTAAATTTAAGATTGTCAGTCAGTCTTCTATCGCTGCAGGAGTAAGGAGAATTGAGGCATTAAGAGACAAGCAATTAGAGGAATACTTAAAAAATAAAGAGAAATTATCAAATCTATCTGCAGAAAAAGACGAGGAAGCAATTAAAAATTTAAGTGAGCAAATTATTAAATTGGGAGGAAAACCAAGTCTAGATGAAACTGATCAAAAAACTCTGATTAAAAATTTAACTAAACAACTAGAGTCTATTTCGGTTAATGCAATTTTAGAAGATAAATCAAAAAATATTATTAGAGACGAAGAAATTAATGGAGTAAAATTGAGACTTCAAAAAATAGATGGTTTACCGCCAAAAGAATTAAGAAAACTTGTAGATAAAGGTAAAAAAGAATTAAGTGAAGGTATTGTTGTTGTATTTGCAAACAAAGATGATAAGGTAGGTTTGGCAGTTGGAGTAACAGATAATTTAACAAATAAATTTGATGCTGTTCAATTTGTTAAAGTTGGATCTGAAATAATTGGTGGTAAAGGTGGAGGAGGAAGAAAAGACTTTGCTCAAGCTGGTGGACAGGATCAATCAAAAATTGAAGAAGCTTTTGAAAAGCTTAAGAGTTTAATTTAATTTCTTTTTTAAATTACCGTCAATTTCATCTAAAAACTGATTGGTAGTTAAATACTTGCTATCAGGACCAATTAGAATTGCTAAATCTTTTGTCATTGATCCACTTTCCACACATTCAATACAAACTTCTTCAAGAGTTTGTGAAAATTTTATTAATTCTTGATTAGCATCTAATTTACCTCTGTGGGCTAACCCTCTAGTCCAAGCGAAAATTGATGCGATAGGGTTGGTTGAAGTTTCTTTTCCTTGTTGATGCATCCTATAGTGTCTAGTTACTGTTCCGTGTGCAGCCTCTGCCTCCATTATTTTTCCATCTGGGGTTAACAAAGTACTTGTCATTAAACCTAAAGACCCATAACCTTGTGCCATAGTATCAGACTGCACATCTCCATCATAATTTTTGCAAGCCCAAATATATTTTCCATTCCACTTCATCGCACATGCAACCATGTCATCAATTAATCTATGTTCGTAAGTTAAATTATTTTTTTCAAATTCGCTTTTGTATTCTTTGTCAAAAATTTCTTGGAAAATATCTTTAAATCTTCCATCGTATTGTTTTAGAATTGTATTTTTTGTAGACATATAAACAGGCCATTTTTTAATCAACCCGTAGCTAAAACAAGATCTCGCAAAGTCTTCAATAGACTTATCTAAATTGTACATTGATAGAGCTACACCAGGACCTGTAAAATTAAATACTTCATATTTAATTTCATCTTTTCCATCTTCTGATGTCCACTTTACTTCCATTTTTCCTTTTCCAGGAACTTTAAAATCTGTTGCTTTATATTGATCACCAAATGCATGTCTTCCAATAATTACAGGATCTGTCCAGGAGGGCACAAGTTTAGGAATATTTTTACAAATAATTGGTTCTCTAAATACCGTTCCTCCAATTATATTTCTTATTGTTCCGTTAGGAGATCTCCACATTTTTTTTAAATCAAATTCCTCTACTCTTGCTTCATCAGGGGTAATTGTTGCGCATTTTATTCCAACCCCAATTTTTTTGATAGCTTTTGCGGAGTCTATTGTGATCTGATCGTCTGTATTATCTCTGCTTTTCATTCCTAAATCGTAGTATTCAATACCAAGATCTAAATATGGAAGGATTAATTTGTTTTTGATGAACTCCCATATAATTCGGGTCATTTCATCGCCATCTAGCTCTACTACCGGGTTATTTACCTTGATTTTGCTCATTAAATAAAAATTATCTTAATAATTGAATTTGATCATTTTATATACATATTAATCGAAATTTAGCAAATAGAAGAATATGTTTAGTAAGATATTTCCAAAGATTCACACTGAAGGCTACAAGTTTATAGTAATAGCTGTATTCATAACTATTATTTTTCTGATTATTAATAATTTTTTAGGATTAATAGGAATATTACTGACTGTCTGGGTTTATTATTTTTTTAGAGATCCAGAAAGAGTTATCATTGGAGATGATAGTTATTTAGTTAGCCCAGCAGATGGTGAAGTAATTAAAGTTGAGGAGGTGGATGGTCCAAAAGAACTTGGATTAGAAAACAAAAAATTTAAAAAAATAAGTATTTTTATGAATGTCTTTGACTGTCATGTAAATAGAACCCCATGTTCAGGAACTGTAGAAGACATTTTATATAAACCAGGTAAATTTTTAAATGCATCTTTAGATAAAGCAAGTGAAGACAATGAGAGAAATTATTACAAAATTAAAGACAAACATGGGAATGATATTATAGTCGTGCAAATTGCGGGATTAGTTGCAAGAAGAATTGTTTGTGAAACAAATAAAAATCAGGAATTAAATCAAGGTGATATAATCGGGATGATTAGATTTGGTAGTAGAGCTGACGTTTATTATGAAAATTATGAACCACTAGTTAAAGTTGGTCAAACAGCAATTTCAGGAGAAACACTGCTGGCTAAAAGTTAATTATGGAACAACCAAAAAATAATTTAAAAATTATTACAGATAAAAAAGCTAACGCAAGAGTGATTTTGCCTAACATGCTAACTCTTATTGGTGTATGCATAGGATTATCTTCAATTAGATTTGCATTAGATGGTAAATTTGAATTTGCAATTATAGCAATTATTCTTGCTGCTATTATAGATGGATTAGATGGAAGAATTGCAAGGTTAATTAAAGGAACATCTAAAGTAGGAAAAGAATTAGATTCATTAACAGATATGATTAGTTTTGGAGTCGCTCCAGCATTTATAATGTATTTTTGGAAACTGAATACGTTAGGCAGATTTGGTTGGTTGTTATGTCTAATTTATGTTATTTGTGTTGCTCTTAGATTAGCACGTTTCAATGTGAATACTGGCCAAGCACCATCGTGGAGAGATAATTTTTTTGAAGGTGTTCCATCCCCAGCAGGAGGTATTCTAGTTTTAACTCCATTAATATTTAGCATGACTAGTTTTGATTTAGTTAAAGTTAATTATGAAATTATAGTTCCAATTTTTTTTATTGTAACTTCTTTGTTATTAATCAGTAAATTTCCAACTTATTCATTTAAAAAAATTGTAATACAAAGAAAAACAACCATTTTTTTATTATTTGGAATAGTATTATTTTTTGGTTTAGTTTTAGTTTATCCTTTTAATGTAATATCTATAAGTGCGATAATTTATTTATTAATGCTTCCAATAAGTTTTATTCATTATCAAAAATTGAAAAAACAAAACGAAGGTCATAATAGCATAGATGAGGATGATGATCTTGAAGATATTCTTTAATGAAAAAAAATGTAATAATTTCTTTAGCTGATGCTAAATATTTTGATTTATTAAATGAGCTTGTGGACTCAATTCAAAGCTTTAAAGAAAGTCAAAACTCAGCAATTTGTATTTTAGATGCTGGGTTAACGGAGGAACAAAGACAAAATTTATCAAATAAAGTAGATGAAATTAAATCTGCAGATTGGGATATAAAAGTACCAGAATTCAAAGTAAGAGGAAAAGAGTGGTTAAAGAGCCAAGTTTCTAGAGCATTTTTAACAAAATATTTCCCTAATTATGAAAAATATTTATGGATAGATGCTGATGCCTGGGTCAACTCATGGGATGCAGTTGAGCTGTATTTCAAAGGATGTGAAAACAATAAATTGTCTATAGCTACATCAGCTGATAGAGCCTATGGACGTGTATTAAGAGCTGAATGGTTTTTAGGAAGTTTTGCTAAAATTAAATCTCAAAATTATAAACATGCTAAATCATCTGGTTTTTCTGAAAAGATTGCAAGACAAGTTGCCCTTAAACCACATCTTAATATTGGTGTTTTTGCTCTTCAAAAAAATGCTCCTCACTGGAATAAATGGCAGGAAAATTTAAAGAAAGCTTTATCGTCTGGAAAAATTTGGGGATCGGAACAGATTGCAATGAACATAACAATCTATTGTGATAATTTACCTGTAGAAATTTTACCTGCATATTGCAATTGGACTCATATTGATGGTCTAAAATTCGATAAGACCAAAAATACTTTAGTAGAACCTTATTTGCCTAACCATCAAATAGGAATTGTACATTTTGCTGGAAAAAATAATGATGAAATAAGAAACAATAAAGATTTTATTTCAAAAATTGAAACAACTGATGGTGAATTTATTGAAAAAAAACTAAGGTTTAGCAAATAATTGAAAAAAAATAAAATCTCCAAGAACTGGGTTAATAAACAGCGTAGAGATATCTATGTCAGACAATCTAAAGTGGATGGGTATCGTGCAAGATCAGCTTACAAATTAATTGAAATTGATGAAAAATTTAAAATTTTTAAAGGTGGATTATCAGTAATTGATATTGGTGCAGCCCCAGGAAGCTGGTCACAATACGCCCTTAAAGCAGCTAAAAGTGGAAAATTGATATCTATAGATTTAAAAAAAATGGAACCCATAGGTAATAGTGTTCAAATCCAAGGAGATTTTACTGAAGAAAAAACTCAAGAAGAAATTAAAAAAAATATAAACGGCAAAGTTGACGTCGTAATGTCTGATATGGCCGTAGATACAACTGGTATTAAAAATATAGATTCAATCCAAACTGGAGAACTGTGTAAAGAGGCAATGTTTTTTGCTAAAGATTTAATGAAAGAAAATGGATATTTTATTTCAAAAATTTTTATGGGAGGAACATTTAACGAAATCGTCGCAGAAGGAAAAAAATATTTTAAAGAAGTTAAGGTTTTTAAACCAAAATCTAGCAGAAAAGATTCAAAAGAAAGTTTTATAATTTGTAGAAAAATCCGATAGAGACTTTTAATTTAAAAGGAATCGTATATAAAAGATTATGGTTCCCATAAAAGAAGCACTTACCTTTGATGATGTTACATTAGCTCCAAAGTATTCAGAAATATTACCTTCTGATGCAGACACTACTGTATCTTTAACAAAGTATTTGAAACTTAAAATTCCACTTTTATCATCTGCAATGGATACTGTCACAGAAAGTAAAATGGCAATAGCTATAGCTAAGGCTGGAGGTATTGGAGTAATTCACAGAAACCTTGATATAAAAAAACAATTATCAGAGATAAAAAAAGTAAAAAAACAAAAATTAATTGTTGGAGCAGCTGTAGGTGCAGCACCAAATGAATTTATCAGAGCTAAAGAAATAATTCAAGAAGGTGTAGATTTAATCGTAGTAGACACAGCACATGGCCATACAAAGAAAGTTGCCGAAATAATTAAATATATAAAAAAAATAAAAACTAACAAAATTGCTTTGTGTGCAGGAAATATTGCAACACCAGAAGCTGCAAAATTTCTTATAAAGCTAGGAGTAGATATAATTAAAATTGGTATAGGGCCAGGTTCTATTTGTACAACAAGACTGGTTGCTGGAATAGGAGTTCCTCAATTAAGCGCGATTTTAGCTGTAAGAAGTGGTTTAAAAAATAAAAATGTTAAAATAATTTCAGATGGTGGAATAAAATATTCTGGTGATTTAGCAAAAGCTTTTGCTGCAGGAGCTGATGCTGTAATGATCGGTTCGTTATTTGCAGGTACAAACGAAACTCCAGGGAAATTAATTAAAAAAAATGGACAGCTTTTTAAAAGTTTTAGAGGCATGGGGTCTGTAGGAGCTATGAATAAAGGGTCAGCTGATAGATACTTTCAAAAAAAACAAAAAGACTTCTCAAAATATGTACCAGAAGGTGTTGAAGGTTTTGTAAAATATAAAGGAGATGTGGGGAGTATTATTTATAAATTAATTGGTGGATTAAAATCTTCTATGGGCTATCTTGGATCAAAAACAATCATTAAATTAAGAAATAAACCACAATTTGTGAAAATTACAAAAGCTGGATTTTACGAAAGTATGGTTCATAATGTAGATGTGGTAAAAAAAGATAGTAAATATTAATGAACAAATTTTTCAAATTAATAGGATTAATACTTTTAACAGTATCTTTTAACAGCACGTCTTTTAGTAAAGAAAATTTTTTTAATGAAGCTTTAGAATTGTTTAAAAAAGAAAAATATGAAGATGCACGTTTTTTATTTGAAAGAAATATAGTTTTTAATCCAAAAGACGCAAACTCATATTTATATTTAGCAAAAATTTACAATAAAGAAGAAGATCAAAGAAAAGAAAAATACAATTTGGAAACAACACTTTTAATTGAGCCTGATAACGAAGAAGCTTTATTAATGTTAATGAAAATTGCTTTAGAAAAATCTAATTATGAAAAAGTCAAAGATCTTTCAGATAAGTTTGTAAAAGTTTGTAAAAATTTATGTGATGAAAACAAAGATATTCAAGAGTCATTAAAAAATATAGAACCTGAAAATAATGAGTCTTGATCAAAATCTTAACAAAATCTTAATAATAGATTTTGGTTCTCAATTTACTCAATTAATTGCAAGAAGAGTAAGAGAATTAGGTGTGTTTTCTGAAATAATTAGTCACAAAAAAATAAAACTAAAAGACATAAATCACAGTATTAAAGGAATAGTATTATCTGGTGGTCCATTAAATGTTTATCAAATAAATAAATATTCATTTGATAAAAAAATTTTACAACTTGATGTACCAGTTCTTGGAATATGTTTTGGGCATCAAATTTTATCAAAACTTAACGGTGGAAGGGTAAAACAATCAAAACATAGAGAATTTGGTTTAGCTAATGTTTATAAAAAGAATAACAGTCTTTTAACAATTAATTTTTTTGGAAACAAAAAATCCAAACAAGTTTGGATGAGCCATGCCGATCAAGTTTCAAAACTTCCTAAGAATTTTAAAGTTGTAGCATCAAGCACTAATTCAAAATTTGCAATTGTTGAAAATAAAATAAAAAAATATTATGGAGTACAATTCCACCCAGAGGTAACTCATACAGAGAATGGAAAGAAATTAATAAGTAATTTTATTTTTTTAATTTGTAAAATGAAAAAAAATTGGTCCTCTAAGGATCAAAAAAATCAGCTTATGAAAAATGTTAGAAGTCAAGTTGGAACTAGCAAAGTTATTTGTGCATTATCAGGAGGTGTGGATAGTAGTGTAGTCGCTCAATTACTGAATAAAGCTATTGGTAAAAAACTTTATTGTATTTTTGTAAACACTGGCCTTTTAAGAAAAAATGAGGAAGTACAAGTAGTTCAAACTTTTAAGAAGCGTTTAAAAATGAATTTAATTTATGTAAATGCAGAAAAGGAATTCTTAAAAAAATTAAAAAATGTTTCTGATCCAGAAAAAAAAAGAAAAATAATTGGTAATTTATTTATTAAAATTTTTGAGCGATACGCTAAGAAAATTAAAAACGTTAAATTTTTAGCTCAGGGTACTCTTTATCCAGATTTAATTGAGAGCAAATCTGTTACTGGTAGCCAAACTTCTAAAATTAAATCACATCATAATGTCGGTGGCTTACCCAAAAAAATGAATTTAAAATTAGTAGAACCACTAAAATTTTTATTTAAGGATGAGGTAAGAAAATTAGGATTAGAGTTAAATTTAAGTAAAGAAATTATTTCAAGACATCCTTTTCCTGGACCTGGCTTAGCTATTCGAATGCCAGGAATAATAACTAATGATAAAATTAAAATTTTAAAAGAAGCTGATTATTATTTTATTCAAGCTTTAAAAGATCACGGTCTTTATCATAAGATCTGGCAAGCATATGCAGCATTGCTGCCAGTTAAAACTGTGGGCGTTATGGGAGACAATCGAACTTATGAATATTTATGTTTGTTAAGAGCAATTACATCTGAAGATGGAATGACTGCAGATTATTATGAATTTAAAAAGTCTTTTATGCAAACTATTTCAAATAAAATAGTTAACAGCATAAGAGGCATAAATAGGGTAGTGTATGATGTTACTTCAAAACCACCAAGCACTATTGAATTAGAGTAGTATTTAACTATAAATTAAGATTATGAAATATTTGCATACAATGATTAGAATCAAAGACGTGGATGAGTCCCTAAGATTTTTCTGCGAAGGACTTGGTTTAAAAGAAACAAGAAGAATGGAAAATGAAAAAGGAAGATTTACATTAATTTTTCTTGCGGCACCAAATGATGAAAAAGCAGAAATAGAATTAACATATAATTGGGATGGTGATGAGCTTGGTGAAGGCTCAAGAAATTTTGGTCATCTTGCCTATAGAGTAGATAATATTTATGAAACATGCCAAAGATTAATGGATATGGGTTATACTATTAATAGACCTCCAAGAGATGGTCATATGGCTTTTGTAAGATCACCAGACAAAATTTCAATTGAAATACTTCAAGAGGGAAATCTAGAACCTAAAGAACCTTGGGCTTCAATGGAAAATACCGGCTCTTGGTAGGTCGATGAAAAAAAAAATCTCAGATTTAATTAAAAAAAAAAATAAACAAAAAATTGTAAGTTTAACTGCTTACTCCAAAAACGTAGCATCAATTTTAGATAATCATTGCGATATTATACTTGTTGGAGATTCTCTTGGATCTGTTTTGTATAATTATAATTCTACCAGAGAAGTAACATTGAATACTATGATTGAACATTCTAAAAGTGTTAAAATGGGTATAAAAAAAAGTTTAATGATTGTTGATATGCCACATAATACCTATCGAACTCCCAAAGAGGCTTTAAAAAATGCAAAACAAATAGTGAAAAAAACTAAATGTGATGGAGTAAAATTGGAAGGTGGAAAAAAAATTTATGAGACAATTAAAACTTTAGTTAAAAACAAAATTCCAGTTATGGGCCATTTAGGGCTACTTCCTCAGTCAGATAAAACTTTTAAATTTAAAGGCAAAAAAAAGCTAGAAAGAGATAACATTCTAAGGGATTCGCAATTGTTAGAAAAAGCTGGAGTATTTTCCATTGTTTTAGAATGTGTCGAAACTTCTTTAGCAAAACTTGTTACTCAAAATATTAAAGTGCCAACAATAGGGATTGGAGCTTCTAAATATTGCGATGGTCAAATACTAGTTTTTGATGATTTAATTGGATTAAATCCAATGAATTACAAATTTGTAAAAAAATATGCCAACATTAGAAATGATATTTCTAAAGCTGTTTCAAATTATTCAAAAGAAGTTAGAAAAATTAAATTTCCAAATAAAAAAAATTCTTTTTAATTAAAAGTATTTTTTAAATTCTTCATTAATATTTAATATTTCAAGGTCAACTAATCCACCAATTACTAATTGTAGACCAACGATTAAGATAAATACTAAGCCGATATAAGCTATCCAAATATGTCTTTGTATATAATTAGCCATATATGTTGCTAAAGCACCAGTCAGAACAACTGATAACATCAGTCCAAATATCATAAATCCAAAATATCCTTTTGCTGCTGCAACTACACCAATGACATTGTCAAAACTAATCATGATATCTGCAAATAATACCTTTCCAATGCTACTAATGTATGAAGGTTCTTTCCCTTTTTTAGTAGTGGGTTTTACTTTTTTAATATCAAGTAAATCTTTCCTTAAATCATTTACAATCCAAATTAATAATAAACCACCTAAAATTTTTATAAAATAAAATTCAAATAAAAAAGTTGCAAAAATTGCAAAAAAAATTTTAAAAACAAAGGCTCCAATTACACCCCAAAGAATTATTTGTTTTC
This sequence comes from uncultured Pelagibacteraceae bacterium, assembly GCA_902595885.1. GTDB lineage: Bacteria > Pseudomonadota > Alphaproteobacteria > Pelagibacterales > Pelagibacteraceae > Pelagibacter. Next base: position 14,374 of record CACJRQ010000006.1, read on the forward strand.
TATTTTTTGGAACAAAATTTGAAGCAATTGAACCAACAATCACAGCATTATCTGCGGTTAATATAATTGTGATAAAAATTATATTGGTTAAAATTATGAGTTCTTCAATCAAGATTAATTAATAATTTTAAATTTTTAAGTTTTTCAATAAATACCATTTTTATAAAAAAGGCGATCAAGCTTATGACCGCCTTTTTAAAATTTAATCTTATTTTATCTTTCAGACCAAGTAGGCATAGGATACTTTAGTTCACAAGCTGCTAACTCAAATGGATATACTGTGCAGTATTTACCATTTTGAACTTGCATCAAAATACCTCTAGTCTTCTCGTTTTGACCATCCGCACCAAATTTAATTCCTCTGTAAGGAACAATTAAAGATTCAGATGACATATCTAGATTTACTAGAGCTTGTCTGATTTTCTCAGGATCTGTTGATCCAGCATTATTAATTGCGTTAGCTAAAGCCATAAAACCTGTGAAAGCTCTCGCAGGCACATCTGATAAATCTCTTCCACCAGAATGTGTTTTAAACAAGTCGTTTACAGTTCCAATCATAGGAATAGTTTTTGCTAAGTCAGTATTGAAAGGAGATCTTGTGATCACTCCTTCTGCTTTGCTTCCCATTGTGTCTATAAATTTAGGATCTGTATAACCAGCATTTTGAGCAACTAAAAGTTTCGGATTATAATCAAGTTCTTTTGCAGTATTTAAAAATAAATATGCATCAGCTGTATAAGATGAAGGTAATAAAACATCTGGATTTTTTGCTTTCAATCTTTGTACTTCAGAACTTAAAGTTGTAGTTTTAGCTTTGTAGCTAATTTTTTCTATAACATCATAACCTTGTTCTTTGGCCATTTTGTCTTGTGTTCCACCACTGTCAGAACCCCACAATGTATCTTCATGAATAATACCTAGTGTCTTTAACTTATTACTGTTCTTTTTGTTAAAGTCGTTCATGAATTCAAACATTAGTTGAGTAAACTCACCATCATGTGGAGTAACTCTGAAAAAGTATTTAAACCCTCTTGTAGTTAATTTTGGCGAAGTTGATTCACCATTTACCCATGGTATTCCTGCTCTCTCTGAAACTTGACTAGCAGCTCCTGTTACTGATGAATAGTAAGCTCCAAACATTGCATGAACTTTGTCTGAATTTAACATTTTCTCAGTTTCACCAACACCGATATCTGGTTTTCCACCATGGTCTCCAACAACGATAGATATTTTACCGCCACCCAAACCTTTTAATCCGGCATCTTTTGCAAGCGGCATACCTGGAATGTTGTGACTGTTGTTGATGATATCTAATGCAGTCTTAACTGCTGCAACAGCATCTTTACCAACCTGAGCAACAGGTCCAGTAAGTGGATAAAGTACTCCAATTTTTACATCCTCTGCATAACTAATTGCAGGCGCAGATACTAATGAAAAAAAAGTAAATACTGTAAGAATTAATTTTCTCATTTATTTCCCCTCTTAAATTGTTTTTATAAACCATTATTTTAATACTATTAAATAAATCAATTCAATGATTTAGTTTTAAAAAACCTAGTCATAATGGTTATAAATGTAGAAAAATTTATTTAATATATACATTAAATATATATCCATTAATAATTAAACAAATGACAACTGAAATTATAATTCAAGCTATGGTCACAGGATTAATGATGGGATTAATCTATGCATTAATTGCAGCAGGCTTAAGTTTAATTTTTGGATTGATGGAAATTGTAAACTTTGCTCATGGAGAGCACTTAATGTTGTCAATGTTCTCATCATTTTGGCTTTGGTCTTTGTTTGGTTTAGATCCATTGTTTTCAATACCAATAACTATTCTTTTGTTAGCATTTTGTGGGATCATTACTCATTATTTTTTAATTAGATATATTTTAAAAGCAAAAATGCTTATCCAAATTTGTGCAACATTTGGACTGTCTATTTTTATTAGATCAATTGCTCAATTATTATGGACGCCAGATTTTAGAAATGTTGACAAGCCTTTACTAGAAGGACGTATTGAAATTGGATCTGTGTTTATTGGTCAACCTCAACTTTATGCAAGTCTTGTTTGTTTACTTGCATTTTTTGGTTTGTATTGGTTTGTTACTAAAACAGAAACTGGATTAGCTCTCCAAGCAACAGCACAAGATAGACACGCTGCAGAGATTTTAGGAATTCCATCAAATAAAATGTTTGCAATTGGTTGGGCGATTGGACTTGGTTGTGTGGGGGTAGCTGGTGGAATGATGGCAAACTATTTTTTTATTTTTACAGATGTTGGTATTAATTTTGCATTATTTGCTTTTGTCGCTGTAGCATTAGGAGGTTTTGGAAGTATCATTGGATGCCTGTATGCTGGAATAATTATAGGATTAGTCGAGTCTCTTGGTGGATTATTGATCGACCCATCATTTAAACTTTTATATGTATTTGCAATTTATCTTTTAGTTGTGATTTATAAACCTCAAGGTCTGTTTGGTAGGTATTGATGGATAGTAAGTTAGCAATTGCAAAATCAGAACCAATTTGGAATACAAATGTTAGAGTAATATCAATTATAGCTGGCTTAATTATACTTTTATTTGCACTTCCATTGTTTGGGATGAATTCTTTTTATCTGCATTTATTTATTATGATTTTTATGCATGCAGTTATGGCTCAGTCTTGGAATGTTATAGCAGGTTTTTCAGGTCAAATTAGTTTAGGCCATGGAGCATTCTTTGGAATAGGTGCTTATGCAACTTCATTTTTTTATATGGAGTACGGAGTAACACCTTGGATTAGTATATTTTTTGGTATGTTAGTTTCAGCAATTTTTGCTGTCTTAATTGGTATACCAATGCTAAGACTGAGTGGCCACTACTTTGCAATTGCTACTTTATTAATTGGGATAAGTTTCCAAGTAGTTTTTCAAAGATGGGATTTAGTTGGAGCTGCATCAGGATTATGGGTGACAATGACACCAGAGGATTCATGGTCTGCATTGCAGTTTCATAGCAGTAAAGCTCCCTACTATTATGTTTTTTTAATATTCTTTTTAATCACATTCTTTTTAGTTTGGTTACTAAGCAGATCTAAATTAGGTTATAGGTTGAGGGCAGTTAGAGATGATCCACAAGCAGCTTTAAGCTTATGTATTAATGTTTCGAATTATAAAATTATAGCTTATGTAATTTCAGCAATAATTATGGCTCCTATGGGTAGTTTGTTTGCTCAATATATTTTAATTATTGACCCAGATAGAGTTTTTAATATTGAGATATCAATTATAGTTTTATTAATCACAGTACTAGGAGGAATTGGAAATGTTTGGGGTCCAATTATAGGTGCAGCAATACTTGTACCAATTTCAGAATATTCAAGAATTTATTTAGGAGGAACGGGAGGTGCTGTTGATTTAATATTTTACGGTTTGATATTAATGATTATTTGTATTTTTAAACCTAATGGCCTCATTTCATTTGTTCCTAAAGATATTTTAGAAAGAAAAAAACAACGATGAAAATATTAACGGTTGAAAATTTAAGTAAATCTTTTGGTGGTATTCATGCAAATAGAGATATTTCTTTTGATGTTGAAGAGGGATCTATTTTAGGAGTAATTGGACCTAATGGTGCTGGTAAATCCACATTGTTTGATTTGATTACTGGTTTTACTAAAGCAGACACTGGAAAAGTTAAATTTTTTGACAAAGATATTTTTGGAATTAGTCCTGATAAAATTAGCAACCTTGGAGTAGGGAGAACTTTTCAAAAACTAAAACCATTTGCAGATCAAACTCTACTTGAAAATGTGATGATAGGTGCATTTGTTAAAGAAAAGGATATTAAAAGAGCAAGAGATAGAGCGTTAGAAATTATTGACTTTGTAGATTTGATTGAGAAAAGACATCATTTTGCAAAAGAGTTATCCACTGGACAGAGAAAAAGATTAGAGATGGCAAGAGCTATGGCCATTGATCCTAAACTTCTTTTGATGGATGAGGTAACCGGAGGTGTTGATCAAAAAACTATTCCTGGACTTGTTGAGCTTGTAAAAAAATTAAAAAAGACAGGAGTAACAATTATTACAATTGAACATAATATTAATATTATTATGGAAATTTCTGACAATGTGCTTGCTTTAGATCAAGGAAAACGAATTGCACTTGGAGAGCCAAAAGAAATTCAAAATAATAAACAAGTTATAGATGCTTATTTAGGAACATTTGATGCTGCTTGATGTAAAAAATATTGATGTTTTGTATGATGATTTTCAGGTTATCTGGGATGTTTCAATTAATGTAAATAAAGCTGAAATGGTTGCACTTCTAGGACCAAACGGATCTGGTAAAAGTACTGTCTTAAATACTATAAGTAATTTAGTTGAACATAAAAAAGGTTCTATTACTTTTGATAATACATTAATTTCAAATATTCCAACTTATAGAAGAACTGAATTAGGAATTTCACATGTACTTGAAAGAAGAAGGGTATTTCCTCATCTTACTGTTAAACAAAATCTTTTATTGGGTGCTTGGCATCCAAAGGCAAAGGAAGAGTTATCAGATTCTTTAAACAAGGTTTATAAAATTTTTCCAAAGTTAGAAACTAGATCAGATCAGTTAGCAAAAACAATGTCTGGTGGTGAGCAACAAATGTTAGCTATAGCAAGAGGTATGATGGGTTTACCTAAACTTTTAATGGTTGATGAGCCTTTTTTAGGTTTGTCACCGATGGTTATGAAAGACTTAATTAAGATTTTTAAAAATATTGTTGATGAAGGAATTTCAATTTTGTTTGTAGAGCAAAATGTAAGATTAGCTCTTAGTATGGCTGACAGAGGCTATGTATTAGAAAGTGGTAGATTAGTTATTGATGGAAAATCAGAAGACCTAATTGATAATGAAAAAGTCACTAAAGTTTTTTTAGGAAATTAACTAAAACGCAGCTAAATCATTATTTAACTTATCAGTGATAAGCATTTTCCCAGGACTATGAGTAATACAAAATTCAGGTTTAGAATTTTCTAAAACTGACTGTGGAGTTACACCACAAGCCCAAAATACAGGAATTTCATCATTCTTAATAGCTCTTGGAGGATCACCATATTCTGGTTTCATGATATCTTTAATTCCAATTTCATCAGGATTACCTAAATGAATAGGTGCACCATGGACAGCTGGAAATCTTGAACTTATCTGAATTGATCTAATTGTATTTTTTGCATTCAAAGGTCTCATTGAGACAACAAGTTTTCCAGAAAATTGCCCCGCAGGTTCACAATCTATGGAAGTTCTATACATTGGTACAATAGTGTTATTTTCTATGTGTTGAATCGGTATACCAGCTTCAATTAAAGGTAACTCAAAAGACATAGAACACCCAAGTACAAAAGTTGTTAAGTCATCGTTCCAATATTTTTTAATGTCTAAAGGTTCATCAATAAGTTTTCCTTTTTTCCACACCCTATATTGAGGAACATCTGTTCTGATATCTATATCACCTAAATCTTTTAATGAAGGATCACCTTTAGTTCCAAAACCAATTAGTGGACAAGGTTTAGGGTTTTTTTGACAAAAAGATGCAAAATCCATTGCGTACTTGCTTGGTAAAATGCAAAGATTTCCTTGAACGTATTTATTTGCAGAACCTGCTGTTTGATTGGTATATTTATTTTCTCTAATAACTTTTCTTGCTTCTTTTGGATCTTGGATATCAAGCATAAAGATTAATATTTAGATTTTTTTGTACCCTCAATAATTTCTTTTAATTCATTATACTCTTCACAATTACAGCTTTCTAATACTTTTAATCTTTCTTTTGCTAAATCTAATCTATTTGTAACAACGTATAATTCACCTAAATATTCGTTAATACCAACATGATTTGGCTCAATTTCTAAACCTAAAAGATAATATTTTTCACCATTTTCAAAATCTCCAAGTTTTCTAGTAGTAAAACCAAGATAGTTCAAAGTATCTGCTTGAAGTGGTTTTTTCTTATTTGATTTGATTAACAAAGCTTGAGCTTTTTCATATCTTTTATTGGCTTTTTCTATTTTTCCTTTTTTTTCATACTTCTTAGCTGACTTAATTAAAGTAACAGCTTGGCTGTAAGTAGATTTTACTTTGCTAGTACTGTCTGATCCTGCAGAGTATGAATTTGTTATTAAAAAAATTAAAAATAGAATTGGATAAAAAGTTTTTTTGATCATACAAATTTGTTCATTTGGTTAAGTGGTTTTAATTGCAGTCCATTTTCTATTAAATTTTCTTTAATTGATTTTGCAGTAGATAATGAACTTTCATTATCTCCATGTATGCACACAGAGTCTATTTCGCAAGGTATCTGCTTTCCACTGTGACAATTAAGTGACTGATTTTTAACCATACTTAATACGTGTTTTTTTGCTTCTTCTGGATTAGTAATAAGAGCGTGTGGTTTTTTCCTAGAAACCAAATTACCATCATCCTCATAGTTTCTGTCAGCAAAAATTTCACAAGCTATCCGCATGTTTAGTTTTTTCGCTGCTTCTTCCATTTTAGATCCAGTAGGAACCAAATAAATTAAATCTTTATTAATTTCATTTATGGCTTTTGCCAAAGTAGTAGCTAAATCTATATCCTCACAAGCCATATTGTTTAATGCACCGTGTGGTTTTATGTGAGTAACATTCTCTCCATGATCTTGAGCAATTTTTTGAAGAATTTCATATTGATCAATGATCAATTGCCTTACATCATTAGGCGGGAGATTCATTCTTTGTCTTCCAAAATTTTCAGGGTCATTAAATGATGGATGCGCTCCAATACTAACACCATTTTTTTTTGAAATTTGAACTACTTGATTCATCGACTCATCATCACCTGCATGATAACCACATGCGACATTTGCAGAATTAACTATTTCTAGTAAATCTGGATCATACTTATTTGAATGATGTTTTGATTTTTCACCTAAATCGCAATTTATATTAATTTCCATAGTCTCTAATGTTAAGTATAACATGACATGATAAAAAATATATCAAATCTTGGTGATGCAGCTTTGTACTGTGACTTTGGTAATGAAGTAAATAAATCAATTAATTCACAAGTTATAAAATATTTTAAAACTATTAAAGAAAAAAAATTTGAAGGCATAAATAATTTAACACCTTCTTATAATAAATTAATTATTTCTTATGATCTAAAAAAAACAAATTTTAAAGAAGTAAAAAATTATGTTGAAAACATAAATGCTGAAGACTCAAAAGATATAAATTCAAAAAAATTAGAAATACCTGTTTGTTGTCATGAAAATTTCTCATTAGATATTAAAAGATTAGAAGAAATTTTAAAATTGAGTAGAGAAAAAATTTTAGAGAATTTTTTAAATAAGGAATATTTTTGTTACATGACAGGGTTTATTGCTGGCATGCCATTTCTTGGTGACTTAGATGAGAATATGCGAGCGCAACGTTTAGAAACTCCAAGAATAAAAGTTCCCAAGGGTTCTGTTGCTTTAACTGAGCAATTTGCAAACATTTATACATTTGAAAGTCCAGGTGGATGGAATATTTTAGGAAACACACCTTTAGATGTCTTTGATAGTTCAAAAGAAGACAAACCAAATCTAATTAACCCAGGAGACACAGTAATTTTTAAGGAAATTACTTTAGATCAGTATAAAAATTATAATGAGTAGCAATTATCTAGATATAATCAGACCTGGAATTAATACTACCTTTCAAGATAAAGGTAGGGATCATCTTTATCATATTGGCATTCCGTTTAGTGGTGCTATGGATAATAGAAATTATCTTATAGCTAACAAACTTGTTAATAATAATTTAGACTCTGCAGTGATAGAGTTTGCATATCAAGGTCCTCATATAAAGTATTCAGGAGAAAAAATTAATTTTGCTGTTACTGGAGATGTAATCTTTTCAATTAAAAAAAAAGATACTGAAATTGAGGGTAAATGTTACGTAAGCTATCAAATTGAAAATGGGGATGAGGTCAATATCATTTCTACAAATAAATCAGTTTATGGATATTTAGCATTAGGTGGAGAGCTCGATTTAAAATTTCAGTGGAATAGTTGTTCTATAAATACGAAAGCAAATATTGGATCCAATGATGGAAAAAAATTAGATATAGGACAAAGAATTAATCTTAAAAAAATAAATTCAAATAAGGATTTAAAAAATACTAATTACATTAATACTAAAATAGAAAACATAAGGGTGATCAAAGGTACTAATTTTGATTACTTTTCTGAAGAAGGTAAAAAAATATTTTATCAAAAGGAATTCACAGTATCGAAACTTTCAGACAGAATGGGTATGAGGCTTGAGGGTCCTAAAATAGAAAATATTGTGAATACTAATATTAAATCAGAGGGATTAATCAAAGGTGTTATTCAGGTACCTGCTGATGGTAATCCAATAATAATGCTCTCAGATCATGGAACTGTTGGCGGCTACCCAAAAATTGGTGCCGTTGTAAGCGCTGATTATGATCGATTGGTACAGATGGCACCAGGATCAAAAATAAAATTTAAAGAGATTAACTTATCAGATGCAGAGACTCTATTTAAGTTATATGAAATGGAAACTCAAAATTTACTTTCTCAAATTTAATGAATTTTTTATCAAAGATACCAGGTCCTTTTTTAGTTTTTTTAGGAGCTTGTGCATTAAGTTTTGGAGGTTTAATTGTTAAGTCTTTCGAGGGATCTACACTTTGGCAAATATTATTTTGGAGATCACTTTTCTTTATTGGAGTAATTACAATTTTTTTAATATTTACTTACAAAGGAAAAATTTTCAGTGCTCTTTACAAATCTGGAATTCCAGGATTATTTGGAGGTATAATTTTATCCATTGGATTTGCTAGCTATGTATTTGCTATGTACGAAACAACAGTAGCTAACGCAAACTTCATAATACAAACTCAAGCTTTGTTTTTAGCAATATTTGGCTATGTATTCTTAAAAGAAAAAATTTCAAAAATTACATTAACTTGCATTATTACAGCAGTAGTTGGTATCATTTTAATGTTAGGAACTTCACTAACACCAGGTCAAATGACAGGAAATTTAGTTGCATTCATTATGCCAATATCATTTGCGATCTTAATTTTAATTGTTAGAAAATATCCTAAAGTTGACATGATACCTTTACAACTCGTTGCTGGAATTTTTGCAACATTAATAGGTTTGTTTATGTCACCAAGTATTATTGTTTCAACAAACGATATTTTTTTAGGTTTTATTGCAGGATTTTTTCAAGTTGGACTTGGTTTTATACTTATAACAATTGGAGCAAGATCAACTCCCTCAGCATTTGTTGGAATAATTATGTTAACCGAAGCTGTCCTAGGACCCTTGTGGGCATGGATGTTTGCAAATGAAAATCCACCACTAACAGTACTTTTTGGGGGAGCGGTAGTTATAACAGCAGTAGTTATACAGTTTTTGTCTCCATTACTTGTCAAAAAGGTCGCTAAATAAATTTCACATAAACATTTTAAATGTGCTATAACTTTATTTACGGGAGAGACTACTTTTGTAGCGCCGAAGGAGCAACCACCCCGGAAACTCTCAGGCAAAAGGACCGTACATATTAACTCTGGAAAGAGAATTATTCTCGCCGAAGGAGCAAATCTCTCAGGCACCAAGACAGAGGGGGCAAAGAAGAGTTAATATGGAAATTAAAAAAACATCTCTAAATAAACTTCATCAAAGTAATAATGCCAAGTTTGTTGAGTTTGCTGGTTATGAAATGCCTATTCAGTATAGCAAAGGCATTATTGAGGAACATAAATTCACAAGATCGCATTCTGGAATATTTGATGTATCTCATATGGGTCAACTATTCATATATGGTGATCAAAGTTTAACAAAAGAATTAGAAGAAATTTTTCCATTAGATTTAAAAAATTTAAAACAAAATTGCTCTAAGTATAGTTTTTTAATGAATGAAGATGCTGGAATTTATGATGATTTAATTATTACTAAAATAGAGGAGGGGTATTTAATTATCTTAAATGCTGCATGCAAAGATAAAGATTTTGAAATTTTATCTAATTTACTAGGTTCAAAATTTAAAATGAATTTAGACAACAATAGATCTTTGATAGCAATTCAAGGACCTAAGTCGGTTGAAATTTTAAACTCAATTATAAATGGCGTTGATAAATTAAATTTTATGACAGGCAATTGGTTCGATTCTGATAATCAAAAATTATTTGTCACAAGATCAGGTTATACAGGGGAGGATGGATTTGAAATTTCAATTTCTAACGATAAAGCTGAAAAATTTGTTGAAAATCTAATAGAAAAGGGAGCACAACTTATAGGACTTGGGGCAAGAGATACCTTGAGATTAGAAGCTGGGTTATGTTTATATGGTCACGAATTAGATATTAATAAAACACCAGTTGAGGCAAACCTTAGATGGGCAATCTCAAAATCTAGATTATCAAATGGAGGTTTTATTGGATCGAAAAAAATTATGAACCAAATGCAGGATGGAGCTAGCCAAATAAGAGTAGGGATTAAGCCTGAAGGTAGACTGATTGCTAGAGAAAAAACTAAAATATTTGATGATACAGATACACAAATTGGTGAGATAACTAGCGGAACGTTTGGACCAAGTGTAAACGGACCTATAGCGATGGGTTATGTTGATAAAAAGTTTTCAAAAGTTGATACTAAAATTTTGCTTGAGGTAAGAGGGAAAAAACATCCAGCAAATATTTGTGCATTACCATTTTATAAAAAAAATTATGTGAAAGGAGTAAATTAATGAGTGAAGTAAAATTTTCTAAAGAACATGAGTGGATTACTTTAGAGGGAGATGTAGCCACAGTAGGAATTACAAAACATGCAACAGAAATGCTTGGCGACATAGTTTTTGCAGAACTTCCTGAAAAAGGATCTAATGTTGAAAAAGATGGTACAGCAGGAGTAGTAGAGTCCACGAAAGCTGCTAGTGATGTTTATACTCCAGTTAGTGGTGAAGTAGTAGATACTAATCAAGCTATTGTCGATGATCCGTCTAAAATTAATGAAGATCCAGAGGGTTCAGCATGGTTTTTTAAACTTAAAATGAAAGATCAATCTGAAATGGATAGCCTAATGAACAAAGAAGAATACGATAAATTTGCAAAGGAGAGTGCTAGCTAATGTTACATAATTCTCAGAAAGATTTTTTAAAAAGGCACATTGGACCTTCGAATGAGGATCAAAATAAAATGCTTAAGGAACTTAATTACAAATCACTAGATGATTTAATCAAAAGTACAGTTCCAGAAAAGATCCAATTGAAAGATGAATTAAATATTGGTGAGTCTAATTCAGAATATGAAGCATTAAGAAAATTAAAAGCGATTTCGAAAAAAAATCAAATTTACTCTAACTTTATAGGGATGGGTTATTATGGCACTTATACGCCATATGTAATTTTAAGAAATATTTTGGAAAATCCAGGTTGGTACACTTCCTATACACCTTATCAACCTGAGGTAGCTCAAGGAAGATTAGAAATGCTGCTTAATTTCCAACAAATGATAGTTGATTTCACAGGAATGGATATCGCAAATGCATCTTTATTGGATGAAGGAACAGCAGCCGCAGAAGCAATGGGATTAAGTCATAGATTAAACAAAAAGGACAGTAATTTAGTTTTTGTCTCAGAAAATTGTCACCCACAAACAATCGATGTGATCCAAACAAGAGCAGAACCAATGGGATTAAAAGTACTTGTTGGCAATGAAGATAAAGTATTAGATCAATTAAAAGAAGATTTAGTTTGTGGTATATTACAATATCCAGGAACTTTAGGAGATATAAAAGATCCTAGTGAAGCAATTAGTAAAATTCATAAAAAAAATGGCAAAGCAATATTAGCTTGTGATTTATTAGCACTTGCTAAATTAAAAACACCAAGAGAACTAGGGGCAGATATTGCTGTAGGAAGTTCTCAAAGATTTGGAATCCCAATGGGTTATGGTGGACCTCATGCAGCCTTCTTTGCAACTAAAGATGAATACAAAAGATCTATGCCTGGAAGAATTGTCGGAGTATCTGTTGATAGACATGGAAACAAAGCATATAGATTATCATTACAAACTAGGGAACAACATATAAGAAGAGATAAGGCTACAAGTAATATTTGTACTGCCCAAGCTTTATTAGCAATTGTTTCAGCAGCATATGCTATTTATCATGGTCCAGAGGGTATCCGAACTATTGCTGAGAGAGTTTCACAATTAGCTAAAAACTTTGCAGATAAATTAAAACAATCAGGATATGAAATTTATTCAGATCATTTCTTTGATACAGTTACAATTGTTACTAAAGATAAAACAAATCAAATCTATAAAAATGCTTTAGATCAAAAAGTAAATCTCAGAAAAGTAAATTCTGAAATGCTAGCTGTTTCTTTCGATGAAAAGAAAAATGTTTATAGAGTAAATCAATTACTAAAAATTTTTAATGCAGCAGAATCAATTAAAAAAGAAGATCCAACAGTAAGTTTACCTAATCTTCCAAAAAATTTATTAAGATCTTCAAAATATTTAGAGCACCCTGTTTTTAATTCATATCATTCAGAAACTGAGATGCTTAGATATTTAAAAAAATTAGAAGATAAAGATATAGCTTTAAATAGAACTATGATTGCACTTGGTTCATGTACTATGAAATTAAATGCTACTGCAGAAATGATACCTATCTCATGGAGAGAATTAGCAGAGCCTCATCCATTTGTGCCTATTGAGCAGATGGAAGGATATAGAGATTTATTCACTGATCTTAAAAATTGGCTTAGATCAATTACCGGTTTTTCTGGTGTTTCGCTTCAACCAAATGCAGGCGCTCAAGGGGAATATGCAGGATTAATGGTTATTAGAAAGTATCATTTAGATAGAGGCGAAGAAAACAGGAATATATGTTTAATACCAAGTTCAGCACATGGAACTAATCCTGCTAGTGCACAAATGGTTGGAATGAAAGTAGTCGTTGTTGATTGTGATAAAGAAGGAAATGTTGATTTTGAAGATTTAAAGAAAAAAGCTGAAATGCATTCTGAAAATCTTGGTGCATTAATGGTCACTTATCCGTCTACTCACGGAGTATTTGAGGAAAAAATTACGGATATATGTGAGTTAATTCATAAACATGGTGGTCAAGTTTATATGGATGGTGCTAATTTAAATGCACTAGTTGGTATAGCAAGACCTGGAAATTTTGGTCCAGATGTTTGCCACATAAACTTACACAAAACATTCTGTATTCCACATGGCGGTGGAGGACCTGGAATGGGACCAATTGCATGTAAAAGACATTTACAGGTTTATTTACCTAATCATCCAGTTGTTAAAGACTGTGGACCTGCATCAGGAATAGGAGCAGTTTCAGCAGCACCTTGGGGAAGTTCAAGTATTTTATCAATTTCTTGGATGTATATTAAAATGATGGGTTCTGAAGGTTTAAAATTAGCAACGCAAGTTGCAATTTTAAATGCAAATTATATAGCTCATAGACTTAAAAATTATTTCCCAATTCTTTATAAAGGCTCAAACGGAAATGTCGCTCACGAATGTATTATTGATATTCGATCAATTAAAACTGAAACAGGGATTACTGAAGAAGATATAGCTAAAAGATTGATCGATTATGGTTTTCATGCACCAACAATGTCATGGCCAGTAGCAGGTACAATGATGATTGAACCAACTGAAAGTGAAAGTTTGTCTGAACTGGATAGATTTTGTGATACTTTGATTAGTATTAAATCTGAAATAGATATGATCAAGTCAGGAAAATTTGATAAAGTTGATAATCCAATTAAAAATGCACCTCATACAGATATTGAATTAGCTTCAGATGAATGGAATCATAAATACTCAAGACAGCAAGCCGCATATCCAGCAAAATTCTTAAAAGCAAATAAATTTTGGCCTCCAGTAGCAAGAGTTGATAACGTATACGGAGATAAAAATATTTTTTGTACTTGTCCAAGTATGGATGAGTTTAAAGAAGATGCAGCATAATAATTAATGAAAATTGCTGTTGTTGGCTCAGGTATTTCTGGATTAAGTGCTGCTTATTATTTATCTAAAAAACATCATGTAGATCTTTTCGAGCGAGAAGATCATTTTGGTGGACACTCTCATACAATAGATCTGTTTTTTGATGAAAAAAAGGTTTCAGTAGATATTGGTTTTATTGTTTTTAATTTTCAAACTTATCCAAATTTAATTAATTTTTTTCAGGAAAATGATATTCAAATTGAAAAAAGCAATATGTCTTTTTCAGTTTCAGTAGATAATACAAAATTTGAATATTGTGGGAAAGGATTAAGTGGAATTTTTTCAAATAAATCAAATCTTTTTAACATTGAGTTTTTAAAGATGTTTTTTGATATAATTAAATTTTATAAAAAAAGTGATCAAGTAACTATATCCAATGATAAAATTACCTTAGGTGAATATTTAAAAATTAATAAATTATCTAGAACATTTGTTGATTATCACATAATACCAATGGTATCTGCAATTTGGTCTATGCCTCCTTATGAAGTGAGCAAAATGCCAATTAGTTTTTTTCTAAGATTTTTTAAAAATCATGGTTTGTTCAAATTAAAAAACAGACCACAGTGGTATACGGTAACTAATAGAAGCAAAACTTATGTAAGTAAAATAATTTCTCAAATAAGTGGTGAGCATTATAAAAATTATAAAGTTACAAAAATAAAAAGGAAATCATCAGGACTAGACCTATACTATGGTGGAGAAAGTGAATTCTTCGATTATGACAAAGTAGTTTTGGCGACACACGCAGATGAAGCCTTAAAGTTAATTGAAAATCCCACTGAGGATGAGAAAAATATTCTTTCGAATTTTAGCTACAAAGAAAATATAGCTTACATACATACAGATCAGCGGGCTATGCCTAAAAACAAAAAAGCTTGGTCTTCTTGGAATTCGTCAATAGATGACAAGAATTTAGAAAAAAATTCAATTACCTATTGGTTAAATTTATTACAAAATTTAAAGTGTGATGAAAATATTTTCTTAACACTGAATCCTTACTTCAATATTGATGAGAAAAAAATATTGAGAAAAGTAAAATTTACACATCCATATTACGATCAAAAAGCATTAGATGCTCAATCAGAGCTTATTAAAATACAAAATCAAAAAGATTTACTTTTTTGTGGCAGTTATTTTGGTTACGGATTTCATGAAGATGGAATAAAATCATCTATTGAAATGCTGAAAAACCTTAATGATTAGTTCTTGTATATATAATGGAAATGTAATCCATAAGAGATTTAAACCAAAAGAACATTTTTTTAAATATAAGGTATTTTCACTTTTTCTTGATCTATCGGAGTTAAATGAGCTTAATCATAAATTAAAATTTTTTTCTTTAAATAAATTTAATTTAATTAGTTTTTACGAAAAAGACCATGGTGATCGTGATGGTTCATCTCTTTTTGAGTGGGTAAAAAAAAATTTAATTAATAACGAAATAATTATAGATAATATAAAAGTTAAACTTTTATGCTATCCAAGAATATTTGGTTATGTTTTCAATCCACTCAGTATTTTTTTTGTATATGATAAAAATGATAATTTAATTTCTATTTTATATGAGGTTAAAAATACATTTGGAGAGCAACACACATATGTTTTTAAAGTGGAGGGACAAAATAAATTAATTCAAAACAATTGCTCAAAGAAATTTCATGTTTCACCATTTATTGAAATGGATTGTAACTATTTTTTTAGGATATTAAATCCAGAGCAGAAATTGTCAGTTGTAATAGATCAATACGATCAAGAAGGAAAAATTCTTTTCGCATCTCAAGATGGTGAAAGATCTGACCTGACAAGCAAAAACTTAATGAATTCTTATCTTAAACACCCTTTAATGACATTTAAAATTATCTCTGCGATACATTTTGAAGCGTTTAAATTATGGATTAAAGGAATTAAATTTATAAAGAAAAAATTTAAAATTAAAAATAATTTAACGGTAGAAAATTAATGTTTTTAAATAACGCTGCAGATAAACTAGTTTTTAAATTTCTTAATAAAATAAATCATGGTTATCTAGAGTTAACTACATATGATGGAAAAGTTTTAAAGTTTGGAAATCCAAATGAAAAATTACACGCAAGTATTTCAATAAAAAACCCAGATTTTAATTATAACTTAATTAGAGGTGGCAGTATTGGATTTGCCGAAAGCTACATGAGAGGTGAATTTGAAACTGGTAGCTTATCAAATTTAATTGAATTAACTGCAAGAAATGTAGAAGTCATATATAAATTCTCAGGCCTTCTTGATTTTACAATAATTAATTTTGTAAAAAATAAACTAATCAAAAATACAAAAAGTAGAAGCAAAGAAAATATTGCTAAACATTATGATCTAGGTAATGATTTTTTTTCTCTTTGGTTAGATGACACACTCACTTACTCTAGTGCTATTTTTGATGATAATTCGAAAAATCTTTCCGATGCTCAAAATAACAAATACCAAAAATTAATTGATCTCATTAAACCGAATAATGGTGACAAAGTTTTAGAAATAGGATGTGGCTGGGGAGGTTTTGCTGAGTACTTAGGTAAAAAATATGACGTTAAACTAGACTGTATTACAATATCAAAAAAACAATTTGAATACGCAAAAGAAAGAATTTTTAATTGTGGTTTAAATGAAAAAGTAAATATTGAAATAAAGGATTACAGAGATCTTAAAGGCAAATACAATTCAATTGCCTCTATAGAGATGATCGAGGCAGTTGGTCAAAATTATTTAGAGGGTTATTTTAAAACTATTAAAACCAACTTATCTGATGGTGGTAAAGCAGCTATTCAAGGAATTACTATCGATGATAGGTTATTTGATAGATACAAAAACAAACAAGATTTTATTCAAAAATATATTTTTCCCGGTGGTTTTTTACCAAATAAAAATAGCATTAATCGTTATGTTTCTGATAACGGTTTAACTATAAATTCATATATCTCTTATGCTGACCATTATGCAAATACATTAGCTATATGGAGAAAAGAGTTTTTAAAAAAATGGCATTTAATAAAAGATCAAGGTTTTGACTTAACATTTAAAAGAATGTGGGAGTTTTATCTTTCTTATTGTGAAGCTGGATTTAAGTCAAAAAATATTGATCTGATACAATTTTCAATGCAAAACAAATAAAAATAATGAAGATATTTATGCGACATATAAAAATAATTAAGTCAATTTCATTGATAATTTCATTATTCTTAATTACAAGTTGCTCAAATAATAGTGCTATGAAACCAGAAGACTTTAAAAACAAAGAACCAAGATTAATTATTGAGGAATACTTATCTGGAAATGTTAAGGCTTGGGGTGTTCTACAAAATAGATCAGGAAAAGTTACAAGACAATTTTCTGCAGATTTAAATGGAACCTGGGATGGGAAGCAATTAATTCTTAAAGAAAAATTTAATTGGGACGATGGCGAAGTTCAAGACCGAGAATGGACAATAAACAAAATTGATGAGCATAATTACGAAGGAACAGCAGGAGATGTTGTAGGTAAAGCAATAGGATATTCTTACGGACCAGCGTTTAAATTTGAATATGTATTATTAGTTCCGGTTAAAGGTAAAGAAATAAAAATAACTTTTGACGATTGGATTTTTAAACAAGATGATAGAGTTGCAATTAATAGAGCAACAATGACTAAATTTGGTTTTAAAGTAGCTGAATTGACAGTTGTATTTGTAAAAGATTAACTATTTTTTTTGATATTTCGTTAGTTTTCCAACTAAACCAAAATAAATTTTACTCGGTAAAAAACTCAATAGTTTTAAAGTAATTGTAAGTGATTTTGGAAAATGTATTTCAAATATATTTTTGTTGACTAAACCTTCATAAATTTGATCTGCAGCATACCCAGGAGTTTTTAAAAAAGGCATTTTAAAATCATTTTTATCTGTCATTGGCGTTTTAATAAATCCAGGAGATACTAAACAAACACGAACATTGTACCTATTAAAATCAAAGTACAAACTTTCAGCCAAGTTATTTAATGCAGATTTAGATGGTCCATATCCAGTTGAATTAGGTAATCCCCTATATCCTGCAATTGATGAAACAATAGTAATTATACCGTTTTTTTTATCTCTAAAGTATTGTTCAACTGCTTTAATACTATTCACAGTTCCAAAAAAATTTACTTTAAACACATCTTCCATTTGTTCGACATCTATATCTTTTTCTTTTTTGGGATCCCATGTTCCAGTTGAAAAAAAACAAATATCTATATTTTCATATTTGTTTTTAATTTCATTAAATACTTCTTTACACTTTTCTTTATCTGTTACATCTAAAGGAAAACTTGAAATATTTTCATAAGAATTTGAAAGCTCATTTAGTAATTCAATTCTTCTTGCAGATATAGCAACGTTCCATCCCTTACTTGCAAATTTAATTGCTAATGCTTTGCCAATCCCTGTACTACCGCCTGTAATCCAAATAGTTTTTTTACTCATTTTTTGTTATGTATATATCTAACATGTTTAAAAATAAATTTTTAACATTTATATTGTTTCTTGCTATTACATTCTCAGCTTCATTGATTGGTGGTTTAGCTACTGTTACATTTAAAGAGCCATGGTACTCATTACTAAATAAACCATCATTTAATCCACCAGATTGGATATTCGGACCTGTTTGGACCATCTTGTATACATTGATGACAATTTCAATATGGCTTTACTGGCATACAAAAAATAGAGATATGAATACTGTTTATATTTATTTTATTCACTTAGCATTTAATACAACTTGGAGTGTAGTTTTCTTTGTTTTCCATAATATGGTTATGGCTCTTTTAGTATTAACCATATTAATAGCATTGATAATCAATCTTATTTTAAGGTTCAAACGCGTCAAGATGTTGAGCGCCTATCTAATGATTCCATATTTACTTTGGTGTAGCTTTGCACTAATTCTGAACTCAAGCTTAATTATGTTAAATTAGATATGGATGACGTTGTTGTAATTGGTGGTGGAATTATAGGGGCGGCAACAGCTTATTTTTTATCCAAAGAAGGTAGAAAAGTAAAAGTTATTGAAAGAGATCCTACTTATAAAACAGCTTCATTCCCATTATCACTAGGTGGTTTTAGAAGACAATTTTTCCAAAAAGAAAATATTTTATTAGGAAAATTTGCAAGAGAATTTATTTTTCAAATACCAGAATTATTAAGAACAGAAAAAAATCCTAATCCAACCGCTAGTATGGTAACTAATGGATATCTTTTAATGTTTGGTCCTGAACATGCTGAAGAACAATATAAAGCTTTAGAAAATCATAAAGAATGTGATGCAGGAACAAAAAATATTAAAGGGTCAGAATTATCTAAGGTTTTCCCTTATGTGAATAGTGAAGGGATAGAGACAGCAACTTATACGGATAATCAAAGTGAAGGATGGATTGATCCATTTATGTTTCATAGCGCTCTTAAAAGTAAAGCAATAGAGCTTGGAGCAGAATTTATCAAAGGTGAGGTAAAAAGTATTTCAGAAATAAATGCTAAAACAATTGTTTCTGCAGCTGGTTGTTGGACAAAAGAATTGTTAGAAGATATTCCTGTTGTTCCTCAAAAGCATACCGTGTTTAGAGTAAAATGCCCAACATATATAAAAGAGATGCCACTAAGTGGAGACTTAACAACCGGTGTTTATTGGAGACCAGAGGGAGGGGAATATTTAGCAGGATCACCTATTTCTGTATTTGATGCAGATGATTTGGAACCAGCCTGGAATGATTTTGAGGAATTAGTTTGGCCGGCTCTTGCTAAGAGAATACCTGCCTTTGAAGAATTAAAGCTAACTGGTGGATGGGCAGGTTACTATGATTGTAATAGATTAGATAATAATGCAGTTGTTGGTAAGCATCCAAAATATGAAAATGTTTATATGGCTTCTGGATTTACAGGCCGAGGATTAATGCAGGCACCAGGTATCGGTAGAGCCTTAACTGAATTAATTACAACAGGATCATACCAAACAATAGATATAAGTGATTTTGCAGTTGAGAGAGTTTTGGGTAAAACAGCTAGGCCAGAGCCCTACGTTCTATAATTTAAGTTCCACAAAAAGTTTGATATTTTTCATTGCTCGATGGAGCAGGCGTTTGATATTCTTCAATATTATTCTGATTGTCATAAGGATTTTTTAAAATAGCTAATAATTTTTTCATTTTATCTAAACTTCCTTTGTCTGCTTCAGCTAAAGCTTCCTCTACTTTATGATTTCTAGGAATAACAGTTGGATTATTTGTTTTCATAAGTTTAGTTTGTTTTTGCTTAGTTGAATTATTTAACTCAGATCTTTTTTTCCATTTATTTTTCCAATTGACAAAATCATTATTTTTGTAAATTTCATCTAAATTGACATCCATTAGATTACAAAAAGTATTTGTGTAATCTGCTTTATTTTTTTCCATCCAATTAAACAAATCATTAATTAATTTTTTATCATTTTTATCTTCACCAAATAGACCGAGCTTATCTCTCATCATATTTAACCACTTATCTTCATAAATATTTTGGAAATTATCTATTAAATCTGTAGCTAATTTTATTGCAGCATCTTCATCTTTATCAATAAGAGGGATCAAACATTCTGCAAATCTTGCTAAATTCCACTTTGTAATTGGTGGTTGATTAGAAAAGGCATATCTTCCAAATTTATCGATTGAGCTAAATACAGTTTTTGGATCATAATGATCCATAAATGCACAAGGACCATAATCAATGGTTTCACCTGAAATTGTCATGTTATCAGTATTCATAACTCCATGAATAAATCCAACTCGCATCCAATTGATTACTAGCTGGCATTGCTTTTCCATTACAAGATTTAACAAGTCTAATGCTTTTGAATTTGATTTTTTAATTTCTGGATAATGTCTGTTTATTGTGTAGTCGACTAAAGTGTTTAAATTTTCAGTGTTTTGAGTTGCAGCAATATACTGAAATGTTCCAACTCGAAGATGACTTGATGCAACTCTTGTTAATATAGCACCCTGTAAAAGATTTTCTCTTACAACTTTTTCTCCCGTTTTAACTACAGCAAGGCTTCTAGTAGTTGGAATATTTAATGAATGGATTGCTTCACTAATAATGTATTCTCTAAGCATAGGCCCTAATGCAGCACGTCCGTCACCACCTCTAGAGAAAGAAGTTCTTCCTGAACCTTTAAATTGAATATCAAAACGATTATCATTGTTAACTAAATGTTCACCTAATAAAACTGCTCTACCATCCCCTAACATAGTAAAGTGTCCAAATTGATGTCCTGCATATGCTTGCGCAATGGTATTAGTTTCTTCCGGTATGGAGTTACCAGAAAATATTTCTGATAATTTTTTTTTGTCTGTTTTTGAAAAATCTAAATTTAGAGTAGATGCTAGTTCCTCATTTAAAATTACTAATTCAGGATCATGAACAGGAGTAGGTTTAATATTTTCTTTAAAAGTATTTGATAACTTTGAATATGTATTATCAAAATGCCAACCAATGGTCATTTTAATTAACTAACTTCAGCTTGATTTTCTTTTGGTTTAACTTCTGTTTTAAATTGATTAGAGATTTTTTGTACTTCAACAGAAGATACTTTGTATTCTGCACACATTGTTTCTTCATCTTTACCGTGGCCTGTAACCATATTAACCATATGCTCTGGGAAATGGAATGTAGTAAACACTATTCCTTCTTTAACTTTGTCTGTCACTTCTACTTTAAGAGCAACTTCACCTCTACCTGAATAAAGTCTTCCAATATCACCAGTGTTTAGATCTCTATACTCAGCATCTTTAGGATGAATCAATAAAACATCTTCATCAACAATATTTATGTTTTTTGTTCTTCTAGTCATTGTTGCGGCGTTGTAATGTTGTAAAACTCTACTTGTTGTTAAAATTAAAGGATAATCTTTTTTGTTAGCTTCAATTTCTGATGACTCTTTCCAATCAAAGTTTTTAAGTCTACCTTTGCCTAATTTAAAAGTTTCAGTGTGTAAAATTTTAGTATCAGTTCCATCCTCTTGAACTGGCCATTGTAATCCAAATTTTCCTAATCTTTCTCTAGTTACTCCCTTAAAGAAAGGAACTATATCAGCAATCTCTTCTAGAACTTGATCAGCATCATAAGTTGGTTGGTCAAAACCTAATTTCTGCATCATCTCAGTTACAATTAATCCATCTGGTTTAGTGCCCGGTAGAGGAGGCACAGCTCTGTTTACTCTTTGAATTCTTCTCTCAGTATTTGTAAATGTTCCATCTTTTTCTAAGAAAGTTGTACCTGGCAGAACAACAGTCGCTAATTTTGCCGTTTCACTCATAAATATTTCTTGAACAACTAGAAGCTCTAATGAGTTCATAGCCTCTATAACATGAGCGCTATTAGGGTCAGTTTGAACTATATCTTCACCAATAATCCATAAACCTTTAAGCTCTTTATCGATTGCAGCTTCAAACATTTGAGGAATTTTTAATCCTGGCTTAGATGGGTGAGTTACTCCATATTTTTCTGTATAGAATTCTTGATGTTTTTCATCAGCCACAGGAAAATATCCAGCACCCTGGTGTGGTTGACATCCCATATCTGCTGCACCTTGAACATTGTTTTGACCTCTTAAAGGATTAACCCCAACACCTTTTCTTCCAATGTTTCCGGTAATCATTGCTAGATCTGCAATTAACATTACAGTTTTAGATCCTTGTTCGTGTTCAGTAACTCCTAAACCATGGAACTCCATTGAATTTCTTGCAGTAGCATATGCAATTGCGGCTTCTTTAACTAATTGTTTATCTACTCCGGCCACTTTTGCTAGTTGATCTACATCCTGTCTTTCAATCTCTTTTAAGAAATTATCAAAGCCTTCAGTTCTATCTCTAACAAAATCTGCATTATAAAGTTTTGATTTTATAATAAAATGTAACATCATATTTAGAACCGCAACATTAGTTCCTGGTCTTAGTTTAATATGATAATCAGCAAGTTTCGCTAGCTCAGTTGTAACTGGATCAAGCACAATTAATTTTTTACCTTTCATGACTTGTTGTTTTATTTTTGCACCTGTTACAGGATGAGCATTTGTTGGATTAGCTCCAATAACTAAAAATAAATCTGCATGATAAATATCTTCTGTTGAATTAGTCGCTGCTCCTGTTCCAAAAGTTTGTTGCATTCCCCAAGCTGTTGGTGAATGACAAATTCTTGCACAACAATCTACACTGTTAGTTCCTACTGCAGCTCTAATCATTTTTTGGAAAACATAATTTTCTTCATTCGTACATCTCGCAGAGGAAATTCCAGCAAAGGCATCTGGACCATTATCTTTTGTAATTCTGTTCATTTCCTTTTTGATAAAATCATAAGCTTCATCCCAAGAAGCTTCTTCAAATTTTCCATTTCTTTTAATTAAAGGTGTTTTTAATCTGTCTGGATGATCATAAAAACTAAACGCATATCTTCCTTTAATACACGTATGTCCAGCGTTAACTTCTGTTTGTTTTGGAGTATCAATAGCCACAACCTTATCATCTTTAATTGAAGCCTCTAAATTACAACCAACTCCACAGTAAGAACATGTTGTTCTAACTTTTTTATCTACTGCAGCAGACTTTGATTGAAAAACATCTGAGATAGCATCTGTTGGACAAGTGTGAGCGCAAGCACCACAAGAAACACACGAACTATCTCCAAACATCATATCGTTATCTGTTGTTATTCTTGATTCAAATCCTCTTCCACTCATTGTTAAAACGAATGAACCTTGAATTTCATCACAAGCTCTGACACATCTTCCACAATTTATACAATTGTCTAAATTCATTCTCATGTAATCATGAGATGTATCTCTTGGAATTCCTTTATGTTGTTTTGGACTGTTATATCTGTGATCAGATACTCCTAAATCGTTTGCTACTGTTTGTAATTCACAATTATTATTTACCTCACAAGTATCACATTCCATAGGGTGATCTGTTAATACTAATTCAACAATATTTTTTCTAAGATCTTTCAAAGACTCATTTGATGTAAATATGTGTTGATTTTCAGCAACTGGAGTATGGCAAGAAGCTACTACTCTTGTAGGACCATCTTTTTCTAAAGCAACTTCGACCGAACACACTCTACAAGCTCCATAAGGTGCTAAATTTGGATCATCACATAAGGTAGGAACTTTTTTTTCACCTACATAACTTTTTACAAATTTTAAAATAGACGAGTGATTTGGACCGATTTCATACGGTTTTCCGTCAATATAAGCAATTTTTCTTTTCTCTGAACTCATTAATTATCTTTAACCATATCATTTTTCATTTCATCCCCAAAGTATTTTAGGATGTTTTGAATAGGAGTGGGAATAGCTCCGCATAAAGCGCATAAACAACCTTTTTTCATTGTAACAAGCAATTCTTCAAGCAATTTCAAAGGTATTTTTGCAGTTTTCTTTTTAGCTTGGTCAAACATTTCTTTACCTCTGTAAGATCCAAGTCTTCCAGGGAAACATTTTCCACATGATTCTTCTGCAGAAAATTCAAATAGATGATGAATGTATTCAGCCATAGAAAAATCTTTAGGAATACTCACCACACTAGCATGACCCAACATGAAACCTTTTGCAGTAAACTCCTGAAAATCTAAATTCAGATTTTCTATTTCACTTAATGGAACCACACCACCAAGTGGCCCACCAATTTGAAAAGCTTTTAATGGTTCTTTGTATCCCCCACCAATTTCATTAAATATTTTTTTCATCGGCGTTCCCATATCAATTTCATAAACACCTGGGTTGTTAAAGAAACTATCCAAACAAACCAATTTAGTTCCTGCAGATTTTTTATTTCCTACAGATGAAAATTTTTCAGAACCATTTATTAAAATTCCTGTAGCAGCTGCTAAAGTTTCAACATTGTTAACAACAGTTGGTTTTTTATATAATCCTTCTGTAACAGGAAAAGGCGGTCTAACATCAACTTCTGCTCTTCTTCCTTCAATAGATGCAATCAAAGCTGTTTCTTCTCCACAAATATAAGCACCTTGACCAATACAAATTCCAAGATCAAAAGAAAAATCGGTTCCTAAAATATTTTCACCCAAAAGACCTAACTTTTTAAGTTCATTGATACTTCCATTGATGGCTTCAATAGATTTTGGATATTCTCCACGAATATATAAAACTCCCTCATCGCTTCCTATTACAAATCCACACATTACCATTCCAAAAATAACTTTTAGAGGCTGGTCTTCTAATAAATATCTATCTGAAAAAGCACCAGAGTCACCTTCGTCTGCATTGCAGATAACGTACTTTTTTTCTCCTTTTGCTTTACTACAAAAATCCCATTTCATTCCTGTTGGAAACCCTGCACCACCTCTACCAGTTAAATTAGAATCTAAAAGTGATTTAACAATTTCTTTTTTATCAGTTTTTAAAAATTTATTTAATTGATCTTTAAATTGGTCAGTTGATGAAAGTTTATCATCCATTAAGAAACTTGTTGTAGCAAAACTTTTTGAGAAAAATTTCTCTTGTTTAATTTCTTCACCTTTAATTATTTGGTCAATTTTTTCTATATCCTTCCCAGCATAATTTTCTCCATCATAATGGAATGCATGGTTTTCATAACAATGTCCCAGGCAAAACATTTCTCCAACTTTATCGTCACCAAGTTTTTCTTTTAAAGTATCTTTTAACTTCTCTTGTGTGCCAGCGCACATGCATGCACTACCATTGCAAACAAAAGCTTTCTTTTCTCTATGAGATGGTCTTAAAAATTCATAAAATGATTCAGCTCCATGAAGTGTTGAAACCCCAAGGTTATGTTTTTTAGCAATTTCTTTGATATCTTGCGGTTTATCGCTTAGTGTATTTTCTGAAATTTGCTTAAATAAATTGTCTTTTAAGCCAATTCTTCCAGATAAATTACTTATGTTTTTTGACACAAATACCCTTTTCTCTCTATTATTTAGTTCACAATAACTTTTTTGTTATTTGTGTAAATATTAAAACTATCCCTCTTTACGAAACCTATAAGGGTTATGTCAAATTTATTCGCTAAATCTATGGCAAGACTTGTTGGCGCACCAACACCAATCATTATACCAATATCTGTCATTAAAACCTTTTGAACTAACTCAAAATTAAGTCTTCCAGAGCATGTAATAAATTGAGTTTTTGGATCTAGCTTACCATTTTTTAGAGCGCAACCAATAAGCTTGTCTAAAGCATTGTGTCTTCCGACATCTTCTCTTAGATCTATCAATTTTCCATTAGTGTTAAAGAGACCACTTGCATGGATACCACCTGTTTTGCTGAACTCTGATTGAGCTTCTCGTAAAGTGTCGGGAGATTGAATTATAATATCTTTTGAAATTTTTGGTTCGTAAGCGTGAGTTTTATTTTTTTTTAAAATCTCGAGTGCATCTAATGAAGATTTTCCACATACACCACAGGAAGAATTGGTTAAAAAATCTCTTTTTATTTTCGCAATATTAACATTTTCTGAATTTGTTAAAGTTGCTAAGATTTTATTTTGAATGTTGTATTGGCCAACTTTTTCACCAAAACTTTCAACAGAAGCAATATCTTTTAAAGATGTAATAATTTGTTCATTAAATAAAAAACCTGTTACCAAGTCTTCATCATGACCCGGTGTTCTCATGGTGATAGATAAATTTTGATTAATCCATTTATCTTCTGATTTATATTTCAAAGAAATTTCAAGAGGCTCTTCAATAGATATCAAATCTTCTGTATCATTAAAATTTTTTGAAGAAAATTTTGTAACTTTATATTTTGAATTCATTAAATTATTTTAAAGGATAATTTTTTTTCAAAAGATATTTGTTAATAATAATTGCCAATAATAGAATAATAATGCATCCAAAAATTATTGGATTAATTAGATAATCATAAGAGGCACTACCTATAATTACCATTATAGGATTTCCACCAGCTGGTGGATGGACAACATTCAATAATATCATTAAAAATACTCCAATACCAACTGCAGCTGCAATATTGATGTAAATAGGTAGTGGAATAAAATGAACAAAAATCACACCAACTAAAGCTGTTATCAGATGTCCAAAAAAAACATTTTTTGGTTGAGCAAATGGGCTTTCAGGAAAACCAAATAACAAAACCATAGAAGATCCAAAAGACCCTGCTATAAAATAGCCAAGAGTACTTTTGTAAGTAAGTACTGTTAGCACACCAATTGTGAACGCTGAAAAAAATCCAGCAATTAATGCTTTCTGCAAAATAGGTTTTGAAATGTTAATCATTTAAATTTTTAAAGCTTTTGCAATTGTTCTTAAAGGTAATAGTAAACATTCTTTCCTAGAGAGATTTTTTTTATCAAAAATTTCCATGAAATCCTTCCAATGTTTCTCTAAAGTTATTTTAACATCATCAAACAATTGCTCTCCAATTACAATAAATCCTTTAATTTCTTCTATCTTTTTATCTTTTATCTTTCTTGATAGTAAACTAACTGAAGCCTGACAATAAACACATGATTTGCACTGATAAGCCATGTCTTTTACAACTTCATCTTTAACAATTAAGCTTATTTCCATTTCATCCCCACATAATGGATTTTTGTGTTTAGTTTTATGAGTGTAATTTTCAAGAACTTTGTTGTTTTCTGTATGTGAGGCAATTTCTAAAATTCTTAAGTCCATTTAATTTCTTTAATTCAAGTTTGAATGTTTTATATTTTGATTAATGGATCATAACAATATTTTAGGCACAGTGCTAGCAGGCGGAAGGTCACAAAGATTTGGAGAAGATAAATCACAAGTGTCCTTAGCAAACAAGCTATTAATAGATTACGTATTGTCAGAAATAATTGATCAATTTAAAGAGATTTTGATTGTCTCAAATAATTCGATAAATTTTCAAAGTTCAGAAAAAATAACTAAAATTGAAGACTATAAAAAAGGACTTGGTCCCTTATGTGGGGTTTTGTCTGCCATGAAATGGATCAAAACAAATAAAAGAGATTACCAGTGGATTGCAACCTTCCCTGTGGATACTCCTTTTTTTAAGAAACAAATACTAAAAGATTTCATTAAAAATATTAGTTTCAAAGATAGTGATTTATTTTTTATTAAATCGAATAATACAAGACATAATATTTTTGGCTTATGGTCAATAAAATTACTTGATAGGTTAGAAAAGGACTTAAATGATGGAGAAAGAAAAGTAGAGTTATGGGCAAATAATGTTGGGGTTAAAATAATTAATATGGAGTTTCTAAATAATGATCCATTCTTTAATATAAATACAAAAGAAGATTTAGAAAAAGCTAAAGAAATAATGAAATGATTAGTTACGACCAATCCAAGAAAATATTAAAAAAAGCAAAAATTAAAATTAAAGATGAGATTATTAATAGTGTTAATTCTTTAAATAGAGTTGTTTCTATCAATGTTTATTCTAAAATAAATTATCCAACAGAAGATAATGCTGCTTTTGATGGATATGCAATTAATTCAAAAGATACAAATCAAATTAAAAAAAATTCCCAAAAACAATTTAAGATAATTGGCTCAATTGCTGCTGGTTCCAAACCAATAAAGAAAAAAATTAAAAAATTTGATGCAATAGAGATAATGACAGGAGGGATAATTCCAAAAGGATTTGATACAATTATTCCCATTGAGCAAATTAATTTTTATCCGAATAAAAAAAATAAAAAATATATTTTAATTAACCAAAAAATAAAAAAATTTAGTCACGTTAGGTTTGCAGGTTCGGATTATAAAAAAGGGGAGATTATAATAAAAAAAAATACAATTGTTCAACCAAAACATATTTTAGCTTTTAAAAGTTTAGGTATTAAACAAATTAAAGTAAAAAAAAAGATTAATATATTATTTTTTTCAACTGGAAACGAAATATCAAACAAAGACAATATTCCAGTTTGGATGGTAAGAAATTCTAATACACACTATATTAAAAATTTAAATCAAAATTTTTTATTTAATTTTAAAAGTGGAAGTATATTAAGAGATAATCATCAAAATATTTTTAAACAAAAAATTAATAAATTAATTAAATCTAAAGATGATATTATTATTACTTCAGGCGCAGTATCTGCGGGCAAGTTTGATTTTATACCTGATGTTGTTAAAAAATTTAAGTTATCAAGCTATTTCAAAAGTGCTGCAATAAGGCCTGGAAAACCAATAATGTTTGCAAAAATTAAAGGAAAAGAAAAGGCAATATTTGGACTCCCTGGAAATCCAATTTCTTCAGCAGCATGTTTTAGATTTTTTGTAATTCCATATATTTTAAATGCTTTAGGATTATCAGAAGAAAAATCAATCAAAGCTATTTTGACGAATGGTTTTGATAAAAAAAAGAATTTCACAAGATTTGTAAAGAGCCAATTAAGCACAACTAAGAATGGAAAAATAAATGTAGAGATTTTAAAAGGTCAAGAATCTTTTAGAATTAAATCATTTGTAAAATCAAATATTTGGATTTTGTTACCAGCAGGTAAATCAAAATTTAAAAAAGGAGATATCGTTGATTGTTTTTTCCCCAACCTTTCAAATCAAAATTTAGTTTAGAAACGTATTTTTGTTGTAGAAAATTCTATTTACAATTAGATTTCTGAATATGTTAGAGTTGAGAAATCCAAAAATAGCCATTCCAGTTGTGCTTTTTGCTGGTCTATTATGGTCATTTGGCCCACTAGTAGTTCGATACATGGATAATCCTCAATTGGTACCTTGGCAGTATATTTTTGGAAGAGGTTTAACAATTTTCATCTTATTAAATCTTTATTTATTTTTCGAGGAAGGAAAAAATTTTTATAAAAACTATTATAAAATAGGTTTATCTGGAGTAATCGGCGGATCTGGATTGGGAGTCGCTATGATTTCATTTATTTATTCAATTACAAATACTAGTGCTGCGGTTACTTTACTTTGTTTGGCAGCAATGCCTTTTTTTACAGCATTATTGGCATTTTTATTTTTAAGAGAAAAAATTTCTCTTAATGTGTGGATATCAATAATAATTGCAACAGCTGGTATCATTATTATGGCACTTGGAAACACTGGTGAAAAATCATTAATTGGTTTCGTGTTTGGTTTAACTGCCTCAATAGGTTTCTCAGTTTTTTCTGTAACTTTAAGATGGAGAAAAGAAACACCAAAATTCACAACAGTAGCTTTTGCAGGTTTTTTTTGTTTTGTGTTTGCAACAATCATTATTTTATCTAACAACTTAGTTTTCTTTTCATCTAGCTATAATGGAGCTTTATTTTCTTTGCACGGGACACTAGTTTGTTTTGGTTTAATTTTATATTCAATTGGATCTAAAGCGATACCAGCAGCAGAATTGACTTTATTATCTTTAACTGAAGTTGTTGGTGGAATTTTTTGGGTCTGGTTGCCATTATTTGGCATTAACGAAGTACCATCCACAAATACTATAATCGGTGGTTTTTTTCTATTTGTATCTATATTTTATTACAGTTTAATAATGCGATGGAACAAAAGATACATAGCATTAAATTAATATGGAACGACCAGATTTTTTTGAGCTTAAAAATGGTGAAAAAGTAAAATTACCCTTTACAGATAAAGAATATAACGATCGAGTAAGCAAACTTAGATCAGTGATGGATCAAAATAGTATAGATATGGTAATTTTAACATCTATGCATAACGTTGCGTATTACACTGGTTTTATTTATTGCTCTTTTGGAAGACCATACGGATGTGTGATCACTCAAAATAAAATCTCAACCATTTCAGCTAACATTGATGCAAGTCAACCTTGGCGAAGATCTCATTGCGATAATGTTATTTATACTGATTGGAAAAGAGATAATTTTTTAAGAGCCATTGTTTCAATTATTGGGAGAGATGATCCACCAAAAAATATTGGAATTGAAAATGATCATGTCACATTAGATATGCGAGAAAAAATAGGATCTATCTTTACTTTCTCTGTATTTAGCGATGTTTCAAAAGATCTAATGAAACTTAGAATGATTAAATCTGACGAAGAAATTGAGATAATTAGAAATGGCGCAAGAATTGCTGACATTGGTGGTGAAGAAATAGTTAAAAATATTAGAGAAGATAATACAGAGATTGAAGTAGCAATAGCAGCAAGAGATAGAATGGAAAGAGAGATTGTCAAAAGCTATCCTGGTGCAGAGTACATGGACACTTGGGTATGGTTTCAATCTGGTATTAATACTGATGGAGCTCATAATCCAAAGACTAATAGAAAATTAGTTAAAGGAGATATTTTATCTTTAAATACTTTTCCAATGATCTCAGGATATTACACTGCACTTGAGCGGACTTTATTTTTAGATCATGCTGATGATGCTTCACTAAAAGCTTGGGAGGCAAATGTAAAAGTTCATAAAAGGGGATTAGAATTAATTAAACCAGGCGTTAAGTGTTCCGATATTTGTCATGAGCTTAACGAACTTTTTGCTGAGCTTGGTTATCTTCAGTATCGAACTTTTGGTTACGGACATTCATTTGGTATGCTTTCACATTTTTATGGAAGAGAAGCAGGTTTAGAATTAAGGGAAGATATTGATACGGTGTTAGAAAAAAACATGGTCGTTTCAATGGAGCCAATGATAATGATCCCAGAAGATAATCCTGGTGCTGGGGGTTATAGGGAACATGATATTTTAGTGATTGGTAAAGATGGAGCAGAAAATATTACAAAATTTCCTTTCGGCCCAGAGCATAATATTATAAAAAAATAATCTTTATGAGTGAGAATAAAACTATCGTTAATAGTTGGAACGAGTGGGATCCACTAAAACATGTAATTGTTGGAAGAGCGGATGGAACTTGTATACCTGCGCCAGAACCAGCATTAGATGCAAAAGTTCCAGAAGACAGCGATATGCGAGGTCAGTTTGGACCAAGAACAAAAGATACTGTCGATAAAGCAAATGAATTATTAGATAACTTTTCAAACATGCTTGAAAAAAGAGGTATTAAAGTTGATCGACCAACACCAATAGATTTTAATCAAAAAACATCCACACCAGATTGGGAAGCTGAAACAATGTTTGGCTGCATGCCTCCAAGAGATGTTTTGTTAACAGTAGGAAACGAAATTTTAGAAGCTACAATGAGTTACCGATGTCGTTGGTTTGAATATTTATGTTACCGACCACTTCTAAAAGATTATTATAATCAAGATCCAAACATGAGGCACGAGTCTGCTCCAAAGCCAAGATTAACTGATGCAGATTATAGAATGGATTATTTATCAGATAAAATAGGTGTTCAAAAAAGATTAGATTGGACTGAAAAAAAATATTTTGTAACTACTGAAGAAGAGCCATTGTTTGATGCTGCAGATGTATTGAGATTTGGAAAAGATTTAGTTGTTCAACATGGATTTACAACCAATTTAAAAGGAATTGATTGGCTGAAAAGACATTATAAAGATCACAGAGTTCATGCAGTTAACTTTCCTGGTGATCCTTATCCAATTCACATTGATGCAACTTTTACACCAATAAAAGAGGGTTTAATTATCAATAACCCACAAAGAAGACTTCCTAAGGAACAAAGAAAATTATTTGAAGATAATGGTTGGGAAATTTTAGACAGTGCACAACCAGCACATAACGAACCACCACCATTATGTTATTCATCAACTTGGCTATCAATGAATGTTCTAGTTTTGGATCCTAAAACTGTATGTGTGGAAAAAAGTGAAACTTATCAAGCTGAACAATTAGATAAATTAGGAATGGAAGTTTTACCAGTAGAACTTAGAGATGCTTACGCTTTTGGTGGAGGCTTACATTGTTGTACTGCAGATGTTTACCGAGAAGGCGAACTCAAAGATTACTTTCCAAAACAATAATTATGGCAAAAATTAAAATTAAAAGAGAGCGAGTTAAATTCGCTTCTGACAACGTCGCAGGTGCCTGTCCCGAGGTATTAGATGCAATATTAAAAGCAAATGAGGGAGATAGTGCTCCTTATGGCAATGACCCAATATCAACTGAATTACAAGATAAGTTTTCAGAAATCTTTGAAAAGGAAGTAATTGTATTTCCAACTGCGTCAGGTACAGCAGCTAATGCTTTAGCATTATCTACAATGACACCTTCTTATGGAAACATTTATTGTCATAAGATGTCCCACATAAATACTGATGAATGTGGAGCACCTGAATTTTATACAGGTGGAGGAAAGTTAGTTACTTTAGATGGAGTAATGGGAAAAATAACTGCAGAGGAGTTGGATCAATCGATAGGTGGAAAAGGAATTGTTCATCATACACAACCTTCATCAGTTAGTATTACTCAGGTTTGTGAAACAGGTGAAGTATACCAATTGAATGAAATTAAAAAAATTTCAGAAATAACTCATAAAAATAATTTAAATTTACATATGGATGGAGCAAGATTTGCTAATGCATTGGTTTCTTTAGAAGTAACTCCAGCTGAAATGACATGGAAATCAGGGGTTGATGTATTATCATTTGGTGCAACAAAAAATGGATGTTTAGCAGCCGAAGCAATAATTTTTTTTAAGAAAGAATTAATAGGAGACGTGGCTTTTTTAATGAAACGAGCTGGACACTTATTGTCTAAAATGCGTTTTGTCTCTGCTCAACTAGATGCATACATTTCAAATAATGTTTGGTTGAGAAATGCAAAGCACGCCAATGAAATGGGAAAAAAGTTAAGTGATGGATTAAGTAAACATAATGATATTAAAATTGTTTATCCTACTGAAGCAAATGAAGTATTTGCAAAATTTCCAAGAGAAAAAATAGAACATCTAAATTCTAAAGGTTACAAAATGAACGAAGAAGAATTAGATGGAAAAGCGGTACGATTGGTTGCTGCTTGGAATACCAAGGACAGTGATGTTGATGAATTCTTAAATACAATTTATACTAACTAGGATTTTGTTTTAAAAACTCGATATATTTTATTACTTCATCAAACTGTTCATCAGGAATATCTTTATAACTTGCATTAAATTTATTTTTCACACATATAGCAATATGGGCATAGGGATTTCTTCCTTTAGGATGATTTGGATGATCAGGCAATTGTCCCACCAAATAATCGCCAGCTTCCTGAATAATTTTCCAGAGTTTACTTGAGTTTTCTTTATTCATTTACTCACAAACTATGATTTATCTAAATATTGACCATACTTTGGTTCTTTATTGAATTAATTGTATTTATTTTAAACACTATTAAATAATTAATCTTTGTATGCTTTTTCTAAAAAGGGCATTATTTCTTTTGAAATAAACTTATTTCCAGCTTCAGTATAATGAATATTATCTTCAAAAAAATCTTCCTGATGATTAAAATTAAAGATATCTCTAAAAGATATAAATGAAACTTTTTCACACCAATCAAGTTTATTATTTAATTCAACCAAATCTTCTTGATATTTGTTATAAATTTTGCGCATCTGTTCTTCATATCCAATTGCATTTCCAGTGTAAGAACCATACCTCTCCTCCCATTTTTTTAACTTCTCTAACTCTGAAGGGCTTAATGTATTAATTGATTCAAAGGCATGAGGCTGAAGAATACCTACAAAAAAAAAATCATTTGCGCACGCAAGTCCAGCAGTAGCTGCATAATTCTTAATAAAAGCCTCATGTAAACCCTCGTCTTTTTCAAAAATATATTTAGAAATCTTTAGTGGAGGATAATTTTCCATTTTTTTTTTTAGATTTTTATTTCTTCCTTTAATTTTGTTTGAAAAACTTGAAACAATAGTTGTGGTAAATGGAAGTATTTTAGCAATTATTCCAAATTGATTTGCATTCATTCTGCATCCATAATTTATACATTCATGAAGAAAATAGGAATAATCCGACCAATTAATAACACCATGCTCAAAATTACCTGATTGACGCTTATGTTCAAAGAGGGCATACCAAGCATCATTAAAACCATCTAAGCTAATTACCATATCTGGTTCAAGATGAACTAGATACTGGGAAAGTTTCATTAATAAAATACTACTGTGTGCACCAGGATGACCAAAATTTAGAACTTGTATATAATCATATTTACTTTTTATTTTATTTATCTCAGAATTAGAAAGACGCTCTAAATAAGAAGGAATCGTTTTGCTTTCATGATTCACTCCAAATCCAAACATACTACTTCCGCCCATCATAATTACTCTGAATACTCTCTCTTTTTTTTCAGGAAAAGTGTTTAATGGGTTAATTGCATTGCTGTTACCAAGATATCCGTAAGAATTAGTTTTTAAAAAATTATTAGCCTCAAAATTTCCTGGAAATTGCATCTGTGTAACTGGATCATAATCTCCTATCTCAGTAATAACTTCACTATTATAAATAGTTTTATATCTATTAATAATCGTATTTTTCAGTTCATTGGCAGATAAACCTTTGACTACGTAGTGGTATGCCGAAAACGTTATTATAGAAAATATTTCTAAAAAAAATAATCCAACAAAAAATAGCAAAACTGCTGCTGATATTTTTATTTTAATCGAGCTCATAATTTTTTTTATAATCTATTTTTAAATTAGTATCTTGATCTTTTTTTTTTAACAAGTAATTACCTATAGCTAGTAAATCTAGATCAGTTCCCATAAAACAATTAAATGCATCCGTAGGTGTACAAACAATTGGTTCACCACGGATATTAAAAGAAGTATTTACTACAATTGGACAACCAGTTTTTTCTTTAAACTTACTTATGACAGCATGAAATATTGGGTTGGTATTTCTATTCACAGTTTGGATTCTAGCTGTGTAATCAATATGGGTTATTGCTGGGATTTCTGAGCGTGGAACATTTAATTTGTCTATACCAAATAATAATTCTTCATTTGAAGTCATTTTAAAACATCTATTTTTTTTTACGTAAGAAACTAAAAGCATATAAGGACTAATAGAGTCATGTTCAAACCAATCAGATACATCTTCAACAAGAATACTCGGTGCAAATGGTCTAAAACTTTCTCGATACTTTACTTTAAGATTAAGTTGTTTCTGCATTTTTGGAGAACGAGGATCAGCAATAATGCTTCTTCCTCCAAGTGCTCTTGGACCAAATTCCATACGCCCTTGCATCCATCCAATAGCTAGATTATTTTTTAAAGAAGTTGAAACTTCATCTATTAATTCTGCTTCTGAAAGTTTTCTATAAATAGCTCCACATTTATTTAAATCATTTTCAATTTCTTTATTAGAAAATTCAGGTCCAAGGTAAGCACCTTTCATGACATCATTGTTATTTTTAATATCTCTATCTTTACTATGGTGTAAATGCCAAACTGATAATGCTGCTCCTAAAGCACCTCCTGCATCACCAGATGCTGGTTGAATCCATATGTTTTCAAATATTTTTTCACGTAATAAAATACCGTTAGCAACACAATTAAGAGCTACACCACCAGCTAGACAAAGATTTTTTTCTCCAGTTTCCATTGCTATACTTTTAGCGATTGTAATTACTATATCTTCAGTTACTTTTTGAATTGAAGCTGCAAGATCCATATCACGTTGTGTTAGTTTAGTTTCAGGTGTACGTGGAGGACCACCAAATAATGCATTAAATTTTTTATTAGTCATCGTCAAACCAGTTGCAAAATCAAAATAATTCATATCTAGTTGAAAACTACCATCTTCAGCAATATTCATAAGTTTCTCTTTTATAAGATTTGCATATATTGGTTTACCATATGGAGCTAAACCCATTACTTTGTACTCTCCTGAGTTAACTTTAAATCCAGTGTAGTAAGTAAAAGCTGAGTAAAGTAATCCTAAAGAATGTGGAAAATGAATTTCCTTAATTACTTTTAATTCTTTTCCATCGCCAACTGCTATTGATGTGGTTGTCCATTCACCAACACCATCCATTGTAAGTATTGCAGCCTTTTTAAATGGTGATGGATAAAATGCGCTAGCAGCATGTGACAAATGGTGTTTAGAAAATAATAAGCGATTTTTTAAATTAACATCTTCACCAAATAAAGATTTTAATTCTTTTAAAATAACTGATTTTTGAAAAAGCTTATCTTTAATCCATATTGGTATTGCACTTACAAAACTTTTAAAACCTTTAGGAGCAAAAGCCAAGTATGTTTCAAGCAATCTTTCAAATTTTAGAAATGGCTTTTCATAAAAAACAATATTGTTTAAATCTTTGTTAGTTATTTGAGCTTCTCTAAGACAATACTTAATTGAATTATGAGGGAAGCTAGAATCATGCTTAATTCTTGTAAAACGTTCTTCTTGAGCAGCAGCAATAATTTCTCCGTTTTTTATCAAACATGCAGCACTGTCATGGTAAAAGGCTGATATACCAAGAATATACATAATTATAATATATTAAACTTTTACTTAAAACAAAGTATAGATAAATGGAGCCATTACTGAGCCTTGACTAACTATTAACAGACCTCCAAAAATTAACATTACAATAATAATTGGAGCAAGCCAAAGTTTTTTACGTATTCTAAGAAAATTCCACAGCTCTTTTAAAAACTCCATTGTTTTGATTATTTAGAATTGAAATTTGAAGGTTTCATTATTAATGGTTTCGTTGTATTTTTTCCAATGAGTTTTCTTTTCTTTAATATTTAAACTTAATTCATCACGACCAAATAAACGCATAGAAATTGCTAAAGGTGTAAATATAAGAAAAAATATAAGTCCAAGTATAATAGGACTTACGATCATACCAAGCAAAAATCCAAAACGCATCCAAAGTTTATTTATTGGAAGCAAAATATTTGCTTTAACAATACTTAAAATAAAAAATAATAAAGATAACGATCCAAATAAATACATGATGAAAATAGATTCCTTTAAAAAAAAATAAACAAACACTAATAAAAAAACAAAACTAAAAAAAAACCCAAATTTACGATTAGAAGGAAGATTTATATCTGAAAAGTTCATTAAAATATTTTAAACATTAATTTAGATTATTTATAAACTAAATTATTAAGGTATCCAAGAATTATATAAAGGATTATCTTTACCAATCGGTAGTGAAACATTTTTATTTTGCCTAGATGAATCATAGACTGCTGTAATAAAATCTAAAGATCTTCTAGCATCTTTTAAAGTTACTTCTTGGCTAGGATAGCCATCTAGTTTGTTAGCAATTTCATCAAACATTCCTGTATACCAAGACTCAGGTTGTTTTATTTTGTATATTATTTCATCAATTTGATTTTGTTGTACAGGTTTTCGTGCTAAAAAAATCCAGTCATCATCTGCTGGTTTATAAGGTTTGTCTGGGGATGCACCTGATTCAGCAGTCAATCCATCAAAACAAAATCTAAGTCTACTGGTATCGTTTGCAGCTCCAAGTGTGATTGAACTAGTAACCAATGTCCCGTTTTCCATTTCAATTGATAGAGCAGCGCAATCTTCGACTTCAATATCATTTACCCTAGTTGATAATTTAGCAAATACATTTGAAACAGG
Source organism: uncultured Pelagibacteraceae bacterium (assembly GCA_902595885.1). Classification (GTDB taxonomy): domain Bacteria; phylum Pseudomonadota; class Alphaproteobacteria; order Pelagibacterales; family Pelagibacteraceae; genus Pelagibacter. The sequence goes on from CACJRQ010000006.1 coordinate 52,910, forward strand.
ACCTAAGATCATGCTCACCAAGTCATGAATGTGGATCGAATGACTTAAAATTGCACCACCTTGCTCACCCTCCCAGGTTCCTCTCCAAGGTTTTGAATAATAATCTTTTCCTCTATTCCAATGAGTTTCTAAAGAAGCAACTAAAGGTTTTCCAGTTAATCCAGATTTCATTAATGCTTTTAACTTTGAAAATCCTAGACCATATCGATATTGGAAAACTGGGAAAATAATTTTTCCAGTTTCTTTACTGATTTTTTCTAATTTATCGATTTCATTTAGACTTGATACTAATGGTTTTTCACAAATTACATGCTTTCCAGCTTCCATAGCTTTTTTACAAGCTGAAAAATGTAAATGAGGCGGAAGACATATATCAATGATATCTATTTCTTTTACTTTTAATACCTCGTCAAAATTAAGCGATACTTTTGTTTCTGTTTCATTTGATAAAATATTATCAATTGCATTTCTTGTTAGTCCACACAAAGTGTGAACATTAAATCTCTCTTTAACTCTTTGAAAATCTTCATAGTGCTTAGCTCCTATGTTTGTTCCAATAATTGCTACTTGATATTTCTTCATTTTGTTTCAGCCTTTAATTGTGCTTTTATTGCAAGTTCCATTGAAAGATAAGTTAATTTTTGCGAGCAAGCAGTTTCTGTTCTATTGACTACATCATTAATTAAATTTTTAAAGTAGGGTAGCTTAACATTAGAACAATCAATGTATTTAACCTCTTCATTATTTGCTAAATATAAATGATTACCTTTTTCTGATTTTGCTAAGTCTGTGTATTTTCTAATTTCTATATACCCCTTATCTCCGAGGATTAACAATCTTCCATCTCCCCATGTTGATAGTGCATCTGGGGTAAACCAATCTAATCTAATATAACCATGACCACCATTTCCAGTAAGATTAACCTCGCCAAAATCTTGAAATCCTGGTTTTTCTTTGATGGTGGTGTTTTCTACAAGAGCATGATTAATTTTTGCTTTATTTGAATTTGTAAATACTAAAAATTGATGAATTTGATGTGAACCTATATCAGTAATTATCCCACCATAACTTTCTCTATCATAAAACCAATCAGGTCTTTTGTAATTACCTTGTCTGTGAGGTCCAGTTCCAATCGTTTGCTTTACTTCACCAATTTTACCTGCATCAACTAATTCTTCAGCTTTGGCAACTGCTGCAACATGAAATCTTTCTGAAAAATTCACTGACCATATTTTTCCAGTTTCTTTTACTGTTTGTTGAAGTTGATTTAATTGATCAAGGGTAGTACAACCTGGTTTATCTACCATAACATCTTTTCCAGATTTTAAAGCCTCTATTGAGTTATAAGCTCTATCTTTTGGAATTGAAGATATTAAAATCATATCAACAGATGGATCATTTAATATTTCTTCCTTATTTTCTATTCTTTTAATATTTGGATATTTTGAATTAAACTCTTTTAAAGTTAACGGGTCACCTTTAGTCCAAAAATAATCACAAGTACAACCTTCTTTTAACATTTCATCTAACATGTCAAAAATATGACCGTGGTCGATACCTATAACCCCAAGATTGATAGTCTTTTTCATCTTGTTAATAAGTTCCTTTTTTGTCTGAACCGTTATAAAAGATTTCTTGTAGATATTTATTTTCTCTAATTCTTAAAGATTTTCCTTCTTCACTCATTAATGAATTAGTGCGATTAATAACTTTATGATAATGATATTCATCTTTTCCTCTAGCAATTTGAACACTATTTTTTCCTAAAACTTGTTTAACATTAGTTCCTATATAGCTTTGAACTGCAAATCCAATTCTTCTATCATTACTTTTATTTATCCCAGAGCCATGAACTATTCTTGGGTGGTGTAAAGACATTTGACCTGCTTTAAGCTCTACAGGTTTAATCTTATTTTCTGGAACTCCCTCTACTGTTTGTCCACGTGTTAATAGATTACCCTCATTAAACTTTTGGTTATGATCTTTTAGTTCTATGTGAGATTTAGGCCACATTCTCATACAACCATTTTTATAATTAGAATCAGTAATTGCTATCCATGCAGTAACCCAATTATGGGGTTCCAATCCAATATATTTTGCATCTTGGTGATAACTTACAAATTCCTCTTGTTTAGGATTTTTAATAAACAAAGTAGTACTACAAACCAAAATATTTTTTCCAATGATGCTTTCAACGGCATCAAGAATTTTAGAATTATGAACAATGGCATCTAGTTTTGGGGAGATTAAATGAGCATTATATCTGCCAGATTTATCAATTTCATTTGGCATTTCTTTTTCTATCAATTCTATTTCATTTCTTGCATCAAGAGCCTCTTCTTTGGTCAAAATATCTAACGGAGCAACATATCCCTCCTCATTATACTGTTTAAGTTGATTTGAATTAAGATAAGTCATATTATTTTTTAAAGATTATATGAGTGCAATTATTACTTCAATATATAACTGTCCTGTAAAATCTATTTCATTCCAAAATATTGATAAATGCAAAATTAATAAAAATATTGGAATAGAGGGGGATAGAGTTTTTGCTTTTTCTCAAAATCTTGATTTAGATAAATCTAAAGAATTTGAAAAAAATCCTGAGGCAAGAAAAGGAAAATGGAATAAAATTGTAACACTTAAAAATACTCCTGTGTTTAACAAGTATAATTTTTTACATGAGGACAATAAGTTAACTTTAACACTAAAAGACAAAGAAATTATTACTATTAATATTAATAACTTTGATGAAAGAGAAGAACTTGTGAAAAAATTAATTGAATTAGAGGGTTCTTTAAAAAATGATATTAGACTTATGAGAAATGATGAGCACCCTTTTTATGATACTTCCATATCTAATAAATCAATGTTAAAAAATTCAATTTCTCTTTTAAATATTAATAGCATTAAAGATTTTGAAAAAAAAATTGATAGAAAAGTTGAAAAATCAATATTTAGAGCAAATTTATATTTTGATGAGATCGAGGCTTGGGAAGAAAGAAAATGGGTTGATAAAACTTTAAAAATTAACAATGTTTTATTTAAAGTAGAGAAAAATATTCCGAGATGTATTGCCATTAATCTAAAACCAAAATCAGATGATAATTCGTTTAATTTACTTAAAATTTTAAAACAAACTTACAATCATTTTGATATGGGTGTTTATCTAACTCCATTAGAAGATGGAGAAATTAATTTGTTAGATAAAATTGAAATAAATCAAAAAATCTAACAACTCAAGATTGAAAAATTTTTTTCAGCGTGGCTGTACACCTGTTGTCTAATCTGTTTAAATTTAATTAAAATATAACAATTAAGGGGGAAATAATAATGAGTAAAATTTATAAAACATTAACAGTTTTATTTGTTCTTCTGTTTAGTATTTCTACTGTTAATGCAAAAACATTAACTGAAAGACTTGCTGATGGTCACAAATTAAGGTTGGGTTTTGGTACCGCTGTGCCGTGGGCATACGCTGGAGATAATGGTGAAGCATTAGGCTTCGTGAACATGATTGCATTAACTGTTTTAGAAGAAATGGGTATTACTGAGCATGAAACTAAGGTATTTGAATGGTCAGGTCTTATCCCAGGAATAAACGCTGATAGATCAGATATGATTACTGGAGGTATGTACATTCTAAAAAGTAGATGTGCCAATATTGATTTTTCAGATCCAATTGGAGTATTTGGTGATGCGATGTTAGTTCCAAAAGGTAATCCTAAAGGAATTAATAATTATGCAGATGTAATAAGAACAGGTGCTAAACTTGTAACAGGAACTGGTTTTAATACTGTAGAGGCAGCAAAAAAAGCTGGTGTTCCAGATAGTCAAATGCTTTTAGTAGAAGGTGAAGTTGGTATTTTAGCAGCCATGAAAGCCGGAAGAGCAGATGCTGCTGTACAAACTTTCTTTGGTGCAAAAGAGCATGAAGAAAAAACTGGCGGAGCATTTGAAGTAACTGATCCCAAATTAATGCCTAAAGAGACTGTAAATGTTGTTGGTATTGGTTTTAGAAAAAGCGATAGTAAGTTCAGAGAAGCTTTCAATGTGGCTCTAGCTAAAGTTTTAGCTAACCCTGGAAAAATGTTAGAGAGAGCTGGTAAGTATGGCTATGATAAAGCTCAACTACCACCACCTGACATGACTACAGAGTGGGCTTGCTCAACTAAATAATTTACATAATTAAAAAATTAAACCAGGCAACTTAATTGTTGCCTGGTTTTTAAAATCTAAAGGAAAATACTTTGACATATTTTGAATTTTTGAACGAGCATGGCGTTACACTTTTATTGGGCACAGTAACTACAATAAAAGTTCTTGTTTGCTCTATGATTCTATATGTGATTATTTCTATGATCTTTGGTTTGATGAGACTTTCTAAAAATCTAGCTATACAAGGGATCGCTACGGTATACATAGAATTTTTTAGAGGAACTTCTTTATTAGTCCAATTATTTTGGGCCTATTATGTATTACCTTTTTTTGGAATATCATTAGAAGCATTTACAGCTGGAGTAGTAGCTTTAGGTTTGAATTTTGGTGCATATGGTGCAGAAATTGTAAGGGCGGGAATACTCGCGGTACCTAAGGGGCAATGGGAGGCAGCACATGCTTTAAATTTTACTCCAGGAAAAAAAATTAAAAGAATTATTATTCCTCAAATATTTCCAATAATTTTACCACCCGCTGCAAATTTAACTGTAGAATTATTAAAAGCTACAGCATTGGTTGCATTAGTAACAGTTGTTGATTTAACTTTTGAAGCAAAACAAATTAACTCTATTACCTGGTTATCAGCACAGTGTTTTGGAACAGCATTACTAATTTACTATATTATTGCTAGATTTGCATTAGTGCCATTTTTAAGATGGCTAGAAGTATTAGCAGCTAGAAAAGTTGGAAAGGAGAGAATTTAGTTTATGGAAATGGGGTGGAGATGGGATTTTACAATAGAAATATTGCCACAAATGGCAATTGCAACTTTAAACACAATACTTGCAGCTGGTGTAGGTTACGCAATTGCTTTAGTAGTAGGATTATTTTTTTTGCTTGGACAAAGAACACCATTTAGAATTATAAACTGGATAAATAGAGAAATAGTAGAATTCATAAGATCCACACCTCTTTTAATTCAATTATTCTTTGTTTATTTCGTATTACCACAATTTGGCATTACATTATCAGCGTGGATATGTGGAATGATTACAATCGGTCTTCATTTTGGAACTTATTTATCCGAAGTTTACAGAGGGGCGTTAGAAGGAGTTTCTAAAACACAATGGGAGGCTTGTAGAGCTCTTAATTTTTCTACACTTTATACTTATAGAAGAATTGTTT
>CACJRQ010000007.1 GCA_902595885.1 uncultured Pelagibacteraceae bacterium
TTCTTAAGGGTATTTTTAGGTTTAGTATTTGGAATTCTTATTGGGGTGCCATTAGGATTGTTTATGGGACTAAATCGATTTGCTAAAGGGTTCTTTGATCCTTTAATCGAATTATACAGACCTGTTCCACCGTTAGCTTGGGCGCCGTTGATTATTTCAGTTCTTGGAATAGATAATACAGGTAAAATATTTTTATTATTCATGGTCTCACTTTCAATTATGATTATTTCTGCAAGAGCTGGTGCATCAGGAACACAGCTTTCAAAAATACATGCCGCACACTCCTTAGGGGCTACTAAAAAACAAATTTTAAGATATGTAATTTTTCCTAATTCACTTCCTGAAATTCTTACAGGAATTAGAGTTGCCGTTGGTATGTGCTGGGGAACACTTGTTGCTGCAGAGTTTCTAGCAGGTACAACTGGTATTGGTTTTGTTGAAAATGTTGCAAAAAAATACTTTCAGTATGAAGTTATTTGGATAACAATTTTCATAATGGGTTTGTTGGGTCTTTTATTTGATATATCCTTAAGAAAAATAATAGATAAGACTATTCCTTGGAGAGGCAAAGGTTAAGCAAAAACTTTTTAATGAATTAGACTTTTTTTATAAAACCAATGGCGGCACCAATGGTAGTCAAAAATCCAGCTAATGGTAGAATAGCAACTGCATATTTTTTTGGCATATAATTCGGTTTAAACTCAATACCTTGCATACTAATTTCTAAATACCACATTTCCCAATACTTCCCTCGCATACCCTCTACAAGTTCAATTCCATAAATTATTAAGACTACACCAATTATCATAATCATAATTTTCCAGAACTGGCGTATATATAATGAAACTCTCTCTGGTAATTTTTCATAAATTAAATTTAATGCTACATGTTCATTATCTCTTGCTGTTAGAGAAAGTGCTATAAACATCAACCAAATATTACTTAATACTGTTAGCAAATCTCCCCAAACAGGAGGGTTATTAAAAACATATCGCATTGTAACATTGTAAAGAGTAAAACCAACCATAGCAGCCAACAAGAGTGAGCACATAGCTTCCAACGTACGATGAATAAAACGATCAATACTGTTTAAAAATTTTATCATTAATTACTCAATAAGTTTGGAAGAAACATTGTTAGTTCTGGCACAATAAGAATAAAAAATAAAAGTAAAAATAATCCTATCAAATAAGGAATTAACGCAATAGCAACCTTTTCAAGACGCACTTGCGCTATTGTTGCAGAAGTAAAGTAGGCAACACCAACAGGTGGTGTTACTGATCCTATTAAGAAGCCAACTATTACAACCATAGCTGCTTGCACCTCAGGAAAGCCTGCTTGAGACATAACATTTACAAGCACTGGACCAACAATGATAATGTTAACTGCTGAGTCCATTACAGTTCCAAGAAGAAAAATGAATAATATTAAAGCTAAAATAAATAATATAGGAGAATCTGCTAAGCCTAAAAGCCAAGCTTCAAGATCACCAATTGCTCCAAGAGAAGTAAGTAACCAACTAAAAGGTCCTGAAGCAGCTATTATAATAAAAACCATTGCTGAATTACGGAATGCTCGTCGAAAAGCTCCTGTACAATCTTTCCATTTGATAGTTCGATAAACAAATACACCTGTAAACAATGCAACCAAAGCAGTGATGGCTCCTGCCTCAACAACAGATGCGACACCTCCCATTACAGAACCCACTAAAACTAAAGGTATTAAAAGAGCAAATGAAGAACGATATAATTCTTTACCAGCTCGACGTACTGAGAATGGTTCATCACTACGCTCGAAGTTATATTTAACTGCAAAGTAATGGTTGATTACCATTATCACAACACCAATCAAAATCCCTGGTATAATTCCAGCTGCAAATAATGCTGCAATCGAAATCTCAGTTGCATTAGCAAGAACAATCATCATGATGCTAGGTGGAATAATCCCTCCTATAGTGGAACTTACTCCTGTAACAGCAGCTGAAAATGCAGCGGGATAACCTGCTTTTTTCATTGCTGGTAAAACTAATGCTCCGACTGTTGCGGTATCTGCTACAACAGAACCATTCATTCCTGCAAAAAACATACTCACTAAAACATTAACTTGGGCCAACCCTCCTCGTATACGTCCAATTAATGCCCTACTTAACGCTACTAAACGATCTGTAATTGTTGCACTTGTCATTAATTCACCTGTCAGCATAAAGAATGCAATGGCAGTCAATGGAACTGAGTCAATTGCTGTAAACATTTGACTAGGAATCAAAACAAGAGGAACAGCATCTGTGAGAAGAATATAAACAAATGGAATCAGTATTAATATAAAGCCAATTGGAGCTCCTAATAAAATTAGAAAAAGGAGCACTACAAGTAAAATAATACTTTCCATGAATACTTATAAGTTATGATTTATTTTAGGCAAAGACCACTTAATTCTATAGAATTAAGTAGTCTTTACACAATTTTTGTTGAACGAATTATAGAGCGCCAGCTGCTTCTAACTGAGCTACAAATCCATCCATACCTTGTTCTAGAAGTACTCTTTTAGCTACTTCTGGTTCAAAAGTACCCTTAGCGTCTAACCAAGCACCAATTGCACCTGCTCTCCACTTAGTCATTTCCGCTTCTGTTGGTACATACCACTCTTTAGCAGATGCTTTAATTGCATCTTCACCATTTTTAATCCAAGCGTTATCCAACTCGTTTACTTTTTCTCCATAGGCATCAGCTGCTTCGTGTAACCATTTTCTTTGTTGATCAGACAAAGCATTATACTGTTTAGCATCCATTGCTAAAATATTTCCAGACCACATTCCTCCGATCTCAGTAAAATACTTTGCAACTTCATGAAGTTTTGCTACATGCTGCCATGGGCTAGCAACATATTGACCTTCAACTACACCTGATTGAAGACCTTGATATAATTGACTCCAGTCATAAGGTGTTGGTGTTGCACCCCAATTTTTAACTAGCATGAACTCAACTGGACTTTTAGTAGTTCTCCATTTAAGTCCTTTCATATCATCTGGTTCATGAACAGGCTTAGTTGCATTTCCAAGTTGTCTAAATCCTCCACTTGAATATACAGAAAGGCAAATGTGACCAGCATTCTCAAGAGCTAGTTTACACTGTCTTTCAGCTAACCATTCATCTGATATTCTTTTAGCATCCTCTAATGATTTGAAAATAAAAGGCAAATCGAAGATTGCTAGCTCAGGTCCAAAATTACCATAGTTTGCAGTAGAGCTAGTCCACAAAGCTATAAGTCCTTGGTTAGCTTGTTCTCCACATTTTTGTTCTGCACATAAGCTTCTTTGATAGTGAGGTTCAATTTTCATTTTACCTCCAGATGCTTTCTCCATAGCTGGTATCAACGCCTGATCTATTGCGTCACCAATTGGCATACCCAATCTACCAGTAGTTCCAAGCTTAAGAGTTATTTCTGCATAAGCAGCTTGTGCAAAGAAAATAATCGCAACCACTTTGATAAGTGTTTTGCTAATTGTTTTAATAAACATTTTACTTCTCTCCTCTTAGTTAGTTTAAAGTATCAATTTAAATTAATTTAAGCCTAATTAAGTTTCCAACGGAAGTACACACAAAAAAAAACTTCTCTAATCAAAATGGGATTGCAATTAAAAGTTGTATTAATAATTTAATAGTTAATCTATTTATTTTAGTCTCAAGGTGTCTTAGATTAAAATTATAAAAAATAAAATAAATTACAATTTATAGAAAGAAATTTATGAGTTCAGGTAACAAATATAAATTAATAGCCAGTAAACTTAAATTTGAAGGAAGAGCATTTATTAATGGGAAATATGTAAATGCTATTGATGGCAATAAATTTGAAACAATCAATCCGGCAACTGGTAAGAAACTATGTGCTGTGGCAAAATGTAATCACAAAGATGTTAACTTAGCAGTTAAAGTTTCAAGAAAAGCTTTTAATAGTGGAGTTTGGTCTAAAAGCTCACCTGAACATAGAAAAGAAGTTTTATTAAAATTTGCTGAATTACTTAGAAAACATGGTGATGAAAATTCAGTTTTAGAAAGTGTTGATACAGGTAAACTTATCACAGATTGTATTAATGAAGTTGCAAACGATGCCCCAATGCACTTTCAGTGGTATGGAGAATTAATTGATAAAGTATTTGGAAAAGTTGGTCCAACAGAACCTTCCATTACTAGTTTAATTGTTAAAGAACCAATTGGAGTTGTTGCTGGAATTGTTCCTTGGAACTTTCCTTTAATGATGGCGGTATGGAAAATGGCACCAGCTCTTGCAGCAGGCTGTTCGGTAATAATTAAACCAGCAGAAGACACGCCTCTTACTGCAATTAGAGTTGCTCAAATTGGAAAAGAAGCTGGGATACCAGATGGAGTTTTAAATGTACTTCCAGGTTATGGTGATGTTGGTGAAGCTTTAGGTCGACACAAAGATGTTGATGCAGTTTCGTTTACAGGTTCAACTGAAGTAGGTGGTTATTTTTTAAAATACGCAAGTGAAAGTAATTTAAAACCTGTTGCATTGGAGATGGGAGGAAAAAGTCCATTCATAGTTTTAGAGGATGCTAAAATCACTGACGATTTAATTGATAATGCTATGAATTCTGCATTTTGGAACGGTGGACAGAACTGTTCAGCAAATATGAGACAGATAGTTCATAAAAAAGTAAAAGATGAATTTTTAGATAAAATTTTTAAAAAAGTTAAAAAATTAAAAGTGGGAGATCCATTAGATCTAAAATCGAATATGGGATCTATGATTTCAAAAGGACATTTACAAACTGTTGATGGATATATCCAAAAAGGAATCGATGAAGGGGCAAAACTTTTATCTGGAGGAGTTTCAGATAATAAGCAAAAAGGTTTTTATGCAAAACCAACTTTATTTGATGGATTAAAAGAAAATATGACCATCGCTCAAGAAGAAATATTTGGACCAGTACTCGGTGTTTTAACAGTTAAAAATGATGAGGAAGCTTTAAAAATTGCTAGTAATTCTAAATATGGGTTACATGCAAGTGTATTTACTCAAGATATAAATAGAGCATTCCATTTAGCTAAAAGTTTACCTTGTGGAACTGTGTCAGTGAATACTTTTTCTGAAGGAGACATCAAAACTCCTTTTGGTGGATATAAACAATCTGGTTCTCTAAGTAGAGATCAAGGGACTGAAGCTTTAAATTCATTTCTTCAAACAAAAACAATCTGGATAAGTCATAATTAATTGATGATCAAACCTTACAAGATAAGTGTACCTAAAAGTACACTTAACAATATATATAAAAAAGTAAGATCCTATCCATGGAAGATGATGCAAAATGTAAATGGATGGGAGTATGGAACTAATTATAATTATCTAAAAAAAATATCTAAGTATTGGGTTTCAAAATATAATTGGAAGAAATTTGAAAACAAAATTAATTCTTATAAAAATTATAAGACCAATGTGGATGGTATAAATCTGCATTTTATTATTGAAAAAAGTAAAAATCCTAAATCAAGACCATTATTACTTTTGCACGGTTGGCCTGGGAGTGTAATTGAATTTTTTGATATCATTCCAAGGCTTGCTCACCCTGAACAATTTGGTGGAAAAATTGAAGATGGTTTTGATGTCATTGTGCCCTCTTTACCAGGATTTGGTTTTTCAACACCTATTAAAAAAGCTTTAGGTCCAAGAAGGATTGGAAAAATTTTAAATAAATTTATGGTCAAAAATTTAGGTCATAAAAATTATATTGTACAAGGTGGGGATTGGGGAGCTACTATTGCTGCATGGATTGGTCTTGATAGTGCAAAAAATTGTAAAGGAATTCATATTAATTGCTTACCAATCAGACATCCAAAGGGGCCAAAAAATAATAAAGAAAAAAAATGGGAAAAAAAATTCAATTTTGATCAAATAATGCAGGAAGGATACAGGACGCAACAAGCTACAAAACCACAAAGTTTATCTTATGCAATGATAGACAGTCCAGTAGGAACTGCAGCATGGATTTTAGAAAAATTTCACGGTTGGTCTGACCTTAACAAAGGCAAAATCGAAAAAACATTTTCAAAAGACGAATTAATTTCAAATATAATGATCTATATAATTACTAATAGTTTTAATACTGCTGCTTGGATATATTTTGGAAGAAGAAAAGAAGGTGGTCGATCTTTTCCAAAAAATTTCAAAAAAATAAAAGTTCCTACTGCAATAGCAGAATTTCCAAAAGAAATGCTTGAATGGCCACCAAAATCTTATGTGAACAGAATTTTTAATATTAAAAGATGGAAAAAATTCTCTAAAGGCGGTCATTTTGCAGCTTTAGAGGTTCCAAATTTATTAATAAATGATATTAAGAATTTTTTTAATAAAGACATAAAAATATTCAAATAAGTGAAAACACCTCTACTTAAAAAACAAATTGTTAAGATTTTTCAAAAATATGGTTTAAGTAAAGATCATGCTATAATTTCTACTAATGCATTAATTAATGCAGAATTAGTTGGTGCATATGGACATGGTTTATCAAGACTTAAAATGTACTGTGATCGAATTTCCAAAAAAGTGATTAATCCAAAACCAAAAATTAAAATTAAAAAAATATCTTCATCTATTTCGCATATAGATGCAAAAAATAGTATTGGTTTTGTAGCAGCTGATCTGGGTATTAAAACTGCAATTAAGCATGCACAAAAAACTGGTATAGGAATGGTAGCGGTTAAAAACAGTGGTCACTATGGTTTATCTGGTTATTACGCAGAACAAGCGGTAAAGAAAAATTTAATTACAATGATCTATACAAATGCTCCACCTGCAGTTGCTCCCCATGGTGCTTTAAAATCTTTATTTGGAACAAATCCAATTTGTTTTGGATCCCCTACCGGTTCTAAAATTCCTTTTATTTTAGATACATCGATTTCAGTAATTAATAGAGGCAAAATTAGAGTTGCAGCAAGAAACAATCAATCTATTCCTGCGGGAGTTGCTTTAGATAAATTTGGCAAACCAACTATTAATGCAAAAAAAGCGTTGGCGGGTGTACAATTACCAATTGCAGGTTTTAGGGGTTCAGGGCTTGCTTGGATGGTAGATATTTTAAGTGGAGTTTTAACTGGAGGAAATCATGCAGGAAGAGTTAAAGATCCATTTGATGATTTTTCAGGTCCTCAAAATATTGGACATTTATTTATTACTTTTAAAGCAAATTTATTTCAAAAAAATTATAACCAACGAATAAAAGATAATATTAAAACAATAAAAAAACTTCCTAAAATAAAAGGTATTAAGGAAATAATGTATCCAGGACAAAATAAATACGCCCGGTATAAAAAAAACTCAAAAAAAGAAATTTCTATACCGGATATAATAAAGAAAGATTTGGAAACCTTAATAAGTTAACATCGTTAGAGCACCCAAAGAAACGATAACAGATGATAAAATTATTGTTCGTTTAACTTTTTCTTTCTTCTTTTCTTCTAGAAGTCTTTGCTTTAGAACATCCACGTTAACCCTTTTTGGAGTTACGACATATTGAGAGGGGGTCTCTACAATCTCGGATGTTCTATTTAAGCTTTCTGTACTCATATTTCGTTTATAAGTTTAATTTTAATCATTATTAGTCTAGTTTTTACATACTAGGGTTGTCCAAAATGGGTTGACTCTTATTTTACTATTGTTCATATTGGGTTTTTTTTAAAAACATGAGTACTTTACCTAGTATATCCGAGCACATTGATGAGAAGATTATTAATAAAGTAATTCAAGATAATTTTGCCGCACTAGCACCCTGTTATTTTACTTTAACAAGTAATTGGTTTGTAAGAGCCTATGATCATTGGAAAGACATAGATAAGTTCGTCATCATTATATATTTAATACATCAAGACCTTATATATTTCAGGCAAAATGGACTAAAAATTAATTACGAAACGTTTTACGAAAAAAAATCAATTGAAATTGATAAAATTAACATTTCAGACATCTCAAAAGATCTAGGAGTTCCTAAAGAAAGTGTTAGAAGAAAAGTTTTAGAACTGGAAAAACAAAAAGTAATTAAAAAAACTGGTAAAAAAATATTTGTTGTTAGAGATACCCTTTACTCAGCTAAAGCAGTCGAAACTCTTACAGAGGTTGCAACTCTATTACATGAATTTAGTAAAATTTTAAAAAAAGAAAAACTAGTAACTGAAGTTTATACTGTTAAAGAAATAATATTAGCAATAAAAGAAAATTTTTCCTACTGCATGTATCAGTTTAATAAATTTTGGTTTATTTATATCAATAGATGGAGAAATGAGCTTAAAGATTTAGAAACTTTGGGTATTGGTATGGTTGTATTAATAAACGCAGTTAAAAATAAAGATTTTGTTCCAAAAAAAAATATGCGTTCCTACCATAAAGAACTTATGGACTCTGATAATAGAGGTGTAAATGCCATGTCAATTTCTGAGATAACTGGTATTCCAAGACCTACTGTTGTGAGAAAACTAAAATATTTAATTAATAAAAAGTATCTTCATATAAATGAAAAAAAATTAATTACATTCAATGCTAAAGATAGTGCTTTTATAACAACTGAGGGGATGGTGAATAAAAATATGATTAGCTTAAGCCATTTTATCTATAAAGTTTTTAATCAGATAAGAATTATAAATTCTTAATTAGACTTTCTTAAAATAAAAATAAAAATAAATCCTGTTATATACATGATTAATGCATAAGCAGCTGTCGGTATTGCGTATAATATATCAGTGCCAAAAATTTGTGTAGAAACGAATATAGCTAAAGTACCATTTTGTAATCCACATTCTAAGGCAATACACCTCATTTGCTTAATCCCTGTGGTAAAAACTTTCGCGATGTAGTATGCAATAACCATCATCGATAAGTTTAATATTAAAGTAATTAAACCAGCTTGCATTATAAAGCTAACTAAATTGTCTTTTTCTTCGTAAAACGCTGCGAAGAAGAAAATTACAAATAAAACAATATTAAGCTTGTTAAATATTCCAACTTTAGATGCTATAAAATTTTCAGCAACTTTTCTGATAATCATTCCTAAAATTACAGGCACTGTTACAACTAAAAACATTTTTAGTGCTATTCCTGTCATTGAAATATTTTGTGACATTTCTGTTATTCCAAGAAAATCTGCAGATGTAAAAATTATCAACGGAACTGTAATAATACTTAATAAACTAATTACAGCTGTTAAAGATATTGATAACGCAACATCTCCGTCAGCAAATTTTGTCATAATATTAGACGTAACTCCACCTGGAGCTGCAGCTATGATCATAACCCCTATTGCTATTTCTGGCGGTGCTCTAAAAATTAAAATTAATATGTATGCTACAATTGGAAGAATTATTAATTGAGAAATAAAACCAACAATAAAATCTTTTGGTGTTTTTAATACTCTACCAAAATCTTCTAGTTTTAATCCTAGACCTAAGCCTAACATTATCAAAGCCAATATAATTGGCGCTATCTTAGTTACAACTTCCAAATCTTTTCCCTCCCCCCTCAAGAAAGAACAATTAACTATATATCATTTAATAAGATAAATAAATTTTAAACCTATAAGTGAATATCCAAATAAAATAGTAACATTTTCCTGTATTTCATAATAAGTTTTTTAGAATAAATATAAACTTAGAGAGGAAATAATGAAAAATCTTATTAAGATAGCATCTATTGTCCTTCTTTTTTCAATTACATTGTTTGGTCTTACAAACAAAGCTTCTGCTGCAAAATTAACTTTATATTGCAGTGTAGAAATCGATGTTTGTGAAATGCTTGAACAAGCTTATGAAAAAGAGACAGGCACAAAAGTTGCAATGACAAGAGCAAGTAGTGGTGAAACTTTTGCGAAAATTAAAGCAGAAGGGTCTAATCCAAAAGGAGATGTTTGGTTTGGTGGAACAGGTGATCCACACTTAACAGCTGCTCAGGAAAATTTAACAGAAAAATATAAATCAAAACATTTCGATGATTTATTACCTGCAGCACAAAACCAAGCAAAAAATGCTGACTATAAATCTGTAGGGATTTATGTTGGTGCATTAGGTTTTGGATACAATAAAGATCTTTTAGCTAAAAAAGGTCTTCCAGCTCCAAAATCATGGATGGACTTAACAAAACCTATTTATAAAGGTGAAATCCAAGTAGCAAATCCTAATTCATCTGGAACTGCTTACACAACTTTGGCTACAATTCTTCAAATTTTTGGAGAAGACAAAGGTTGGGATTACATGAAAAAACTTCATGCAAATATCAATACATACACAAAATCTGGTTCTGCTCCAATTAAAGCAACTGGAAGAGGTGAAAACTTAATTGGTATTTGTTTCCAACACGATGGTGTTAAACAAACAAAAAAAGGTTTGCCTGTTGTAACGGTATCTCCTGCTGAGGGAACTGGTTATGAAGTTGGATCAATGAGTATTATTGCTGGTGCAAGAAATATGAAGGAAGCTAAAAAGTTTTATGACTGGGCATTAAGTCCTGCAATACAAACTATGGTTTTCACTTCAGGAAAATCTTTGCAAGTACCATCAAATACTAAAGCAAAAGCT
This sequence comes from uncultured Pelagibacteraceae bacterium, assembly GCA_902595885.1. Classification (GTDB taxonomy): domain Bacteria; phylum Pseudomonadota; class Alphaproteobacteria; order Pelagibacterales; family Pelagibacteraceae; genus Pelagibacter. The sequence goes on from CACJRQ010000007.1 coordinate 10,575, forward strand.
GATCCTGATGCTCCAGATTTATCTACAATTAACTTGATTGATTACAATTTTAAAGTTTATGGAGATAAAGCTACTAGAGCGAGCCTGTTATCCAAGTGGGATAACGATGTATCTGTAATTCCTAGATAATTTTAGGAATTAATGAGAGGACTCGTTATCTGTTGGATGCTCATAGGAGGATTGGGCTTCCTAGTCTTTCCATGGTATGTGACAGGTGACGGGTTTTTCTCAATAAACTGGATACTAGAATATTCTTTAGAGGATTATGGTTCTGTATTACCTCAAGTATTTATAAATAAAAAATATTGGCTTTTACCAATATTACTTCCTCTAATTTTTCCTTTAGCAACATTTAAATTAAATCAGAACAATCCGATATATTCTAAAATTTTTTTATACTCAGGGTTAATTGGTTTTTTTTACTTTTTTCTGCAGGGATTTTCTATTGGTATAAGAGGATGGAATTTTGAAATTTTACAATCTATTTTTGGTGATGTAGAAAATCAATTTGGTGTTGGTTCAGGTGCAGTTTTAACTTGTTGTACATTTGTATTTTATATCACTCATGGTCTATCAGCACGTGGGTGGTTGAATGGGGATAATTTTATAGTTGGAAGTATAGGTAGTATTATAATTTTAGTTTCAACTTTTGTATTTTTTCCAATTTTCAGAATGTTTGCAGTTGCTTTTAAAGGTACCGAAGGTGGATATGAAATAAGTAATTTTTCAGACAAAATATTTAATAAAGGAATTTGGGGGCTAGATTGCCTTTACAGTGATTATGCTTGTGGTGTTTTTTGGAATACAGTTACTATGGGTACACTTACTGCATTTTCATCAACAATTTTGGGGTTAGCTTTTGCTTTATTAGTTGCAAGAACTAGTTTCAGATTTAAAAGAACGATTAGAATATTATCGGTATTACCAATAATTACTCCACCATTTGTAATTGGATTAGCGATAATAATTTTATTTGGAAGAACCGGTGTTGTAAGTTCGTTTCTTGAATGGGGATTTGATATTGAACCTTCTAGATGGATTTATGGTTTACCTGGAATATGGTTTGCCCAAACACTTGCTTTTACCCCTATTGCATTTTTAGTTTTAATTGGTGTTGTTGAAAGTGTTAGTCCATCTATGGAAGAGGCATCTCAAACCTTGAGGGCTTCTAAATGGCAAGTTTTTAAAACAGTTACCTTACCATTAATGAGACCTGGAATAGCAAATGCGTTTCTACTTGGTTTTATAGAAAGTTTAGCAGACTTTGGTAACCCTTTAGTACTAGGAGCAGAATACGATGTATTATCTACTGAAATATTTTTTGCAATTGTTGGCGCACAGTATGATGAAACTAAAGCAGCAATATTAGCTATGATTTTATTATCTGTTGTTCTAGTAGTATTTTATTTACAAAACCAATGGTTAGGAAAAAAATCCTATATTTCAATTTCAGGTAAAGGAGATAGTGGTGTTCATCCAGAACTTCCAAATAAAACAAAATGGGTAATTTATTCAACTGTGCTTCCGTGGGCTTTATTGACATTTATAATTTATGTAATGATCATGTTCGGTGGATTTGTAGAAATGTGGGGTGTTGATCATAGTTTTACGTTAAGACATTATATTGAAGCTTTTAGTGTTGATTGGGTAAAAGAGAGAGGTTTCTTATGGACAGGAACTGCTTGGAATTCCTTTAATACTACATTTACGATTGCTTTAATTTCCTCTTTACCGACTGCTGCAATAGGAATTTTAACTGCATATCTTCTAACAAGACACAAATTCAAAGGAAAAAATGCTTTTGAATTTGGTACGATGTTGAGCTTTGCAATACCTGGTAGTGTTATCGGTGTAAGTTACGTTTTTGCTTTTAATGTTCCTCCTCTTGAAATAACAGGAACTGGAATAATCTTAGTGATCGCATTTGTATTTAGAAATATGCCTGTTGGAGTTAGAGCAGGAATAGCTGCTATGAACCAGCTTGATCCACACTTAGATGAAGCTTCATCTACTTTAAACGCCTCTAGCGCCCAAACATTTAGGAATATAATACTTCCTTTGCTTAAGCCTGCAATTACAGCATCTTTAGTTTTTAGTTTTGTAAGAGCTATGACAGCAATTAGTGCTGTTATCTTCTTGGTAAGTGCAAATTATGACTTAGCTGTTTCATACATACTTGGTAGATTAGAAAATAATGACTATGGACTTGCAATAGTGTATTCATCTGCATTAATTGTAGTAATGTTGATTACAATTACTTTGATGCAATTAATAATAGGAAAACGTAAATTAGGAAGAAGAGATCAGGCAGCTGGAATTTTACAAGGAAATTTAGGATAATGAAAAAAGCAGAAGTAAAGTTTGAAAATATAACAAAAAAATTTAATGAAACTACAGCGGTAGATAATGTTAGCTGTAAATTTGAAGCTGGAACTTTAACTACTTTACTTGGTCCATCTGGTTGTGGAAAAACTACTTCACTAAGAATTATTGCAGGTCTAGAAAGAGCTACAAGTGGTAAAATATTAGTAGATGATGAAGACGTAACATTATTGCCTGCAACTGACAGAGATGTATCAATGGTATTTCAATCTTATGCTTTGTTTCCACACATGAGTGTAATTGAAAATGTTTCGTATGGCTTAAAAATGGTCAATGTAAATAAGGAAGAATATATTCAAAAATCTTTAGAAACTCTAAAATTGGTAAATTTAGAGGGGTATGAAAACAGGATGCCATCAGAACTATCTGGTGGACAGCAGCAAAGGGTTGCAGTTGCAAGAGCAATTGTGTTGGAGCCAAAAGTACTGCTTTTTGATGAACCTCTTTCTAACTTAGATGCAAAATTAAGAAGACAAGTAAGAGAAGATATTAGAGAAATTCAACAAAAATTAGGAGTTACAACTATTTATGTAACCCATGATCAAGAAGAAGCGTTAGCTATTTCTGATAAAGTTATTGTGATGAATAATGCAGTCATCGCCCAAGAAGGTAGTCCAAAAGATCTTTATAATTTTCCACAAAATAAATTTGTAGCTAATTTTATTGGTGATGCGAATGTTGTAAAAGCAGAAATATTAAATAAACAATCAAACTCTTATGATTTAAAAATAGCTGAAATGAAAATTAAAGTTCAGAGCGATAAAGAATTAGGAGAAACTGTCTCTGTAGCACTTAGACCTGAAAAAATTTCAATAAACAAAGATAAAAAAGAAAATTCTATTCATGCAACTGTAAATAATGCATCATTTGTTGGAAACAGCTATCAATACATATTAAATTCAAACGCTGGGAAACTTTTTGTAATTTCTGGAGAAACAAATGACACATTTAAAGTTGGAGAAGAGGTCTTTTTGAGTATAAATGACAAAGAAGTAAAAATTCTTAACGATTAAATATTATGCTCTCAAGTAAAGAAATTGTATGCCCAAATAACCTTCTAGATTTAGCTCACAAAAAAAAAGGTGTTAAAGTAGCTGTTGTTAATGCTGGAAAACCACTTCCAATGCTATCTATTCAAGATGCAGTAAATGAAAATTTAATTGAACCAATTTTTATTGGTCATGACGTAGAAATACAAAAATGTGCTGAAGATATTGGTTGGGATATTTCTAAATATGAACTTATTCATGAACCAGTAGAAAATGATACTGCTAAAATTGCTGCTAAACTTGCAAGTGAAGATAAAGTTAAAATAATTGTTAAAGGACACATTCATACAGATATTTTAATGAAAGAGGTTTTAAAACGTGAATATAATTTGTTAGGTAAAACAAGACTAAGTCATATTTGGCATATGAGCATTGGCAAAGATGACAAACCTTTAATAATTACTGATGGAGCATTAAATGTTTTACCTAATATAAAAACTAAAATGCATATCTTGAAAAATGTAATAAATTTTTCACACAGGATAGGAATTGAAAGACCAAAAATATCTGTATTATCGGCTACAGAGGAAGTTTTAGAGAGTGTTCCAAGTTCCGTTGAAGCTGCAGAGATTACAAAATTAGCGAAAAAAGAAAATTTAAATGCTGATGTATTTGGACCTTTAGCATTTGATAATAGTATTTCAAAAAAATCTGCTGGAATAAAAGGTATTAAAAATACAGTTGCAGGTGAGGCAGATGTATTATTAGTGCCAAGTGTTGAGGCAGGTAATGCCTTGGTTAAAATGCTTATATACTTTAGTGGCGCATGTGCTGCAGGAGTAGTAGTGGGTGGAAAAGTGCCAGTCGTAATAACTAGTAGATCTGATGAGGCTCAAGCACGGTTAGCTTCAATTGCAGCTGCAGTAGTCGCTTTAGACTAAATGTTTCATTGAATTTCAAAAGAAATTCATTTAAATAAAGTGAAATTTTAAAGGAGAGAAATGGCAATTACATACCTAAAAAAATCACCAAAAACATCATCAACTGACGACACAAAAACAAGAGAAATAGTAGAAAATATTCTCAAAGATATTGAAACTAGTAAAGAAGAAGGATGTAAGGAGCTTTCGAAAAAATTTGATAAATATGAAGGTGATGTAATTGTTTCAAAAGAAAAAATTGAAGAAATAAAAAAAAATTTAGATCAAAAAACTAAAGATGATATTCAGTTCTCTCATGAAAGAGTTAGAAAATTTGCTGAAGCACAATTAAAAAATTATGGTCAAGACTTTGAAGTTGAGTTATCTGACGGTTTATTTGCTGGTCAAAAACTTATTCCTGTAAACACAGCAGGTTGTTATGTGCCTGCAGGAAGATATGCTCATATAGCTTCAGCCGTGATGAGTGTAACAACAGCAAAAGTAGCTGGTGTTAAAAATATTTTAGTTTGTAGTTCACCTAAACCTGGAGTTGGAGTACATCCATCAATTGTTTATACAGCTGACTTATGTGGGGCTGATGTAATAATGAATTTAGGTGGTGTGCAAGCCATTGCGGCAATGACCAATGGTTTATTTGGAAATGCTCCTGCAGATATTTTGGTTGGACCTGGAAACCAATTCGTTGCTGAAGCAAAAAGAATTTTATTTGGAAAAGTTGGTATAGATTTATTTGCTGGTCCAACAGAAATTGCAGTTATTGCAGACGAGACAGCAGATCCTGAAATGGTTGCATATGATTTGGTTGGACAAGCAGAACACGGTTACAATTCTCCAGCATGGTTATTTACTAAAAGCAAAAAAGTTGCGGACTATGTTATGCAAAGGGTTCCAGAATTAATTGCAGATTTACCAGATCTTCCAAGAGAAAATTCAGGTGCTGCATGGAGAGATTATGGTGAAGTTATTCTTTGTGATACGGATGAAGAGATCGCTAAAGTTAGTGATGAATACGCTCCAGAACATTTGGAGGTTCAAACTAAAAATTTACAATGGTACCACGACAGATTAAAAAATTATGGATCTTTATTTATTGGTGAAGAAACAACAGTTGCTTATGGTGACAAATGTTCAGGAACTAACCACATTTTACCAACAAAAGGCGCTGGTAGATACACGGGTGGTTTGTTTGTTGGAAAATTTATTAAAACATTAAGTTTTCAAAGAATGAGTAAGGCAGCTACAAAAGAAGTTGGTGCTGCTTGTGCAAGAATTTCTAGATACGAAGGAATGGAAGCACATGCCAGAACAGGTGATGTAAGATTAAGAAAATACGGTTTTTCTAATTAGTAATTACTTAATTTTAAATCTAAATAAAGAGCTGCTGACCAAGAAAAGTTTTTTGCTCCCATAGGTTGACCATTCTTACAACTGAAATATTCAAAAAAACCTTTTTTTTCTAACATTTGGATAGTTTTATTTTTTATTTTATCAGAAAATAACTTATCTTTGCTTTTTAGTCCTTTATAAATAAACCAATTACAATTAATCCACACAGGACCTCTCCAGTATCTTTTCTCCTCAAAACTTTTATGATTTGGTTTAATTGATGAAAAAAAATATTTTTCTTTTGAATTATGTTTTTTTAGATTTTGAATTAATTTTTTGTTAACTTTGTCATTATTTAAATCAGCAAATAAAACAAAATAATTAGTTATTGATGGAATGTAAATTTTTTTATTATTTTTTAAATCTTTTGAAAAAAAAGTTTTTCTTTTTTTGTCATATAATTTGAGAAAATTTTTTTCTGTAAGTTTTATATAATTATCTATTTTAGTTTTATTAAAACCAAAGGTATCTAATAAAGAAACGAGATCTTTATTTGCTTTTAGAAATATAGAATTAAAACCTACATCTACTACATTAAAAAAAGATGATTTATAAACTTTTTTTGGATTATATTTTATTTTTCTTAAATTATTTTTTATTGTAACATACCTATCATAATCTACATCAAGTGGTCTAAAATCCGGATTTACAACCTTATTATCAGCTCTTTTATATTTTATATTTTTTTCAATTTTTACTTTATTCATAGGTTCATCCCATATAGGAGAATTATCGTATCCACTTTCCCAAGGATGTAAAATAGACACTAAACCAGTTTTTTTTGGATCTCTAAATTTAATAAACCATTCATGAAATTTTTTAATTTTTTTAATTATTTTTTTAATATTTAACAATTGGGTTTTATTGATTTTATTTTTATTGAAAATTTCTTTTAAAATTGTTGCTAATATTGGTGGTTGAGTTATTCCAGATGAGTGGATCTTATTACCACAATTCCATGCTGTATAATTTGGGTAGTAATTTGTTTTTGTGTTATGAAATAAAATATGAGGGACCATTCCATCCTTCCATTGTCCATCTAACAATGTATTTATTTCTTTTAATGCAAAGTTTAAATTAAAATAAGAATATCCTAAAGCTATAAAGCCAGAGTCCCAATTCCACTGAGCAGGATAAAGTTTGTTGTTAGTTGGTAAAGTATAACCCTTTCTTCTATTACCAAGTAAAGTTTTTTTTGCTCTATTAATTGAAACTTTCATTAACCTTTTACACTCCCTGCTGTTAAACCACTCACTAAATATTTTTCAAAATAAACAAATATAAACAGTACAGGCAATGTTACTACAACTGATCCTGCCATTAAATATTGCCTTGGGGTTTCGGCATCACCACTTAGATATTGAATTGCTCTTGATAATGTAAATGAATTTGGATTATCCAAAAACATCAAAGAAAACAAAAACTCATTCCAGGCAATCATAAAAACATACAAAGCAACAGACGAAATCGCGGGAATGCTTAAAGGTATTATAATTTTTGTTATAATTCCAAACCAACTTAATTTGTCTAAAATTGCAGCTTCCTCTAATTCTTTTGGTATACTTTTGAAGTATCCTTGTAACATATAAATAGCTACCGGGAGTGTTGTTGCCGTATAAACAATTAATAAACCCTCTATTGAATTACGTAAACCTAATTGACTAAATATTGTATACAACGGAATAACAAGAACGATTGCAGGAAACATATATATTATAAGTATAGATGTAGATAAAAATGTTTTTCCAAAGAAATTTAATCTTGCAACTGCATAAGCAGCAGGTATTGCAAAAAGAAGAGTGATAATAACAGTGCCGACAGAAACAATACTGCTAATCACAATATATTTTCCAAATTTATAAGATTTAAAAATTACAAAATAAGATTTAAATAAATCTTTTATATCTTGGCCAAAATTTATACTAAAATCTAAAGGATTTACTAATAATGCTATTTGTGTTTTAAAACTTGTTACTAACATCATGTAAAATGGAAAAAGTATTACAAATGAAAAAAATAAAATTCCAAATAAAGTTAAAAAATCAAATAAAATTATTTGAGTAGAGTGCTCTTCTTTTAAACCTATAAAAGTATATTTACTAATTTTATTGGTGAAAAAATATAATATTAAAAATACCCCTACATTATACCAAATTGGTAATTTTTGTATTAAGTAGCCATCACAAAAAACGAATATGGAAGAAAAAATGATAGATTTATAAATTGATTTAATTCTATCACCTATTAGTAAGTGAGCTAATGATATTAAAAAACCAAATATAAAAATTATTTCTATATTTAAACTATTAATACTTAAACCTTGCAATGTTGCTAATATTTTCCAAATCGAAATTAAAAAAATTAAGAAAAAAGTAGATATCAATGAAAATAATATTGTATTTTTAGTTCTCATCTACTCTCTTTCCTAAAAGTTTAAAATAAAAAAACATAAACATTAAAAGCAATACAACGATCACTATTGAAACAGCTGAGCCCATTCCAATGTCTGATATTGCAAAACCTTGTTGATAAACATTTATTGGTAAAGTTCTTGTTCCTGATGCACCTCCAGTTAATAAAAAGACGTCCTCAAATTTATTAAAATTCCATATAAATCTAATCATGAATAAAATCGAAATTACTGCAGTTATTTGAGGGAGTGTAATATTAAAAAATTTTTGAAAGGGACTAGCACCATCAACATCAGCTGCCTCATATAATTCTTTTGGAATAGCTTGAAGTCTTGCAAGAATAAATAAAAAAGCTAGAGGGAAATACCTCCAAATTTCAAACATTATAACCGTTGTAAGAGCTAACCTTAATTTAAAATCAAAACCTAAAATACTAATTTCAATATATTTTTGTCCAAGAAGGTTTATTGGAGTTTCAATAATTTGATAATTTAATAATAAACTGTTTAATGTCCCACTATTAGGGTCAAGTAGAAGCTCCCAAGTATAAGCTAAAGCAACAACTGGAGCAACATAAGGGAAAAGTAGAACACTCCTCATAAATGTTCTTCCATAAAATTTTTGATTAACCATTTGAGCAGTTAAAATACCAAATACTATTGAACCAACAGTTCCAAAAAATGTGTAATAAAACGTTGTTAGTAGTAAATCTATAAATTCATTTTCAAATAAAACTTTTTTAAAGTTTTTGAGAGTAAAGTTAGTATTAAGTAATATGTTATTAGATTTCCCATCTAATTTTGGTTTAATTGTTTTAAGATTTTTTTTATCTATTTTTGATCCATCATTTGTTTCAAATATTACCTGAAAATTTTCCCTATATTTAGCTGGCCAATTTCCAAATTCACATTTTAAGTTATACTTTTTGTAAGAGCATCTTGGATCTAAATTTTCAATTTCAAAATTTTTTGGAAAATTATCTTGAAAAGAAACATCTCTAATTTCTTGTATTAATGAACTATTTCTTAACTTATATAATATTTTTATTTTGGTAGGTTCGTCAGAAATAGATTTTACAATTTTTTTTGCTCTTGGTTCTGGAATTCGTATATCTTTTAATTCAACTTCCTTAAAACTAATCCAAATGTTTGCAAAAATTGGGAATAAAATTATTGAAAAAACTAAAAGAACTGCAGGTAAAGTTAGTATGTATGCAGTTTTTTTTTCTGTATTTGCTAGAGTGTCATTCATAAAAAAAGCGGATAATTTATATTATCCGCTTTTTTATAAAATTAAAATTATTTGAATTTAGCTAATGATTTGTTAATCATATCAACAGCTTCATCGACATCAATTTGATCATCAATATAAAGTCTAGTAATTCTATTTATAAATTGAGAATTTATGACTTTTGATGCTCTTGATAGTTCGCCTTCTTTAACACCCCATCTATTTGCAGTATCTAAACCAGCTACAATGTTATTAATAACATCTGGGTCATATAGATCTGACAAAGGAGCTTTTCTATCGACTCCAACAGGTAGTTTGCTCCAAGCTTTTGTGAAAGCTGCAGGGTCACTTGAATTTCCTCTTCTTACTGGAAATTTACCTTCTGGAGCTATCGATAATGTGCTTGTGTAACCTTCATCCATTGAGTACATGATAAATTGTTTAGCTTCATCAGTATCAGCGTCAGCAGTTATACCAAAATATCTAACATCTGCCCATGCAGCACCTTTTTTATTACTAGGTCCACTAAAATTAGTTATGAAACCAGTTTTAGAAGCTAGTTCAGGTGATGTTGGATCGCTGTTAATTGTTGGTGGAGCCGAGTCTCTTAAACCAGCAAGCTCATCCATAATGAATGGAGACCAAATAATCATTGGAGTTTTTCCTGCAAAGTACAATGCTCTAGATTGTTTCCAGTACAATTCACCTGGAGGACTTGCTTTTGCAATTACTTTATAAAACTCTAATGCTTCTTTTAGTTTTTTACCTTGTTTCTTGATACCACCCTTTTTAACAATATTAACCCCATTTGCTAAAAGAACGTGCTCTAAAACTTGACTCATGAAATTTTCATCAGTCTTGGTAGCAGCTACAAACCCAAACATTCCATTTTGTTTTGAAAGCTTCTCAACTGCGGCTACAATATTCGCATAACTTGTAGGTGGCGCTAAGTCAGCATTTTCAAAAAGATCTTTCCTATAAACAACCATTTGTGTCCATCCATCAACTGGAACGGCTGCAATTTTTGAACCTTTTTTTGCCATGTTAAGTGCGCCTGGTGCAAATGTATCTTTACCAAGTTCTTTAACAACATCATTGTTAGCATCCACATCTAATATTCCTGCTTCAGCCCATGGTAATACATATTGTAAAGTATGATAAATTACGTCCGGTAAATCACCTGCAGCAGCTGCTGCTGTAGCTCTTGTACCTAGATCTTTTTCTTCAATCGGAATTACATCAACCTTGATTCCAGTTTTTGCTTCAAAAGCTTTGGCCATTTCCTCCTGTTTCGCCATTCGAGCAGGCTGAACTTCTGTAGTCCAAAACTTTATATCTGCGTAAACAACATTAGTTATAAAAAAACTAATCACGCAGAATAACTTAATTATATTTTTCATTGACCCTCCTTAAACGATCTAATCAATATTATTCTAAGGATACCTTATTGTAATGATTCTAAGTAGCATACCTCTTACTTTTAAATAACAGTTATGCAAAAACCTCATAAGAAAAAAGGCCTAAAATTCTCTATAATTCTAAATTAGTCAATTTTGAGTTGTATCAAGATTGTATTCTTTTGCCATTTTGATCAAACACAAAAACATCTTTTACATCAAATCCTATTGAATTACTTATTTGTAGATTGCTAGAAATTTTGGCACTCAGTTGGTATTCATCTTGTTTTAAGTAAATAATTTTTTCATTACCCAAATTTTCTATTAATTCTATTTTGGGATTAAAAGAATATTGAGTTTTTTGATTAGATTTTAAATGTTCAGGCCTTATTCCCACAAAATGTTTAGATTTATTAAATTTTAGCTTATCAAATTGAATTTCATTACCAAGCAGTTTAATAGAACTTTCTGAAATTACATTTTTTTCATTAATTTCTAAAACATTCATTTTAGGTGTGCCAATAAATTGAGCTACAAAAATATTTGCTGGATCATTATATATTTCTTCAGGCGTACCAACTTGTTCTATATTTCCTTGATTTAAAATAACAATTCTATCTGCTAGCGTCATGGCCTCTACTTGATCATGAGTAACATAAATCATATTTGTTTTGATTTGATTGTGTAATTTTGAAATTTCAACTCTCATTTCTGCTCTTAAAGCTGCATCTAAGTTTGATAAAGGCTCATCAAATAAGAATATTTTTGGATTTCTGGTTATAGCTCTTCCTATTGCCACTCTTTGTCTTTGACCACCTGATAATTGTTTTGGTTTTCGCTCTAAAAGCTCTTCAATTTTTAAAATTTTTGCGGCTTGCATAACTTTTGTATCAATTTCTTCTTTAGGTCTTTTTTCAATTTTTAAACCAAAAGACATATTCTCATAAACGTTCATATGAGGATAAAGAGCATAAGATTGAAAAACCATCGCAGTTTGACGTTTTGAAGGATGAAGTTCATTAATTTTTTGATCATTAATAAAAATTTCACCTTCATCAATTTTTTCTAATCCTGCAATCATTCTTAGAAGGGTTGATTTTCCACACCCTGATGGTCCTACCAAAACAAGAAATTCATCTTCTTTACCTAAAAGATTAAAATTTTTAATTATTTTATTAGCACCAAATGATTTATGAACACCAGTAAATTTTATGTTTGCCATTTAATTCTTTATCTTTTTAAGAATATTAGTCTAAAAAATTTTTTATTAAAATATTAAAATTATCCGGTTGTTCTAAATGAACATTATGACAACATCCTTTAAAGATTTCTAAACGGCTATTTTTAATATATTTACTCAATGTATCAACCTGATCATAATTATAAGAAATATCTTTATCTCCCCAAACAATTAAAGTTTCATTTTTGATATTTTTTAAATTATCAATTCCTTTCCAATTTTTCATAGCAAGCAAAGCATTATCAGCTGTTTCTAATGAAACATTTTTAACAGCATTTTCACATAAAAAATAATTCTTATCTTTATTCCCTTTTACAAACCATTTTGGAGGAACTCTTGAAAATGAAATTTTTGTTCCATCTTTTTTTAATTTTTCTCTTGTTTCATCCATCGTTTCAAATCTACCAGGAATATCTCCTATTGATCCTGTAGCAAAACAAATTAATTTATTAACTCTATCACCAACGATTTTTGTTATTTCTTGAACAATCATTCCTCCCATGGAATGACCAATCAAATTAAATTTATCAATTTTTTTTTGATTTAGAATTTCTATTATTTTATTCGCCATATCATTAATAGAGTTTAAAGATTTTGCTTTATAACTTTCACCAAATCCAGGTAAAGCAGGTGCAATGACTCTGTAATATTTTGAGAAATAATTTTTTTGAAAACACCACATTTCAGATGAACCAAGATATCCATGGACAAAAACAAATGGAAAACCTGTTCCTAAATCGTCTACATAAATTTCACTCATAATATTTCCTTTACTATATATAAAACCAAGATACTCATAAAAGTTATAATAAATATATTAATAACTCGCCAAACTGTTTTATTTTTAGCATATTTGGATAAATAGTTTGATAAGTAACCTAAAGCAAAAAAAAATAAAAATGAAGCTATAGCTGCGCCAATCCCAAAAGCTACTTTTTGGTTTAATAAATAATTTTTAGAAAAATTCCCAAGAAAAAAAACTGTGTCTGAGTAGACGTGTGGATTTAGGTATGTAAATCCAAGAGTTTTTATAAATATATTTGTTTTTGAAATATTTATTAGATCATTACTAAAATTAATTTCTGAATAATGAGCTTTTAGTTTTGTATAAATGAAGTGCAATAAAAATAATATAAGAAGTATATTTAATATTAATTCCACCGTTTTATTAAAGATTTGATTAAAATAATGAAAAAGAAAGATGCCTAAAAATATTAATATTAAATCAGATATTGAACATATTAAACAAACAAGAAATACATGTTGTTTTTTTAAACCTTGTTCAATTACAAAAATATTTTGTGCACCTATAGCTAAAATTAAACTTAATCCTGTAAAAAATCCTAATAAAGCATATTCCATTAGGAATAATTAAACTCTTTTCTTACCTTGAACAACCCTATCAAGAATTAACGCAACAAATAAAATTGCAACACCTGCTAAAATACCTTGTCCAACATTTGCATACTGAAGTGCTTCTAAAACATCTTGTCCTAGTCCTTTTGCACCTATTAGAGATGCAACTACTACCATTGCTAAGCTTAACATTACTGTTTGGTTTACACCTGCTAAGATGGATGGTGTTGCTAAGGGTAAATCAACTTTTCTTAAAAGATACCATTTAGAAGCTCCATAAGCGATTGCGGCTTCTCTAATTGTTTCAGGCACACCTCTTAATCCAAGAACTGTTAATCTAACTACAGGTGTCCCTCCAAAAATCATTGTAATTATAACCGCAGCGACCTTCCCTGTTCCAAAGAATGCAATTACTGGGATCATGAAGACAAAGGCTGGCATTGTTTGCATAAAATCCATTATTGGTCTTATCATTGAATAAAATCTTTGACGTCTTGCGCAAAAAATTCCAAGTGGAATTCCAATAACAATACTTAATACAGCAGCAGTTCCAAGAAGAGCTAAGGTAGTCATGGCTTTTACCCAAAAACCTAAAAATCCCATGTAACATAAAAATCCTGCTGAATAAATTGCAGCTCTTGGGCCTGCAGCTAGTCCTGTTAAAGTTACTATGGTAGTAATGATTACTATCCATGGAGTTTTAACAAATAGCAATTCTAAAAAATCTAATACCGATCTAATACCAATAGTGATTGCTGTAAATAAAGCATCTCCTTTTAAAACAGCATAGTCAAAAATAGTTTCTACCCATTTTATTGAAGTAAGTCTTATGTCTGGATGAGTTGGAAAATCATCCATTATAGTAATAACACCTGGAAAACTATAATGCACAACTGAGAAAAACATAATCACTGCTGCAAAAATTGTACTAGAGATAAAGTTCTTAGTTTGCATTCCTGGTCTTATTGTTTTGTCAGATAACCATTCTGAATATCTTTTTTCTAATACAGAATTAGCAAGAATCCCTTGAACTATTTTAATCGAAATTAATAAAGCAATACCAAATATTGTGATCCAAATTGCAGATGCTTCAATTCTTACAACTTCATCAATGTATCCCTGCATTGCATCTTCTAAGGATTTAATGTTACGTTTATAGACATCAACTTTATCTGGATTGTTAGTAATAGCTGCTTCTAACTGTTTGTTTCTAAATGCAATTGTAGATTCAACCTGTTTTATTTTTTCAACAGCATCTTTGGTAATATTCCCAAATAAACCTCTTATAATTTGAACAACTGAGAATGTTTCAATTATCAAAAATGCTAATGCCCAATTCCATATATTTCTCATTCCAAACCAAATTGGACCTAGAATTCCTGCATATAAATTAAATGAAAAAGAAAATGAAGGTTTGCTTCCAATTTTTTGAAACTCCTTAATGTAATATTCTGGATTTGATTTAACAAAGTCAGTTATTAACTCAGATCTAGTAGGGTTATTAATTTGTTTATTCTCCATCACCACCCTCTATCACTGCTTTTAAAAGATCTGATTGTGTAATTACTCCAATGTTTTTTTGCTCATTATTTTTAACAACTAATGGCTTATCTTTCGATTTTGAAACTTCAATTAATTTACTTAGCAATTCATGCTCATCTACACTTTGTAAATTTCCTTCCAACTTACCATTTTTACTTTCATAACTTTCAACTGTTTGCATGATTGTTTTTGCCTGAACAACTTTAAGTCTAGAAATTCCTTTAACAAAGTCTGCAACATATTCGTCAGCTGGATTAACTACAATTTGTTCTGGAGTTCCAATTTGAATAACTTTTCCATCTCTCATGATTGCAATTCTATGCCCTACTCTTACTGCCTCATCTAAATCGTGAGTTATAAAAACTGTTGTTTTTTTCATCTGTTTTGAAAGTTTGATAAATTCTGATTGAAGCTGTCTTCTAATTAGTGGGTCTAATGCACTAAAAGGTTCATCCATTAAAAGAAATTCTGGGTCTGCAGCTAATGCTCTTGCAAGCCCTACTCTTTGCTGCATACCTCCTGATAATTCATGAGCAAATTTGTTGCCCCAACCTTGTAATTCAACTATTTCTAAAATTTTATTTGCTGCATCTAAACGATCATTCTTACTTACTCCTCTTATTTCAAGAGGCATTGCAATATTATCTACAACTGATCTGTGAGGCATAAGTGCAAAGTTTTGAAAAACCATGCCTATCTTTTTATTTCTTAGTTCTTGCAAATGATCACGATCAAGCTGCATTACATCTTGGCCGTTTATCAAAATCTTTCCTGATGTAGGTTCTAATAGTCTATTTATATGTCTTACTAATGTAGATTTTCCACTACCAGAAAGACCCATTACACAAAATATTTCTCCTTGGTTAACATCAAATGAAACGTCAGATACACCAATCACTGAGTTATATTCTTCTAAAGCTTCAGTTTTTGAAATTCCTTTATTTTGAATTGCATCTAATGCTTCAGTTGAAGTATTACCAAATACTTTCCAAACATTTTCAATTTTTATAGCTGAACTCGATGAATCCATTTTGTCTTTTATTATAGGAAAATATACTCGGCAATCTTAAATTGCCGAGTATAAAATTTAATTTAGATTATAATCCTAACCAACCGTCTACAGTTGATTTATTTGCTTCCATCCAAGCTCTTGCGACATCAGCAGGATCTTTTTTCTCAACTGAAACTGCATAAGCCATTGCAGAAACATCATCAGCTGTTAATTGAAAATTCTTAAAGAACTCTACAATCGCTGGTGATTGACTCTCTAATGAAGTTGCCCAACCGATTTGAATTTGCTTAAGAGCATCTTTTGATGCAACATAAGATTTCTTGTACCAGTCAGCATCTGCTTTAGGTTGAATCATTTTATATTTTGCAGGATCATATTTTGGTTCTGTTAACATCACTACGTCAGCCATTCCCCAAATTGCATGAGGTTTGTAACAATAGAATGCATAACCTTCACCTTTTTTGATTGAGTCTAGTACTCTAGCATTTTTAACTGCTTCAGCAGCTCTAACTGCTTCGATACCAGCATCATATAAACCATAGTCTCTTAATTTAACTTGGTTCACATTTGCAGAAGCCCAACCATCAGCACCAATCCAAAACTCACCTTTTCCATTGCCATCGCTATCCATAGCTTTAACAACTTCAGGTCTTGCTAAGTCTTCAATTGCTGTGATGTTCATTTTTTTAGCAAACTGTTGAGAAACGCAATAACCTTGGTTTCCTTCATAAGGTTTGCTACTTAATTTTAAAGTTCCTTTTGGAACTAAATCATTTGTATAAGCTTCTTGGTTTGGTAACCAAATATCAGGATGAACATCGATTTCACCCTTGCCTCTATCAATTGCCGCGTAAATTGCTGTGTTGTTTCCAGGAACAAGTTCTGCTTCTCCACCCATTTTATCTGTAACAACTGCTGCTAATAAATTTGCAATAGCTGTAGCACCTGTCCAGCCTGGATCTCCAATTTTAACTTTTTCCGCTTGTGCAGAGAACATTGCTAAAATTGAGATTAATCCAGCTACAAGTGTAGTCTTAATTATTTTCATATTATCTCCTTTTAAATTTATAAATTAAGCTTAACGCGAATTGAGATGGCGAGTCAAAGAAAATTGATGTGTGATTATTACAGTGTATATTAGAATTATTATAAAGAACTAGTCTGGGTTTGAAGTAAGAGTTTTTATTTCTAAAATATTTTCGTTTGGATCTTTTACAAAAAATGTTTCTTGTTCGTATTTAGTGCCTTTAAATCTTAGATAAGGCTCATCATAATATTTAGTACCACTATCCTTTAATCTTTGTTTAAGAGCGTCAAAATCCTTTCTAGATAGATGAACTCCAAAATGAGGAACTGATACATTACCCATATCTACATCATGTCTTTCATTGTCTAGTTTGTGTTCACTTTTGTGAAGTGTTAGTTCATTACCCCAAAAATCTACGTCAGCCCATTCTTGTGCAGAATTATCTAATCTACATCCTAGAGTTTCGCTATAAAATTTCTTTGCTATTTCTAAATCACCACAAGGTATTGCTAAATGAAAACAATTAGTATTTTTGTACATAATAAAACCTTTAATATAATAAATTAATCACTATATAAAGCCTGTTTTTTAACACAAAATCAAAAAAAGAATAATAATGAGCGATTTTTTACAATCAATAATTGATAGAGATCCTGCGGCAAAATCAAAATTAAGTTTAATATTAACTTACCCAGGAGTGAAAGCAGTATTCTTTCATAGAATAGCTAATTTTTTTAGTACAGCAAAATTTCATTTAATTGCAAGAATCATTTCCCAATTTTCAAGATTCTTGACAGGAATTGAAATTCATCCAAATGCAAAAATTGGAAAAAATTTATTTATCGATCATGGAATGGGAGTTGTGATTGGAGAAACGTCTGACATTGGTGATAATGTAACTATTTACCATATGGTTACATTAGGTGGAATTGCACCTAGTATAAATTCAAATGATCAACGTAATATTAAAAGACATCCTACAATAAAAGAAGATGTAGTAATTGGTTCAGGTGCACAAGTATTAGGTCCAGTAGTAGTTGGTAAAGGTGCAAGAATTGGAGCTAATGCAGTTATAACTAAAGACGTTGAAGAAAATGCTGTGATGGTTGGAATTCCTGCAAGAAGTGTTGGAATAGCTGATAGTGAATTTAAACCTTATGGAATTACACCTGACAGTGATAAAAAATCAGATAATGAATAACACACAAAACGATTTTATTTCAGGAATAGGAAATACCCCACTAATTAAATTAAGAGCAGCATCCGAAATTACTGGATGCAATATTTATGGAAAAGCAGAATTTTTAAATCCAGGAGGATCAGTCAAAGATAGAGCTGCACTTGCTTTAATTAAAGATGCTCAGGAAAAAAAATTAATAACAAAAGGTGGAACTGTTGTAGAGGGAACAGCGGGTAACACTGGAATTGGTTTAGGCCTTTTAGGAAATTCTTTAGGTTATAAAACAATCATCGTCATGAATGATAATCAAACCCAAGAGAAAAAAGATCTACTTAGAAATCTTGGAGCTGAATTAAGATTAGTGCCACCTAAACCTTACAAAGATGATAACAATTTTGTTAAAGTGGCAGCTAGACTTGCAGATGAATTAAGACCAACAAATAATAACGGTGTGATTTGGGCTAACCAGTTTGATAATACTGCAAATGCCAAAGGTCACTATGAGGGCACTGGCCAAGAAATTTGGGAACAAACTCAAGGTAAAGTTGATGGATTTGTGTGTTCCTCAGGGACGGGGGGAACTATTTCTGGTGTAAGTAATGCACTTAAAGAAAAGAATAAAGATGTAAAAATTTATTTATCTGACCCAAAAGGGTCTGCACTTTATAATTATATAAAGAATGGTGAACTAAAATCTGAAGGTGGATCAATTACTGAAGGAATTGGTTCAAGTAGAGTAACAGCAAACTTTGGTGAAGCCAAAATTGACGATGCCTATTCAATAGATGATCATGAGGCATTACCTATACTTTATGATTTAATTCAAAATGAAGGTTTAAGTTTAGGAACTAGCTGTGGAATAAATATAGCAGGTGCAATAAGGATGGGTAAAGAATTGGGTCCTGATAAAACTATTGTAACCATTCTTTGTGATAGAAGTGATAAATACGCAACCAAAATGTTCAATAAAAAGTTCTTAGAGGAAAAAGGTCTACCAGTACCTAATTGGTTTTAGATATAAATTTTATCTGCTAATCCGAAACAAAGTATTGCACTTAACAAAGTTAAAATACCTGGTGCAATAATTCCTTCATTAGATGTTTGTGGAGTATGACCTAACTTATTTATTTTAATTGTATAAATACCCACACAAAAAGCTGAAAGGTTTTGTAAAAATACTAAATTAAAAAATGCCCATGTTCCTTGAAGCCCATCAGGTCTTATAAATCCAACCCAAATAGCCATTACTACAGCTCCAATAAATAATGATCCAAAAAATCTAGTCATTCCGGCACCAGTATCATCGATACCAAATTTATCTAAAAATTTCTTTGTAGCAAAAACTGTTTGATAAGCGTATGCAGCAAAAATTATAAAGTGAACTAAAAATACAACTAAATAGAATATTCCATTAAATTTTTCGATCATATTAAAACGTTATCAAAAATTTAAATTGAATTAAATAGCTAAAAACTGCATTTCTAGCCCATAATAAATGCATATCTGTCGCGCAGTATGAACACGAGAAGTGTATATAATAAATTAATACAGTCTGGCCCTATAGTTAAAATATAACAATAGGAGTGAAATGAAAAAAATAATTCTAACATTAATTTTTACTTTAATGTCATCTCTTTCATTTGCAGATGGTCATAGTGGTAAAATAGATCTTAAAGGTTTTTTTGTTGGTGACGCTAAAGTAATTGTTGATGATAAAGGTAATCCAATGACTTTTGCTTATGATGGTTTGGTAGGTATGATGGCAGTAGGTGGTACTACATTTGGAGATAATTCGTCTCATTATTGTATTGGTGCAGGATCAATTCCCGGAAAAGGATTTGAGATGGGTCACTGCATAATAAAATTTATTAATGGAGATACTGCAATAACCTATTATGAGATTAAATTAGGTTACTCTATGGAAGGTACATTTAAATGTATCAGTGGAACTGGCAGATACGAAGGTATCGAATGTAGTGGAACTACCGGCTATACCCAAATTAAAACAGCCCAAGAAGGTAAAGTTCATTCAACGAATTATCTACAAGGAACTTATACTTTAAAAAAATAAATTAAAAGGAGATAACAAATGAAAAAAGTAACAATATTAATAAGTACTTTATTTCTTTTTACCTCAGCATACGCAGGTATGTCTGATAGTGATAAAAATAGAGCTTGGGAATGTAGTGGTATCTACATGGCTAACTATTTCTTACCTTCAGGGGAAACATTTGAATATAGTATGAAAGAAAAATCTATGGCATCTGTAAAAGTTTTAAAAGCTTATGCTTTAGAAGTAGGAATTCCTGAAAAGGAATGGGACGAAGGCGTAAACAAAGCTGTTGATAAGCATTATGGGTCTAAATTTGACGAGGCTAAAACTAATGCATGTCATGACTTTGTAAATTCAACAATACCTAACGGAGAAGATAGAGTTAAAAAGGTAGCTCAAACTCTATATTAATAAAAAAAAAGGAGGAAAAAATGAAAGATATATTGGTAGTAGGAAAACTAAAAGAAGGAGCCTTTGAAAAGTTTATGGGCTTTATGCAATCAGATGAGGGTATGGCTGAAAGAAAAAAAGTTGCAGATGTTTCAAAAACAATAGCTAGTGTCTCACCTGATAAATCAACAATAATGTTTAAAATTGCAGTTCATGACATGGCAGCACTTCATTCATTTTTGGATGGATCAAATCCAGTCTCAAAACCTGTATTTGATGAGGTAATGACTGGTTATGAAATTTACGAATTAGCTAAAGTATAGTAGAAGACTGAGTCTACACATACTGACTATTCTCTGCTAAACTTCGTAACTAAATTATTAGAAACAAGGAGGAAAAATGGCTGGAATAGAAGTAAAAAGTTTTGATAAAGCAGATGAAGTAAATGATAATTTTAAAAATGCTAAAATTGAAGCTGTCAAAGTTGGAAATCAAAGATTGATGAAACTTACTTTACAACCTGGTTGGCAATGGTCAAAAGATATAAAGCCAACAGTTGGTGGCGATAGCTGTCAAGCTACACATCTTGGTATAATTATCTCAGGTGCTGTTTGTGCAAAACATAATGATGGAACTGAACTAACTTATAAAGCTGGTGATGCATATTCAATACAACCAGGTCATGATGGATGGGTTGTTGGAGATAAACCAGCAGTAGTATATGAATTTCACGGAATGTGGGGTGAATAAATAGAAAGGAACAACATGTCTATATTAGAAAAATATAGTGCTGCATTAAAAAATAAAGATGAAGCCGCTATGAATGAACTTTTGCATGATGATTTTAAATTCACAATGCACAAGTCAGGAAATGTTTTAACCAAAAGTGATGTTATCAAATGGGCGATGAGTGGCGATATTAATCAAGATAAGGTTAGAATTGTTTATGAAAATGACGAAGTTGGTATTCATCATGCGTTTGTAACTTTTAATGATGGAAATGTTGAGGCGGTAATGGCAGTTTATAAATATGACAATGGAAAAATTGTTAGTTTAGAAACTGGTGCTACACCAATGCCAAAATAAGTGAGTGAAATTGATTTTTATTTTTCGATAGGAAGCACATATACCTATCTATCCGTAACTAGAATACTTGATGTTGAAAAACAACATCAAGTAAAATTTAACTGGAAACCTTTTTCAGTAAGAGCAATCATGAAAGAGATGAACAATATCCCATTTCCAAAGGATAAAATGAATAAAGTTAATTACATGTGGAGAGATATTGAAAGAAGAGCTGAAGGTTATGGTTTTTTTGCTAAAACGCCAGCTCCCTATCCATTATCTAAATTTGATTTAGCGAACCAAATTGCAATCCTTGGTTTTGAAAAAGGTTGGGGAGAAAAGTTTGTTATTCTCACTTATAAAAAATGGTTTCAAGAAGGTAAAGAACCAGCCATCGAACCAAGCATTACTGAAGTTTGCTCAGAATTAAGCTTAGATAAAGATAAAATAATCTCTGAAGCAAATTCCTCAAATATAGAAACAAAGTATAACGAAAATACAAACTCGGCTCGTGAAAACAAAATATTTGGTAGCCCATCTTTTATTGTAAAAAATGAACTCTTTTGGGGAGATGATAGAATGGAAGATGCTATTAAATGGTCTCTTAAATAATTCTATATATTCTCCTTAAATTCATTTAAAGTCTTAACATGAGTCTCGCTACTTCATATTTATTTTTAGGCATTGCAGTTTTTTTGGGTGTTACCTCAAATAGTTTTGCTAAAAGTGCCGAAGGCTTTACTCTTCTTTTTCCTAGCATAATTACCGCAATCACAATTGTATTATGTATGTACGCACTTTCATTGGTAATGAAAAATATTCCCATGGGAATTACTTATGCTTCCTTTGCAGGCTTGACAATTATAGCAACTGTTGTTGTGGGTATAATTAGATTTAATCAAGTACCCAATTTATATTCATTAATTGGTTTAGCTTTTATTATTGTTGGTGTTTTAATGGTTAACCTGTTAGGTAATAATTAATATGATTAATAAAAAATACGCTCAACCTTTATTTATGATTTTAATGTCTTTAGGTATGAGTGTTATTATGAGTGGTGTTGTCGTTGCTGTAAACACAGGTATTTCAGATGGTTTCTTTTTTAGATGGGGATATTCTCTAATGTTTGCATATCCAATTGCTTTAATTGCTGCATTTACTTTAGCACCTTTAATAAGACCTTTAGTTAATAAAATTGCATCAAAAGAATAATCATGAAACCATTGTTAGGATATTTATTTTTAGCTAATGGAATAATTTTTGGTATCGCATCAAATAGTTTTGCTAAAATTTCCGAAGGATTTACAAAACTAACTCCTTCTGTTTTATGCATTTTGTTTATGTGTATTACAATGTTTTCTATTGCAAAAGCCATGTCAGCACTTCCAGTTGGATTTGCCTACTCTACTTATAGTGGTTTGACAGTTACAGGTGTTGTACTTTTCGCTGTTTTAAAGTTTAACCAAGTGCCTAATATTTATGGAACTATTGGAATTATTTTAATTATAATTGGCGTAGTAATGGTTAATTACCTTGGTCGACTAAACTGATATTTTTTTAATATCTCTGGAAGCTCATGACTTCCATCCTCATTTAATGTTAACTCATATTCGTTTACAACCGTGCTGGTATCTAAAGGTGAATATAAATGAGGATACATGTCTCCATTTGATGCTTGTTCCCATAATAAATGTTCAAGCTTAAAAGCATTTACTCTTAATAAAACTAAATTTTCCTTTTTAGGGTAATGTTTGTTTAAAGTTTCCTTTACTTGATCCTCTTCTGAAAAATGAATATATCCGTCTTTAAGATCTTTTTCTGACCCACCATATTCACCTGATTTTTTGGCTTTCTGCCATTCATCTTTGTCAATAACTTTAAAAATAAATTCTAAATTCATTTTACCAAGATGAATTTGGACCTTTTAAAAATTCTATTTCTTCCTCTGTAGACTCTCTTCCTAAGATTTCATTTCTATGAGGATATCTATGAAATTGTCTAACTACTTTTGTATGATCTTGCCAAAATTTTTTTATTTCGTTGTAACCTTCGTGCTCTCTTAAATATTTATTTAATAAGTAATAAGCCATTTCATGATCACTAATTTCCTCACTGTGAATAAGTGGTAACAACATAAACAATCTTTGATTTACATTCATAGCTTCTAAATAACCAGAATAGACCGCATCATTTACAATTAATCTAGTTTTTTGATCTTGAGCAAAAGATTTTTTATCATTTCTGAACATATTACGAGAGAACTGGTCAAAAAGTATAACTAAAGCTAAACAGCTCATTGGGTTATCCTGCCAATCATCATATTCATTTTGACAAGCAAGTTCATAATCTTTTAAAAAATTAACTTTAATTTTTTGATCAAACTTTTCATCTTTTTTGAAACGCATCTCAGAAGGAGTTTCTTTAAACCAGAAATCTAAAATTACTTGTGCTCTTTCAGATATCATTCAGCTAATGGTTTTAATAATTTTAAAATCTTTTTATGATTACTAATATTATTTGAAACAATAATATTTCCTCCAACCACAGGATTTTTATTTCCCCATGTCGTTACTATTGCACCACTTGCTCGTACTATAGGCATAATTGGATGAATATCCCAAATTTTATTTGCACATTGTGAAACCATTTCAAGTCTTCCTTCTGCTAATTGGCAATATGTCAATGCATCAAAACAAGGAAATTGCATTCGTTTAATAAACTTTTTAATTTTTGATTGTTGTTTCAAAGTTAATTGATTATGAAAAGCAGCAGCTAATTTTGCATTAGCAAAATTTAATTTGCTGTTAACTTTAAGTTTTCTTTTTTTATTTTTTTCAAAAACATATGCTGTATTTTTATTTACATTTAAATAATATTTTCTCATTTTAGGAAAATTAGCTAATCCTAAAACTGGCTCTCCATTGTAATTTAGTGAGATTAAATTGCTCCAACTAGGATTACCTACTACATATGATCTAGTTCCATCAATTGGGTCAATTACCCATGAAAACTCACTTTTGGTATTTTTATGACCATACTCCTCACCTATAATTTGGTGATTTGGAAATTTTTTTGAAATTTTAGACCTAATAAATTTTTCAAATGCTTTGTCAGATGTAGTTACTGGGTCATAACCTTTACCTTTCATCTTATTAGTTATCTTGAATGGTTTATCTAACTTGGCGTAGTAAAATCTTGTTAAATCTTTAGCAAGTTGATTTAAAAAGCTTGCATATATTGGATATTTTTTTGTATCAAATTTTTTCACAGAGAACTCTTACTATTTAATTTATGTTGATTAAAGTTAAATTTTAAATAATCCTTGGCTATGTAGTATGAAAATTGAGCTGATTAAAAACAAGGTTTATTTTAATAATGGGTCTGAAAAAAAAGAAATTCACCCATTCTGGTTACGTGAAAGGGCAAATGGTGAAGAATATTTAGATAAAGGAACTCAGCAAAGACTTTTTGATCCTACCTTTCTAAGTAATGATGTATCAATAAATAAAGCTAATATTAATGAAAAATATTTAGAAGTTGATTTTAATGACGGTGTTAATTCAAAACTAGAAATAGATAAAATTGCTTCTGAGTTTTCTAAAGAAGATATTGTAATTAGGTCTATAGAAAAAACTAAATGGGACTCCACTCTAAAAAATATTAAAAATTTCGAATACCAGGAAAATTTTTATGAGAGTAAAGAAATGCATGATTTGCTTGTTTCATTTTATAAATATGGATTTATTGTAGTAAAAAATATTCCAACATCAAAAAATTACATCGTAGAATTTGCAAATTCTATAGGAAGTGTTCGAAGAACAAATTTTGGTGAATATTTTGACGTAAAATCTAAACCTGATCCTAACGATCTTGCTTATACGTCTTTAGCTTTAGCGCCTCATACAGATAATCCTTATAGAAATCCTGTCCCATGTATTCAGCTTTTACATTGTATTGAAAGTAAAGTTTCTGGTGGGTTATCAACACTAGTAGATGGTTATACAGTTACTGAGGATTTAAAAAATGAATATCCAGAATTTTATAAAATTTTAACTAAAGTAAAAGTTAGATTTAGATTTATAGATAAAGAAGTGATTTTAGAAACCATCTCTCCTTTGATTGAACTAAATGAAGATAAAAGTTTCAAACAGGTAAGATTTAGTCCTAGATTAGACTATGTCCCAATTTTAGAAAAAGAAGAATTAGATCTTTACTATCAAGCGAGAAAAAAAATATCCGAAATGTATAATTCAGACAAATATAGAATTGAGTTTAAACTTGAGCCAAAAGACTTAATGATGATGGATAATCACAGACTTCTTCATGGAAGAACAGCCTATGAAACAAAAGAAGGTGAAAGATTTTTACAGGGTTGTTACATTGATTACGATAGTACTGAAGGAAAACTCAGGCATCTGAAAAGGAAGTTTAATCTTTAAATAAATTTTCTATTTGTGCTTCAGCTTCTTTGATTGATTTTTCATAGTCTAGTGCCATTTGGTCTGCACTGATTATATCTACTTTTTCTATACCAAAGAAGTTAAGAATAAATTTTAGCCAAGGAGTTAAAAAATCCTCTGAACTATTTAGTTTTGTTCCTCCAGAAGTGATAACTAAATAAGCATGTTTATTTTTTAATAGCCCTTCTCTTCTACCATTTGGTTTAAATCTAAAAGTCTCACCTATTCTAGCAGCTAAATCTGACCAAGCTTTAAGAGTTGCGGGAGGACCATAATTATAAATTGGAGCTGAAATTATTATGACATCGCTCTCTTTCAATTCTTTTACAAGTTTGTCAGAGAGTTCAAACATTTTTTTTTGTTCTTCTGTTTGATCTTTTTCATCTATGTTCATTCCAGATTCTGTAAGCCCACTTACAAAAAGCATCTCATCATCTAGATCTCTATAAATTATCTCATCTCCTGGTTTTTTAATTTTATCCAAGAGTTTTTTTGCTAAAGCTCTAGAGGTTGAGCCTTTTTTCCTAGCACTGGAGTCTATTTGATAAATCTTCATTAATACCTTTTATCCGAATTTTTGCATAAAAGGAAAGATTTCAATTATATAAAATCCTATAGCTTGTAATTGATTAGTTAAAATTAAAATACCTGTTAATAATAGAGTTATTCCACCAATTTTTGAGATTAAATTAATATTTCTCTTAAAATTTTTAGAAAATAATAAAAATTTTTGAATTAGATATCCAGATAAAACAAATGGAATAGCAAGACCTAATGAATAAGAAATTAATAATATTATAGCTCTGGATAAAGTTTCTTCAATAGATGCTAAAGCTAAAATCGAGCCTAAAATTGGACCAATACATGGTGTCCAACCAAAACCAAAAGCAACACCAATCACATATGGAAAAAAAATATTGCTTGATTTTTTTGCATCAAATCTTTTTTCTAAGTTTAAATATGGAATATTAATTATTCCAATTAATTGAAGAGAAAAAATTATTATAATTATTCCAGCTGAAATTCTTAACACTTCTGAATTTTGTAAAAGTGCCTGTCCTAAAAAAGAAGCTGATGCTCCTAAAGCTACAAATACAGTTGAGAACCCAAAGCAAAATAAAATTAAAGGAAGAAAGTTTATTTTTTTTTTATTTAAAATTTCTTGCAATGATTGACCTGAAATATAAGAAATATATCCAGGAATTAGAGGTAGAACACATGGAGATAAAAAACTTATAAGTCCTGCTCCAAAAGCAATTAAATATTCAAACATTTATCCAGTATTTTTCATCGCTGCGGAAATACCTGCGATTGATGTCATTAAAGCATCTTCAAGAAATTTTTTATCTAAATTTTTATATTTTTTATTTGTTAATTTATTCATTACATTTGCCTGTAGTATATTTAGCATCTCAGTATAATTGTTTCTTATAAATAAAGACTTTCTAAATTCTTTTCTCTCTTTTACCACTTCTTTAGGAGTAATTTTATTATGCAATTTGACCAATGCTTCAAATTGAAATCTTAATTTCTTACCAATTCTTTTTAATGAGGCATCAGCTAAATTATTTTCATAAATAACTGATATTTTTGGATCTACCTTGGAAATAACCATGTCTAAAATATCCATAGTTGACACAAAATAAGGCCAATTTCTTTCCATGTCAGTCATTGTTCTTTTGAATTTTTTGATAGACCCATATCTCAATGCCTCAGTTGTCCCAAGCCACGCTGGTAGCATTAATCTTATTTGTGTCCAAGCAAATACCCAAGGAATAGCTCTTAAACTTTGGATGTTATCAACATTCTTTCTTTTGGTTGGTCTTGATCCAATTGCAAGTTTTCCAAGTGATTTATGAGGTGTAACGGTTTTGAAGTAACGAATAAAATCCTCACTTTGATTTAAGTATTTTCTGTATGAGGATGTTGAAATTTCTGACATTTTTTGTATCAAATCACGCCAATTTGATTTTGATCTTGGTGGTGGATTTAAAGAAGCATCCATTACAGAGCCGATATAGCTACAAAGGTTATATTCAGCTAAAGGTTTATATCCATACTTTTGTTGAATTACCTCTCCTTGATCAGTAATTCTTATTTTACCATTAACTGTTCCTGAAGGTTGTGACTTTAAAGTAGCCTGAATAGGTCCACCTCCTCTTCCTGGAGATCCACCTCTACCATGGAAGAAAACAAGATCTATTTTATATTTTTTAGCTAAACTTCTTAGCTCCTCTTGAAGTTTATATTGATGCCAACTCGCAGATAATTTTCCAGCATCTTTACTAGAATCAGAATATCCAATCATTACTTCCTGCTTCGAATTAATCATTTTTCTATACCATGAAAGTTTGAATAAATTTGTCATTACCCCATTAGCATTTTTTAAATCATCCAAAGTTTCAAAAAGTGGCACAACTCTTAATAAATTATTGTTTTGCGCTTGCATTTGTAAAAAATAAACAGATAAAATATCAGATGCTGTTGAAGTCATTGATATTACATATGCACCTAGGCACTCAATTGGTGTTTTCGATATCTGTTTGAAAGTATTCCAAACTTCTTTATTTTCTTTATCTTTTATTTTTATTTTATCTACAAAAAATTTTTTTTCTTTTATAGATTTATTTAATAATTTTACTTTTTCTATTTCAGTTAAAGAAGAGTATTTTATATTTTTTTTCTTTTTAAAAATTTCATTTAAAAGTTTTTCATGTCTATCTGCCTCTTGTCTTATATCTAATCTTGCTAAATTAATTCCAAAGCACCTCACTCTTCTCATTAAATCTAATAGGTCTGCGTTTGCAATATACTCTCCTCGATTTGCTTTTAATGAATTTCTTACTTCTCTTAATGGAAGAGTTATTTCATTTTTATTTTGAATTAATTTTTTTTCATCTAAATCTACATTGTTATTTAAATGATTTTCAATTAATTGATGAGTTAGTCTAACCTTATCCCTAATTGGTCTTAAATAAACTCTATAAGGTTCGTAACTGTTTCCTGTTGCTCTTTTAATTTTTGTAGAGCATTCTTCCATTGATAAATCTTGTATCAATTTAGTCAGTTCTTTCTCATATAATTTTGCAGCTTGCCATCTAGAAAATAAAATTACTTTCTTTGTAACTTCAGCTGTTACATTAGGATTTCCATCTCTATCTCCACCCATCCATGATCCAAATTGAATTGGATTAAAATCACGCGGTAAATCTTTCTTTAAATTTTTTCTGAATATGTCGTTAAGCCTTTTATAAACTTTAGGAATGGTGTCCCATAGACTATCCTCTATAACAGCTAAACCCCACCTCGCTTCATCTAATGGAGATGGTTTAGTCCTTTTAAGTTCATCTGTTTTCCATATTATTGCAATTTCCGAGTAGAGCTTTCTATCTAATTCAATAATCTTAGATGGATATTTTTTATAAAGATGTCTTTGCTCCATAATTTCAATTAAATTGGCATATTTTTGAATTAAAGTTCTTCTTTTTACTTCAGTAGGATGAGCGGTAAGTACAATGCCTATATCAAGTTTTGTGGCTTGTTCGTAAATTTTTTTATCTGGAATTTTTTTATTTTTAAATAAACTTTCTATTATATCTTCAATGAAAAGATTTTGATTTTTGCTTTTAAAATATGGATTTTCAAATTCATTTAACTTTCTAGATGCATCTAATGACTCGGCTAAATTCATTAAATTTAAAATATGTGAAAATGCTCTTGTTAATTTAAAAGTATTTTTAGGAGAAAGTTTTTTTACTTCTTTCGAAATTTTTGAAAAAATTTTACTTTTATTTTTATCTGATAAAGTATTTTTTGATAATAATCTAAATTTTTCAACAATTTCAAAAAAAACTGAACCTTCCTGATCTTTAATTACTCTTCCAAGAAAAGTTCCTAATAATCTAATATCTTCTCTTAAAAGCTTTGTTGGTATTCGCTCATAGTAAAGATCTCTTTTTTTCATTACTTATAATAAATTTTTTTTGTAAAACTCCTCTTGCATTTGTTTTTACACTAAAAAAGAAACCAGAATATCTATATTTTCGCAGATCTGCTTTGCTCATCCCTTTTGTTGCTGTTGAAACATAAAGTTCTTTAGTATTTTTACCTCCAAATGCACAATTAGTTATATTTTTTGCTGGAAACTGTATTCTGTGAATTAATTTTGCTTTTTTATTAAAAACAGAAATACAAGCACCATGGAAATGAGCTACCCATAAATTTTTATTTTTATCTAATGTCATTCCATCTGGCGAACCTTCATCAAAAGATAATTTTTTAAATATTTTTTTGCTAACTATTTTACTATTTTTATTTATTTTAATTTTATAGATAGTTTTTTTTGGACTATCTGTATGATAAAAATTATACTGATCAATAAACGCTGGTCCATTAGTAATTCTATAATTTTTATCAACTTTTATTAATTTAAAATTTTTATCTAATTTATACAAAGAACCTTTTTCAATTTTTCTTTCCAAGTTGTCCATGGTACCAAACCAAAGATTTCCAGCAGGATCTGTTTTACCATCATTAATTCTATTTAGTTTCAAGTTTGGTTCTATCTTTATTGATTTTAAAATTTTTTTTGATTTCAAATTTTGAATTCTTAATTCTCCCTGGAGACCTAAAATAAAAATATAATCTTTGATATGAGCGATAAAACCAATTTCTTTATTTACTTTAAATATTTTCTTTTTTTTATTTTTAATATTAAAAGAACAAATTTTCTTTTTTTTAATATCTACAAAATAAATTGAGTTATGTTCACCAACCCATAATGTTCCTTCACCTAAAGTACATCTTATTTTCCAAAGAGGTTTTGGTTCTGCAGTTTTTATTTTATTCATTTACTTCAAACTCCTTTATAAACTCTTGATCAGGATTAATTCCAATACCCACATTATCTGTTACTGATGCAAAACCATTATTGTTTTTAACTTGGTCTAAAATTGAAAACTCTTCCTTTGGTAAATCTGTGATAAAAATATTTTTTTCTGTTGTATCAAACTCAAGCATAGATTTAGATGGAAATAGTCCGCCTGGCATATCTGGTTGTGCTGTCAACAAATGAAGGTTAACCGCAATACTAACTGCAGAACCCCATACATGATTAATTACTGGTATAAAATTTGCTTGCGCTAATGCTGCAACTTTTAAATACTCCGTAATTCCGCCAAGTCCACAAACTTCTGGTTGAGCTATATCAATACATTTATTTGATATTAATTTATTCCAGCCATATTTGGTAAATTCAGCTTCTCCTCCTGCAATGCTAGTAGAGATTTTTTGTTTTAATTCTCTGTAGCCCTCATAATCTTCAGGAGCTACAGGTTCTTCAAACCAATAAATATCTAGATCATCTAAACCTTTTCCAACATAAAGAGCATCTTTCAGATTATAAGCGTGATTTGCATCAACCATTAATTTAAAATCTTTTCCAACAGAGTCTCTTACAGCTTGAACTAACTTTAAATCCTCTTTTGGACCTAATCCAACTTTCATTTTCATAGCTTTAAAATTTTTTGATTTTATTTGCTTAGACTCTTCTTTGAACAAGGTGATCAATTCATCAACTGATTTTTTTTGTAACATCATTCCATATCCATACACTGGAACTTCATTATTACATTTACCCCCTACAAGTTGATAAAGAGGAGCATTTGTTTTCTTTCCAAGAATATCCCATAAAGCAATATCTACACCTGATAATGCTTGAATTGGCATTCCCTTTTGACCACTATCTCTTAAAAGATTGTATACTTTTTGCCAGATGTATTCTTTGTTTAAAGGGTCTTCACCAATTACTAAAGGCTGTATAACTTTTTCAATAATAAATTTGTTCGCTAAAGCTATATTTCCAGGACCAAAACATTCACCCCAACCTGTTATTCCTTCGTCTGTTTGAACTTCAACAAGATGGGCTGTACGATGTTTATAATACTGTTGTGAGTAACCAAGTTCTTTTTCTAACTCATATCTAAGTACATGACTTTTAATAGAAGTTATTTTCACAATAAATTATAAAGCAACTACCTTCGAGTTTTGCTCTCCTAGGTTTTCTATTGATAATTTCATTGTATCCCCTGCTTTTAAAAACTGTTGAGGTTTCATTCCCATTCCAACACCTGGGGGTGTTCCAGTTGTAATTATATCACCAGCTTGAAGAGACATATATTTACTCAAATAAGAGACAATAACATCGACGTTAAATATCATTGTACTTGTATTACCTGTTTGCATTCTTTTTCCATTAACATCTAAACTCATCTTTAAATTGTTAACGTCTGCAATTTCATCTTTAGTAACAAAGTAAGGGCCGATTGGTCCATAAGTGTCGTGGGATTTTCCTTTAACCCATTGACCCATTTTTTCAATTTGCCATTCTCTTTCACTCACATCATTAACCAAGCAATAACCTAATATATGATCTTGAGCCTGATTTTCAGAAATATGTTTTGTTTCTTTTCCTATAATAATCCCAAGTTCAACTTCCCAGTCTAATTTTTTAGATCCAGAAACTATTTCAACGTCGTCATTAGGTCCAACTATACAACTAGTAGCTTTCATAAAAACTATTGGTTCAGAAGGAACATCAGCTCCAGTTTCAGCGGCATGATCGGAATAATTTAATCCAATTGCAACAAATTTACCTGGCTTAGTAATACAAGATCCAATACGATCATTTGAAGATAATTCTGGTAGAGAAGATAAATCAGCATTTTGTAATTTAGAAATAGTTTCAAAATTTAAATGATCAGGATTTAAATCTTTAACATGAGAACTTATATCCCTGATTTTGCCATCCTTATCTAAAACAGCTGGCTTTTCGCTTCCTTTTTGTCCTACTCTTAATAATTTCATAATTATCCTTTTGTTATTTGATTATATTGAAATTCCACCATCAACATGAATTGTACTTCCTGTTGTAAATGTTGCATCATCACTAGCTAAATAAACAGCCACAGCTGCTATTTCTTCTGCAGTACCTAATCTTCCCATAGGCTGTCTTGCTATAAAATCTTTTTTTGCTTGAACGGGATCTGGGCTTTGATTGACCCTATCTTGCCAAGAGGGTGAATAAACTGTACCTGGCGCAATTGAATTACACCTAATATTTTGTTTAACAAAATCTGCAGCGATTGCTTTTGTTAAACCAATAACCGCTCCTTTTGTTGTTCCATAAACAAATCTATTAGGAAAACCTTTAAAACTAGATGCACATGAAGATATATTAATAATGCTTCCACCATTTTGTTTTATCATTAAAGGTAAAATTGCTTTACACATAAAGTACATCGACTTTACGTTTACATTAGAAGAAAAATCCCAGTCTTTTTCATCACATTCTAATATTGTTCCGTGATGGACAAATCCAACAGCATTTAACAAAACATCAACTTTATCTAAAGTTTTAGTAAATTCTATAATTGCATTGTTATCTGTTGAGTCTAACTTTTGCACTTTTATCTCGGGATATTCTTTATTTAAATCAGCTAAAGTTTTATCATTTAAATCAGTCGCAGTGACATGAGCACCTTCTTTATGAAATGCAATTGCTGTTGCTTTTCCAATACCTTGACCTGCTGCTGTTACGAGAATTTTTTTACTTTCTAACCTTCCACTCATTTTTTATTTATCCTTTCGATTTCATTATAAAGTGAACTATGATCAGTGTTTCCATGACCATTATCGACAAGGGTTTTATACATTTCTTTCACTAAATTTGAAATAGGTAAATGTGTATTATATGAATTTGCACACTCTAAAATGTTATTCATATCTTTTAAATGGGTAAAAGTTTTACCTTTTGGAGAAAAATCTTTATCTATCATTCTTTTTCCATGAGTTTGTAAAATTTTACTATCCGCCCAACCTCCAGAAAGAGCTTTAATTAATTTTACTGGGTCAGCTCCAGCTTTTTCACATAAAGTTATTGCCTCAGCAACCGCTCCTATGGTGACCCCTACCACAATTTGATTTGCTAACTTTGAAACTTGTCCACTACCAATTGGTCCAACTAAAGTTGGATTTCCCATAGCTTTTAAAATATTTATAGAATTATCAAAGACACTTTGCTCTCCTCCAACCATTATAGCTAATGAAGCTTCCTCAGCTCCAATTGTTCCTCCTGATACCGGTGCGTCTAAATAATTTACATTTTTTGATTTTAGACTATTTCCATATTTTGTTGCTGTCGTTGGTTTAACCGAACTCATATCAATAACAGTTGATCCAGATTTTAAATTTTCTAATAAATCTGAATTACTCATTATTGCATCAACAGCACTATCATCTGTTAACATTGTAATAATAAAGTCATTATCTTTAACAACTTCACCTAATGTATTTGATATTTCAGCGCCAAACTCTTTCAAAGGTTCTGCTTTCTTAATTGAACGATTGAATACTTTTAGTTTAAAATCTGATTTTAATAAATTTTTAGCCATTGGCAGGCCCATAAGACCTGTTCCAATAAAGCCTATTTTCATCATGGTTTCGGTTTAAACTCGTGGAAGTTTTGCGTCATTGCTTCTGGGAAAAACATAACACATGCTAATACAATTAACTGAATAACTATAAATGGAGCAAAACCTCTAAAAATATCTGTTAACGATATGTGTGGAGGAGCAACAGATTTTAAATAAAAGGCGGCAGGCCCAAACGGTGGACTTAAAAATGAAACTTGCATATTTACACAAAATAATATTCCAAACCAAATTGGATCAAATCCAAGAGCTATAACTATTGGTAAAAATACAGGCATTGCCAACAATACAATTCCAACCCAATCCATAAATGCTCCCATAATTAAAAACATAATCTGCATCATGAAAATTAAGTACATTGGTTTCAAATCATAAGCTAAAATAGTTTCTGCTACATATTTTGGACCTCCTGCAAGAGAATAAGCACCTGCTAAAACTGTGGCACCAAAAGTAATAGTTAAAATAGTTCCTGATGCTTTGAAAGTTCTTGTTAATGCATCTTTAAATAAAAACCACGTAAGTTCTTTTCTCGCAAAAATTATAATTAATGTAGCAACTACTCCCATACCAGCTGCTTCTGTAATTCCTGTCATTCCAGAATAAATTGAACCTAATACAATTATTACAATACCAATAGGTGGTAAAAGACCTGGAAGGTATGACATTTTTTGTTTTAATGTTAAAGCTGGTTCATCACTTAAAGGTGCTAAATGCGGTTGTAATCTTGTGCGAATTAAAATGTATGTAATAATTAAACCTGAAATCATTAAACCAGGAACAATAGCTTCTTGGAATAACATCGTAATAGAAGTCTCTGTTGTTAATCCATAAATAATTAAAACAATTGAAGGTGGTATCATTGTTCCCAAAGATCCTGATGCACAAATAATACCGATCGACATATCCTGATCGTATTTTAATCTCAACATTTGAGGCAGTGCAATCAAACCTAATAAAACTATTTCTCCACCAATAATTCCGCTCATCGCCGCCATAATTGTTGCCATGATGGCAGTAACCACTCCTACTCCACCTCTAGTCTTTCTTAACCACGCATTTAAAGCGTCATAAAGATCTCTTGCGATGTTCGAACGTTCGAGCAAGGAGGCCATAAATATAAATAATGGAACAGATAAAAAGGAATAAGTGACAACAAGAGAATAGTATCTTGAAAGTAATATGCCTAATGCATGTTCACCTATGTATAAAAATACTAGTACTGCACCCATAAAACCAGATGCAAAACCCATTGGAACACCTATAGATATTAGTAATAATAATCCTACTATAAGTATTATAGAAAGTGATCCTATATCCATATTATTTTAATTCTTTAGAAGGGTCGTATTGTTTTTCCTTAGGATTTCTCCAATCAATAATTAAATTATTTACAGATTGAACAGCAATAAGAAAAACACATAGAAGTGTTAGTGGCTTCATAGTAGCAGGAATTGGTGGATCCCAATAAGTTGCAAATCTCTCCCAATTTATAAATGATCTGTATGCATCTTCCATACCCCCATAAATTACAGCTGCTGCAAAAAGAACAATAATTAAAGTACTAATTAGGTCGAAAATTCTCTGTGTCGGTCTACTAACCCAATCATACAATAATACTATTCTAATATGGCTTCTTAATCTTGTTGCATATATACCGCCAACTAAATAACAAACACCAGCAAGCCATAGACACAGTTCGTTTGCCCACAAAGTTGGTTTAAACAATACATATCTCATAAAAATTTCATACATCATCACAATTACAATTACAGGAATTAAATATTTAATTGTGTGACTTAAAAATAAGGAAACTCTATCAATCCAATTTATTGGAAAATCATCTTTACTCGCAACTTTTTGATTTTGTTCTTGTAATTCTTTATCTATCATTGAGTAAAAATTTAAATAATTCGAAGGGCCTTTGCAGGCCCTTCAAGATTTTTTTTATTACATGATACCGTTAGCTTTCATATAAGCTTTGTGTATCTCGATAAGTGCCGCAGCTTCTGGAGACTTAGTCTTCCATTCTTCCCAAGCAGCTAGAGCAGCTTGTCTGAATTTAAGTCTGTCTTCTCTAGACCAGTCATGAAGAGTAACGCCCATTTCATTTAAAGCTTTAACAGCTTCTGCGTTTTTTCTCTCAACTAAGCTAGTGATAGTTCTTCCAGCAATTTCAATACCTGCTTTCATTGCACCTTTTTCATGAGGCTTTAACTTGTTCCATACTTTTGTGTTACAAGCTAAGTGGTCAGCTGGCATAGAGTGGAAACCTGGGTATGTAGCATATTTATTTTGCTCATAGTGTCCACCTGCATAGTTAGTAGCTAAAGATGAGTAGTCAGCACCATCAATTAGACCAGTTTGTAAAGCAGTTGGAACTTCACCAAAGTCCATTACGATTGGCTTAGCACCTAATGCTGTAAAGATCATACTTTCCATCCCTGGAGGTGATCTAAATTTAAAGTCTTTTAATGAAGCAACATCTGGAATTGGTCTGCTAGATATTAAAGACTCGTGTCCTGGTATCCACCAACCAATTAATGTCATTCCATATTTGTTGTAAAGTGCATCAACAGCATCTTGAGCTCCTGGGAAATTCAAGAATTCATATTGTTGATATGGGTTATCGTATCCACCCATAACATCACCTGCGAATTGGAATGCTGCATTTTTACCTGTTTGGTAACCTGCACCAGTCATATCACAATCAATAATTCCAGTTTGTGCAGAGTTAAATACCTCAGCAGATTTACCTGTTACTGATGATGAGTAGAACATTTCTACTTTTAAGCTTCCGCCAGAAAACATTTCAACGTTTTTAGCGAATTGAGCAGCAACTTCACCATTTGGTGAACTAGCTGTAAAGTGTGTTTCAATCTTTAAAGTCTTTGCATTTGCAGAGCCAAATAAAGCAACTGAAACAATAGCTACAGCTGCTATAGTTTTAGATATAAGTTTAAACATTATCTTCCTCTCGTTTATGTTTTTTTGAAAGTTAACCATAAATGATTTTTGAGATCAATAATTTCGTTTAACTTTTATATATAGAAATTATATATATTTATTGAACTCACAACTTCTAGTTGTTCTAAACTACTTCTGAAATAAGAGGTTTTTTATTGAAATAACAATAAATATTATCCACTGCCATCATACTCATGGCCAATCTAGTCTCATGAGTCGCACTACCGATATGAGGTAGAACAAAACAGTTATCAAGTTTTAAATATCTTTTATCTAAATTTGGTTCATTATTGAAAACATCTAATCCTGCTGCATAAATTTTTTTATTTTCTAATGCATCTATCAATGCATCATCATCAATAGTTGATCCTCTTGAAGTATTAATAACTACAGCATGCTTTGGTAGTAAACTTATTGTTGATGAATTAAGAATATGTTTGGTCTCAGCTGTTGCAGGTGTGTGAATACTTAAAAAATCACACTCTGGTAGCATTGTATTTATATCAGAATAATACTTTGCACCATCCTCTAAATCTTCAGAGAGTTTGTTTCTGTTGTAATAAATAATCTTCATGCCAAATGCCTTAGCAGATTTTGCAGCCATTCTACCGATACGACCCATGCCAATGATACCTAAAGTTTTCTCTGTAACAGAATTTCCAATCATAAATTTAGTTAAGTCTGGTTTTTGATTTTTCCAATCATCTGCTCTTACCAAGTTATAAGCTTCACCAATTCTTCTGGATGCAGCTAATATTAAAAGAATTGTAGTTTCGGCTACCGCCTCATTTAATACATTGGGAGTATTAGTTACCTTAATTTTTTTTTCTTCAGCAGATTTAATTGAAATATTGTCATAGCCAACACCAACTTGAGCTATTATTTTTAATTTCCCATTTAAATTATTAAAAAAATTTTCACTAATTTTATCAAAACCTGTTGAAATCATTCCATCATAATCATTAACAATTTTTATTAATTCACTTTCTGGAATGGGTTCGTCTTTTGGATTAAGTTTTGCTTCAAATTCTTTTTGAAGTTTTTCTTCTGCTAAATCTGAGATTTTTCTAGTAACTAATATTTTTGGCTTCATTTAGTGAGAATCTCTTGGCAAACCTTTTG
This sequence comes from uncultured Pelagibacteraceae bacterium, assembly GCA_902595885.1. Lineage (GTDB taxonomy): Bacteria > Pseudomonadota > Alphaproteobacteria > Pelagibacterales > Pelagibacteraceae > Pelagibacter. The sequence continues at coordinate 49,211 of CACJRQ010000007.1, forward strand.
TATGTGAAACGTCTAAATATTTACCTCGAGAATTAATGCATGCACCATCATCCAATTGACCAACAGTGTTTCTAAAAATTTCCTGCCAAGGAGTTTGATTATTTGGTTTAAATACTTTTTTATTTTTTCTTCGTTTTTTAAATTCAGCTTGAGAAATCAACAAATCAACTCTTCTTTTATTTAAGTCTATTTTTATTTTGTCGTAAGTTTTAACTATACCTAAATCTCCGCCTACCGCAGACTCTGGTGAAACATGAAGTATTGATGGGCTTTCTGATGTTCCGCTCTGTCTTCCATCCCCTAAAGTTGGTAGATGTCTTATTCCTTTTTTTAATAATCTGTCTGGTGGTTGCATGTTAACTACTTCGGCTGATCCAGGATAACCTACAGGTCCACAGCCTCTAATAATTAATAGAGAGTTTTCGTCTATTTTTAGCTTCTTATCATTAAGTCTTTTATGATAATCCTCAGGACCTTCAAAAACTATGGCTTTACACTCAAAAACATTTGGGTGATTAGGGTTTGATAAATATTGATCTCTAAATTCTTCACTGATTACAGATGTTTTCATGATAGCAGATGAGAAAAAGTTGCTTTTCAAAACTAAAAAACCAGCTTTTTCAGTCAATGCATCCTTAAATGTTTTAATTACTTTGTTATCTACATCAACTTTCTTTCTTAAATTTTCACCTACAGTCTTTCCGGTAACTGTCTTAATCTTTGTATGAATTTTTTTGTTTTTAATTAGTTCTTTCATAACAGCAGGTATTGCTCCAGCTCTATGAAAACTTTCCATTAAGTATTCTCCTGCAGGTTGGCAATTTACTAATAAAGGAATGTTGTGCCCAAGTTTTTGCCAATCAGAAAGATCAAATTTAATTCCCATGTGTTTTGCTATAGCACTTAGATGAGCTGTGCAATTACTAGATCCACCAATAGCACTTGCAACAACTACTGCATTTTCAAAAGCTTTACGTGTCATAATTTTTGATGGGGTTAAATCTTCATGAACCATTCCAACGATTCTTTTTCCTGTTTCGTAAGAAATTTGTTCTCTTTCTCTATAAGGAGCTGGAATAACAGCACCCCCTGGTAAAGACATACCTAACGCTTCAGCAACAGAGTTCATTGAAGAAGCTGTTCCCATTGTATTACAATGACCGGCACTTGGTGCAGACGATGCAACCATATCCATAAATTCTTCGTATTTAATTTCTCCTTTGGCTAACATCTTTCTTGCTTCCCAAACTACCATTCCTGAACCAGCTAATTTTCCTTTGTAAACTCCATCCAACATTGGACCACCTGATAATACTATTGCAGGAATATTTACTGTTGCAGCTGCCATTAAAGCTGCTGGCGTAGTTTTATCACATCCTGTTGTTAGGATAACTCCATCAATTGGGTACCCATATAAAACTTCTACTAATGACAAATAAGAAAGATTTCTATCCAACATTGCTGTTGGTCTTTTTCCAGTTTCTTGAATTGGGTGAGTAGGAAATTCCATTGGAATACCACCTGCTCTTCTAATTCCATCTTTAATTCTTTTGCTTAAAGACATAAAATGCCTATTGCATGGAGAAAGATCACTACCGGATTGTGCTATTCCTATAATTGGATTTCCAGATTGTAATTCTTTTCTTGTAAGACCATAATTTAAATATCTTTCCAGATATAAAGCCGTCATGTCAGGGTTTTTTGGATTATTGAACCATTGTTGACTTCGGAAACTCTTTTTTCTTTTTTTAGGCATAATTTAAATAATGGTTTGTTTAAGTTATTGGTTATATAATAAATTTATGAATAATCTAATAGTTTTAAACAAGAATGACAATGTGGGCGTTAGCCAATTTATTATTCCTGAAAAAACTAAAATTGAAGGTCATGAGATCAGCACTATCGATCCAATTCCTTTTGGACACAAAGTTTGTTTAAAAACTATTAAAAAAGGCGATCCGATCATAAAATATGATCAAATTATTGGATTTGCTTTAGATGATATTAAACCAGGACAACATGTCCATTCACATAATTTAGAATTTAGAGAATTTAAAAGAGATTTTAAAGTTACAAATAAAAAACATGTTATTGATGAAAAAGCAGACACCTTCTTTAATGGAATTTTAAGAGATAATGGACAGGTTGCTACTAGAAATTACATTGGAATTGTAAGTACTGTAAATTGCTCAGCTACTGTTACTAAAATGATAGTTGAGAAGATAAAATATTCTGACATTTTAAAAAATTATCCAAACATTGATGGTATTGTTCCAATTACTCACTCAACAGGATGTGGAATGAATACTGAAAGTGAAGGAATGCAAATTTTTCAAAGAACTATAGATGGATTTAAAAATCATCCAAATTTTTCTCATGTATTTGTTATTGGTTTAGGATGTGAATGTGCACAAGTCAGTTTATTTGATGAGTCTTTAAAGAAACATAACCGTATTCATTTTCTAACAATCCAAGATGAAGGTGGAACAAAAAAAATAGTCGAAAAAGTGTTATCTCAAATTAAAAATTTGCTTTCAGAAGCTAATAATGTTGAAAGATCTTCACAACCAGTAAGTCATCTAACTTTAGCTCTTCAATGTGGTGGGTCGGATGGATATTCAGGTATAACAGCAAATCCTGCATTAGGAGTTGCAGCAGATCTTTTGGTTAAAAAAGGTGGAAGTTCAATTTTATCAGAAACTCCAGAGATTTACGGAGCTGAACATTTATTAATTAATAGAGCGAGCTCACAAGAAACTGCTGATAAACTCATAAAGAGAATTGAATGGTGGAGACATTATACTTCAATCAATAACAGTTCTATGGATAACAATCCTGCACCAGGAAATAAAAAAGGTGGCCTTACAACTATATTAGAAAAATCCTTAGGTGCTGTTGCAAAAGGAGGAAACTCTATCCTTCAAGATGTATTGCATTATGCTGAACCTTTAAAAAATAAAGGTTTTAATTTTATGGACTCTCCAGGTTATGATCCAGTATCAGTTACAGGTCAAGTTGCATCAGGTGCTAATGTAATTTGTTTTACAACAGGACGGGGATCCTGCTTTGGTTGCAAGCCAGTTCCAAGTTTAAAACTTTCTACGAACTCAGCGATGTTTGAAAGAATGTCTGAAGACATGGATATTAATTGTGGAACAATTGCTGAAGGAAAAGAAAAAGTTGAAGAAGTTGGTCAAAAAATATTTGAATTAGTTGTGAATACTGCCTCAGGAAATAAATCAAAAAGCGAAATCAACGGCTACGGTGACGAGGAATTTAATCCTTGGCAAGTTGGCGTTGTAATGTAATTAACATTTCTTGTGCCTCAACAAACATCATTAATTAATGTAATTTTATTAGCTGCTGGCGGTTTTTTCATGTTTGTTTGTATGGACTCCATGGCAAAATACCTTGGGACTGTTATGCCAATTACCCAAGCAATTTGGGGAAGATTTTTCTTCCACCTAATTTCTTTAATAATATTTTTTTTAATTTTTAAACCAAAAGTAAACATAAAAAAAAATTTTAAAGTTCAAATAATAAGATCAACTTTAATGGTTACTGCTACTTCGTTTATGTTTTATTCTTTGCAGAAATTTGATTTAGTAGATATTTATGTTGTTTTCTTCACAGCTCCTTTAATTGTTTCATTACTTTCTGCATACTTTTTAAAAGATATTTTAACACCTAAGGGTATAATTTTGATGTTACTTAGTTTTGGATCAATTATTTACTCATTAGGTCCAAGTATGAGGATATTTAGTATTGATTTAATTTTTCCAATAGTTCCACCCATTTGTTGGGCTCTATATCAATTTTTTACTAAACTAGTATCAGGTGATAATGATCCTTTTGCCGCTATTTTTTATACTTCTATTCTTGGTGCAATTATTTTTAGTATATTTATATTTTTTAATTGGGTTCCATTAGAAAAAAATATCTTCTGGCTATATTTAATATTACTTGGTGCAGCAGGTTTTGTGAGTCATTCTTTGATTATTTATGCAATCCAGCTGTCTAATTTATCTTTTGTTACAAATTTTCAATATTCTCAATTAGTTTGGTCAACAATTATAAATTTTTTAATATTTGGTGTACCATTCGATTATAATAAAATTGTTGGTGTGATAGGAATTATAGTTTTTGGTATAATGTTTATTCGAACAGAGGGAACTAAGAAAAGTTAATTGATGAGATAATTATGAAAAATATTGGATTTATTGGTGTTGGTTATATGGGCTACGGGATAGCCAAAAATATTTTAAAACATAAAAACAATCTTTTTGTGATTGCTAATAAAAATAGAAAACCAATTGAGAAAATTATCAGCGATGGAGCTGAAGAATTAAAATCTTTTGAAGATTTTTCTAGTAAAAATTTAGATGCGATGTTTATGTGTGTTACCAATACACCCATAGCAAAATCTATATCAGAAAAAATTTCTAATATTTTGGATAACAAAACTTTAATTATTGATATCACTACACATAATAAAACTGGGTCAATAGAAACAGAAGCAATATTTAAAGCAAAAAATATTAATTATGTTGAATGTCCAGTAATGGGGGGACCCGTTCAAGCAGAGGAAGGTATACTAGGGGGGATTGTTGGAGCATCAGATGAAAATTTTAAAATTGCTGAGCCATACTTTAATTTTTTCTGTAAAGAATATTTTCACTTTGGACCCGTTGGTATGGGAGCAAAATCTAAACTTTTAAATAATTTTTTATCCCTTGGAAATGCTGCTTTAGTTAATCATTTAGCTAAAAGTGCTACAGAAATGGGTTTAGATTTAAAAAAAGTATTTGATGTTGCAAAACTTGGTTCTGGAAACTCTGCAGCACTTAATAGGGTTTTTGACAATCTGTTAAAAGGAGACTTTACTGGCTTCAAATTTACAGCAAGTAATTCAGTAAAAGATTTAACTTATATTCAAGATTTATTAAAAGAATTTCCTGAAGCTGAAAAAGTTGCTGAAGTAAATAAAAATTATTTCCAAAAAGCTGTTGATGACGGTTATGGTGAAAATTTTATTAGTGAATTGATAAATAAAAAATAATTTTAGGAAGTAATTTAAGTTACCGGGAATCTACTAAAGCACTAGGTTGTATTCAATAAATATATTTACTCAAAATTAAAATAAATTAATTGAAATTGTGTTAATTATAATTACCCTTTTTATAGAAGGAGGTTTATGTTAATACTTTCACCACCTGATACTTAGCTGAAAAGCTTTTCACTTGAAAAATATAACGAAAAATAAAATCCTCTCGGATTTAAATGCCAAAGAGGCGATACAAGGGAGCTCTTTAGGTATACACTTAAAGAGCGAACCCTTTAAAAACTAATTAATAGATTTTAATATTTTTAGTGGAAGTGGAGCTTCTGGGTATTTTCTTTGACACAACTTTTCATAGTTTTCACAAAAACTCATGATAGTTTTTTGAACTTCTTTTTTATCAATATTTGAAAGATTAAGCTTTTTAATTAATTCACTGCAATTTTTTTCTAGTTCTTTTATTTGTTCTCCTGAAAAAAATTCTCCTGTTTCTATTTCCCAATAAGTGTCTTGAATTTCTTCATCGCTTAAATCATTAAGTTTTTTCTGTAATAATTTGATAGTCTCGTCCTTAGTTTCCTTATCTCTCATAGGAGAATTCTTAAGTTTTCCAAGGCATTTATCTCTTAATCCATCAATGAAATGAAAATAAGGTTTACCTTCTGAAAAATCTCTAAAGTGATTTGTATTAAAATATTTATCAATAGCTGTTTCTGTTGAAACCTTCTCTTTACCCTTAATTATAGCTACCTGAACATAAACTTCTTGGCTAATATATTCTTCAATATGATCTTTAACTTTTTGAGGTATCATTCTTACTTAATAATTAATGTTCTTCTCTGTACCTGTTGTGACAAGCCTTACAATTGCTCCACATAAATTTAGTTAGTGTGCCTCGAATATCATCTGCATCCTCGATTACTGATACAAGTTTTGTCATATCATCTGAGGCTTTTTGCATTAATGCATTGAAGTCATCTTTTTCATCCCAAATTGTTAGTAAAGCTTCAGTATCAAAACCTTCTTGTGTATTTTCGGGAAATAAATTTATTAAAACTCTGTAATTTTCACTCATTTCTAGCATAAGTTTTTTTGCTTTTTCAAAATCTCCTTTTGACGAGAAAGCTTGTACTCTTTTGGCTGTACTATAGTTTTTACTAAACAATGCTTGCCTACTTTTAATAATTTCTTCAACTGTTAACTCAGCATTACTAGATGAGACGAAAAATACGCTTAAAAATAATAATAAAATTATTTTAATATATTTTTTTATGTGGTTAAATAAGAGATGCATGTAACAAATACTTTAGCAGAGTATGGCATTATCTCAAAGGTGTTACATTGGCTCAGCGCAATCATTCTTTTTATACAAATACCTTTGGGGTTTTATCTGGTGGATTTAGATTTTGGTGAACAACGAATAACAATTGAGGATATTCACGTCACGCTAGGTTTAACTGTTTTTTATATAATAATAATAAGATTAATAAATAATATACTTAATCCAACTCCAAAATTAGATCCAAGTATTTTTAAAGGACAAAGGTTTCTTGCAAAGATGAACCATGTTCTTTTATATATTGCTATTTTAGCAATAACAATTTCAGGAATATTAAAAAAATTATTTAACGGTGAAACACTAACAATATTGTTTAGAGAAATTCAAATTAATGAAAATTTTGATTTAGCAGACCAGTTTTATGAAATTCATATTCTTTCAAATTATACACTTATCGGTTTAATAGTGCTTCATATAATTGCTGTAATTATTCACAAACTATTTTTTGGGGACAATTTATTAAAAAGAATTCTTTAATCTTAGTGACAAGCAATTCCAAATTTTTTTAATCTCCAATAATTATAAGGCCAAGGAGTTAAAAAACCTACAATCAGCATAATTGGCACCACCCACCACGTTAAAATTGCACCTCCGGTTAAAACATAGTCAGTCAAGTTCATCATAATTTCCATACTGATCATTGAAATTAAACTCATTCCGCAAGCAGTTTTGAATGCGTTAATAAAATTAAAATTTTGTGTCATTAAAATTATTGTTTCTAAAATAATACTTGTGATCAATCCGTTAATGATTGCTAAAATCATTATTCCTAAAACTGGAAAAGGAATTTGAGTTAACTGAAAAAATAATATTGTTCCAAAATCACCAATTGCACAACCAAGTACACACCAAGCTGTATTTTTTGCGCTTCTTTTCCAGGTATGTCTACAAGACCAATGAAATGTAGAGGTATTCATTATAATTTGATATTAATGATAAATGATTTTTAGACAAGTTTTCGATAATAAATCATCGACTTATACTTATTTAATTGCGTCGGCAAAAGGTCGCGAAGCGGTCATAATTGATCCAGTAATTGAAAATGTTGAAAACTACATTAAGTTACTTCAAGAATTAGATTTAAAATTAGTTAAGGTAATAGATACCCATATTCATGCTGACCATGTAACTGGTGCAAGTAAACTTAAGCAAGCAACAAATTGTTCTACACTTATGGGTGAACACACACCTGCTGATACTGTAGAAATTAAAGTAAAAGATGATGAAATAATAAAAATTGACCAAATAGAAATTAAAGCGATGTACACACCTGGTCATACTTCTGATAGCTATAGTTTCTTGATGAATAACTATTTATTTTCAGGAGATACTCTTTTAATTAATGGCACTGGTAGAACTGATTTTCAAAATGGCAGTTCAAAAGATGCCTATAATTCCATCTTTAATAGATTATTAAAATTACCTGAGAGTACTATTTTGTATCCTGGTCATGATTATAACGGCAAAGAATCTAGTACAATTGGTAATGAAAAAAAATTTAATCCAAGATTACAGGTTAAAAATGTTGATGAGTATGTCGAACTTATGTCAAATCTTAATTTAGCAAAACCAAAATTAATAGATATTAATGTAAGCAGAAATATAAATTTAGGTGCTAATTAAATACTACAAATATTAAAAACCAATAAGAAACCAATCCAGCTAAAATTGTTGCTATAATATTTTTGGAAAAATAACCTACAATTACCGCAACTAATGCACCAAAAATTTTAGGATCATTTATTTCTATAAAAGTTCCAAAATCATTTATAAATATTCCTGGAAATATTATCGCTGGGAATACTGCGGAAGGAACATATTCTAAAACAGCTTTGATTTTATCTCCCAACATATCTCTGCTAATTAAAGCGATCATAGTCATTCTAGTAAAATAAGTTAATATTCCAGCAAAAATAATTGATGTAAGTGTCATTTTTTTAACCTCAACAATAGTGCAGCTACAAACAAAGCAATTAATGGTGAAATAATTATGTAAGATTTAAATGGAGCATCAAAAAATAATAGTGAACTTAACCCACAGGTAATCATAACAATTACATGATCTAATTTTTTTAAATCTTGAACAACAATTGCTATAAACGTTAGAGGAATTGCAAATTTTAAACCAAGTTCTTCAGGAACAAATGATCCTAAAACAATACCTGATAAGGTTGCAATTTGCCAACAAACCCACATTGTACAACCTGTTCCAATTAAATGATAATGTAAAAATTCTTCACCTCTATTTTTTTTAAAAAATTTATTAGATTCAGCAAAGCCTTGATCTACAACAATATAAGAAATTAATAATTTTTTTATAAAAGATAATTTTT
>CACJRQ010000008.1 GCA_902595885.1 uncultured Pelagibacteraceae bacterium
AAAAAATTCTGTAAAATGTGTTTGGGGTGATGCATTTGAAAGCATTAAATCAGTAAGTGATGATACTTACGATCATATATTTGTAGATCTTAATGATGATCAATTTTGTATAGATTTAGCTGCTAAAAACATGGACTCATTGGTAAGAATTCTAAAACCCAAAGGAGTTATTACTGCACAAGTTGGAAGTCAGGACAAAAAACCACAACAGGTTGAAAATTGGTTAAATGTTTTTAACCAAAATTTTGGGAATGCAAAATTATCAAGAGTTTACATACCAAGTTTTGATTGCTCTTGGAATTTTTCTTCATCAATTAATCATTAATTTTTCTTTTTTCTTATTTAAATTTGTGAAATAATTCTTCTTAATTAAAGGAGAAAATAATGAGTATATTCAAAAAAACTATTTTATCAGTTCTTGCTTTTTTATTTATCATTGGAAACGTTTCTGCTGAAAAAATAAAAATAGGAACTGAAGGAGCTTACCCTCCATGGAATTCAAAAGATGCATCAGGTAATCTTATTGGTTTTGAGGTAGAGCTTGCTCAAGAACTTTGTACAATTATGAAGTATGAGTGTACAATTGTTGAACAAGACTGGGACGGCATGATTCCAGCTCTAGTAATGAGAAAGTTTGATGCAATAATGGCTGGAATGTCTATTACTGCCGAAAGACAAAAAACAATTACTTTTTCACAAGGTTATGCTGATGAAGTAGCTTCTCTTGCAGTAATGAAAGGTTCAAGCTTAGAGGGTATGGATACACCAGAAGGTATTAATTTATCATTAGGTGGATCTGATGTTAAAAAAGCTCTTAAAACATTAACAGGTGCACTTGCTGGCAAAACAGTTTGTACTCAAACAGGTACAATACACCAAAACTTTTTAGAGTCTGGTGATGTAGGAAGTGTAAATGTCAGAACTTACAAAACTCAAGATGAAGTTAACCTAGATCTTACTTCTGGAAGATGTGATGTAGCTTTGGCTGCAGCAGTAGCATTTACAGATTATGCAGATAAATCAGGTAAGCCAGTTGTATTAGTTGGACCGACTTTTTCAGGTGGTGCATTTGGTAATGGTGTAGGTGTTGGTATCAGACAAGGTAGCGACAGTGCTATTGGAAAAAGAGATGCCAAAATCTTAAAAGACTTCAATAAAGCAATTGATAAAGCTAGAAAACAAGGAATTATTAGTAAACTTGCTATTAAGCACTTTGGTTTCGATGCTTCTATGTAATTAATTTCAGATCTGGCGACTATAATATATAGTCGCCAATCTATATGGAACTTCTCTCATTTGGTAAAACAGGTTGGGGTGACGAGCTATTTTACGCGACCTTGATGACTGTTGCTGTATCTATCACAGCAATGTTGGTTGGTTTCTTTTTTGCATTAATTTTTACGCCTTTAAAACTTTCAAAATATAAAACTTTAAATTTTGTTGGTAATTTTTATACAACATTAATCCGTGGAGTCCCTGAACTTTTAGTAATTTACCTTTTCTTCTTCGGAGGAAGTGGAGCCATCATGTATGTAGCTTCTATTTTTGGTTATTATGAATACATAGAAATTAACGCCTTTATTACTGGTTCAATGGCTATTGGTATTATTTCTGGAGCTTATTCAACAGAAGTATTTAGAGGTGCCATACAATCTATAGACAAAGGTCAATTTGAAGCCGCAAAAGTTCTTGGAATAAATAAGTTTGGGCAATTTTATAAAATAATACTACCGCAGATGTTAAGACTTGCTATTCCAAATTTAAGTAATGTTTGGCAAATAACTTTAAAGGACACTTCTCTGATTTCTGTAACAGGATTAGTTGAAATAATGAGACAATCTTATATTGCAGCAGGATCTACAAGAGATCCACTTTTCTTTTATTCTTTTGCAGCAGTTTTGTATTTATTGCTTACGTATTTAAGCATGAAGTTAATTAACAAGTTAGAAGTAAGATATAGCAGGGGGCATTGATGGATTTTGATTTAATGATCACTAGTTTCCCTAAACTTTTAGGAGCAACAATAGTTACTTTAAAATTATTATCTGCATCATTATTTTTTGGATTATTCCTAGGTCTTTTCTTTGCAATTTTAAGATTAAATAAAAATATATTTATTAATAAATTTGCTTATGGCTATTCATATATAATTAGAGGAACACCATTATTGGTCCAGATTTTCATAATTTATTTTGGATTAGGACAAATTGAATATTTAAGAACAACATTTCTATGGGTAATTTTAAAAGAACCTTATTGGTGTGCGATAATAGCATTTACTTTGAATACTGGTGCATATACCTCAGAAATTTTAAGATCAGCATTTCAAACAATAAAACCAGGCATTATTGAGGCTGGAAAAAGTTTGGGAATATCAAACAAAATAATTTTTTACAAAATTCAAATTCCAATCGCCATTCGACAATCATTACCAGCATACGGAAATGAAATAATACTAATGATGAAAGGGACTTCTTTAGCAAGTACAGTAACTTTGATGGATTTAACTGGGGTTGCTAAATATATAATTTCAACAACTTTTAAACCAATCGAAGTATTTATTGTTGCTGGTGGAATTTATTTGTTCATGACTTTTATCATTCATAATGTGATTAAATATTTAGAGAAAAAGTACAGCTTTCAATAATAAAAATGTTTTTATCAGAGAAACAAATTAATGATTATCAAAATGATGGTGCAATAATAATTAAAAATATATTTAAAGATTGGATTGAGCCACTTAGAAAAGGATTTAAAAAAGTTTTAGATACTCCAAGTAAGCACGGAAGAGAAAATGTAACTGATGATAATGGAAGATTCTTTGAGGATTATTGTAATTGGGAAAGAATAGAAGAATTTAAGGATTGTTTATATAACTCACCTGGAGCTCAAATAGTTGCAGAAGCAACTAATTCTAAAACTACTCAAATTTTTCATGAACATATTTTTATAAAGGATCCAGGTACTCACAAAGAAACACCTTGGCATCAAGATATGCCTTATTATTGTGTTGATGGTAACGATACTGGAAGTTTTTGGATTCCATTAGATGAGGTTGATCAGAAAAATAATCTTAAATTAATTTTAGGTTCTCACAAATGGTCAAAGTTAATTAGACCTACAAAATGGTCAAATAACCAATCTTGGTATGATGATGATAGTGCTTTTATGGATTTACCACCTCCAAAAGAATTTGAAAAAAATATTTTAATTCCAGAACTAAGTTTAGGGGATGCAGTTTTATTTAATTTTAAAATTGTACATGGTTCAACAGGAAACAATTCTGCTAAATCACGAAGAGCATTTTCGATGCGATTTATTGGCGATGATGTAAAATATATTGATAGAGGAGGGCCAACTTCACCTCCATTTGATGGGATAAATTTAAAAACAGGAGATTTGATGAGAGATGATTGGTTTCCTAAAGTTTTTAGTAGCTAGTATATTCTTTAATTTCTTTAATACTTGATCCAGTGTGATTATTCATTTCTAATTTAATTTTTGCACGATCATCATTTAAAAAATGAACATCTCTAGATAATTTTATAAATTTATCACCAAAGTCTTTATTTTTTTCACAATCTCTTTTGTCATCCTCTATAACCCAAAGTTTGGCATTAATTTCTTTTAATTCTTGAAATAGTTTATTTAGTTTATCATCTGATTTAACATTTTTTTCAAACTGATCTTTAAGAATCGAATGTTCATTTGATATAAATTTTAGTTTTTCAGGATCTTTAATTTTTTCTTTTTTAATTTCTAAGATTGAAATTTTGTCTAAAAGCTCACCTACTGATACTTCTACTATAATTTTATTCATTAAATTTTATACTATGTTAAATTGTTAAAAATATGTCTAATATTTTAATCATTAAACACGGATCTTTGGGTGATATAGCTCAAGCTTGTGGTGCAATTCAAGATATTTCTGAGAATCATAAAGGAGATGAAATTTATTTGCTCACAACTAAACCATACTTTGATTTGTTTAAAAAAAATCCATATATTTCTGATGTTATTTTAGATAATCGATTATCAAGACTAAACCTAATTTATTTATATTCATTAATGAAAAACATAAAAAAATATAATTTTTCTAAAGTTTATGATCTACAGAACTCAAGTAGAACAGCTTTTTATAAAAAAATTTTATTTCCAAAAGTAACAAAAGATGTTTGGTCATCTACTGATACAACATTACCCGAAGGAACTACAAAAGAAGATTTTGATAAAGACTCTGTTTTGTCTAGATTCGATTATCAATTAAAAAATTCAGGCATAAATACAAATCATACTTTGAAACCTGATTTTTCATGGAGCACAACAGACATATCTCAAATAAAAAATCACCATCAATTAGATAAATATATTCTTCTTTTTCCTTTTTGTTCGCCTCATTTAACTTCGAAGAAATGGCCTTACTATAACGATCTAATTAATATGATTAATGAAAAATCAGAAAACAAATTTAAAGTGGTTACTGCACCTGGTCCAGATGAAATTAAAGATGCATCAAATATTAATGCACTCTGCGTTTTAGATAATGGTAAAGCCTTAGATATTTCTCAGTTAGCAACATTAATTAAAGATAGTTCATTTGTCGTTGCTAACGATACTGGACCAGCACATATGACAGCACACTTAGGATCAAAAGGAATCGCTTTATTTGGATCTCATACAACTCCTTTTAAAGTAAGTATTGAAAGGGAAAATTTTAAAGCAATACAAGCTCCTGAATTATCTAAACTTTCAGCAGAAAAAGTTTTTGAAAGACTTTCTGAAATTATTTCTTAATTTTTTCTAAAACTCTCAAAAATACAGGAACTGTGAAAAGTATGAAAAGTAATCTTATTATATGGTGAAAAGCAACAAAGTCTGGATCTAAATCAAAAGCAATTGCTATAACTGCTACTTCATAAATTCCACCAGGGCTAAAAGATAATATTAAAGTTAAAATATTTGTCTCAACAAAAAATGTTGCAATATAGGCTGCAGCCAAACCTAATACCACCAAAATAGTAGTAGCCACAATACTATGAAGAGAATTATTAGCTATTTCTTTAACAGTTTTTTCAGCAAATCTACAACCAACTGAAGAGCCAAGAATTAGCAGGCAAAAATTTACTGTTTCATCTGGTAATTTATATGTGGCTATTTCAGTAATTTGTAATAAACCACTCGCAAATAATGTTCCAGATAGTAAAGCTGCAGGTATTCTAATTTTATCAAAAACAATTATAAAAAACAAAGAAGCAAAAATAAGTAAAATTAAATTGAAATGATTTTGAGCTAAATAATTGAAGTCATCATTTAACAAAACACTGTTGTCAGTATTATTAACTATAATAAATGGAATGACAGTTATTATGATGATTAATCTAATTAAGTGAGAAGTTGCGACTTGAGATAAATCTGTTTTTTCATTTTCTGCTAAAATCATTAAAGGACCAAGTGCACCAGGTGCTGCTGAAAATATTGAAGCTTTTTCTCCATAACTTGCAAATTTTTGGAGGTATTTAGCGACAACTAAAATACAAATTATTATGTAGATTAACATAATTAATGAAGTCCAAATCCAATCAAGCATTTGATTAAATAGATTTTGGTCTATGTAATTTCCAATATGCAAACCCAAAATTATCAAGATAAAACTTAATACAATTTTTGGCATAATAATTTTAAGACCTGATAAAGCAGCAATTGATGTGATAATCATTGGACCTAAAAACCAAGCAAGAGGAATATTAAAATAGTCAGCAATAATTGCGCTAGGAAAAGAAATTATCAGAACAGAAATAAATTTAATTGAAAATACTTGTTTAGCATTTTCAAGATAAGATTTGATTTGATGTTTAATCATTCATTAAGCTTCTATCATCAACTTTTTAAAAGATAAGAAAAAAGAAATTAAAACTAGTGAATTAAGTGAAGCTTTAATCTGTAAAAAAAATAAAACATCATATTAGATTGATATTTTTTTTGTTAAAGTAGTTTCAATTAAAAGTTGTGTTACTTAATTACAGGTTGAATAAACATTAAGACTATAATTAACTAACGTTTTTAAATTAGAGAGGGATAAATAATGAAAAACTTAAAAAAAATAGTTTCAGTATTATTCTCAGCAATCCTATTATTCTCAGCAACAACTACAAGTTCGGTAGCAATTGACAAATTGCACTTTGTAATTGGTGGTGGTGCTGGTGGTGGTTGGGATGGAACTGCTAGAGGTACTGGAGAAGCTTTAACAAAAGCTGGAATGTTAAGTAGTGCATCATTTGAAAATATGTCAGGTGGTGGTGGTGGTAAAGCTTTAGCTTACATGATTAATACTAAACCTGCTAATACAGTTTTAGTTCAATCAACACCATTAGTATTAAGATCAATTACTAGACACAAAGGTTATGTAAAAGGAAGTGGAACTTTATCTTATAAAGATGTTGTGCCAATAGCTGGTGTAATTGGTGACTACGGTGCTATCGCAGTTGCAAAAAGTTCATCTTTTAAAAATTTTAAAGATGTAGTCGATGCATATAAAAAGGATCCAAATTCAGTTAAAATGGCTGGAGGATCAGTAAGAGGAAGTATGGACCATTTAATTGGTGCTTTAGCTTTCCAAGCTGCAGGTGCAGATCCGAATGCTGTTCAATACATTCCTTATGATGCTGGTGGAAAAGCTTTAGCTGGACTTTTATCTGGAGAAACTCAAATCATATCAACTGGTTTAGGTGAATTGATGGGTGCAAGAGACCAAGTAAGAATTATTGGTATCACTGCGCCTTCAAGAGTTTCTGATGCACCAGATGCACCAACTCTTAAAGAACAAGGATATGATGTACAATTCGTTAACTGGAGAGGTTTCTTTGGCCCTCCAGGTATGAGCAATGCTGATAGATCAGCTATTGCAAAAATGCTTGGCGATGTACAAAAAACTCCTGAATGGGAAACTGTCAGAGCAAGAAATGCTTGGGTTAATATTTATAATCCAGAAGGCAAGTTTGTTTCTTTCTTAGAAAAACAAACTCAAGAAATGACAGCTCTTATGAAAAAACTAGGAGTGATATAATCCTTAGGGTTATTTAAAATTAGAGCAGTGAATATAAATACTACAAAAATTATATCACTGCTCTTTTTTATTTTTTCAGCATTTTATTTATATACTGCTTACCAAATTCAAGTTTTTGCATTTGACGAAAATGCACCATTTAATGCGCGAACATTTCCAATTTATTTAGGTTATGCAGGATTATTTTTTTCTGGATTAAAACTTATTTTACCAGATCCAAATACTATTAAAGTTGATCATAAAAATTTAGAATATAAGAAAACAGGTATACTTATACTTATTGCCATTATTTATGGAGCTACAATTTTAAAAATTGGTTATTTTTTAACTACTTCTTTATTTTTATTTGCTTCATATTATTTCTTAGGAGAGCGAAGATGGATTTTAATGTTTTTATTATCTTTTCCATTTGTTGCTGCCTTTATGTATTTGCTTCATGGTATTCTTGATATTTATTTGAGAGATCCATTTTTACAGTCAATTGGAGTTATGGGATGATTGAAGGAATATTAATTGGATTAACAACTGCACTTACGTTTCAAAATATATTAATGGTTATGGTTGGTTGTTTTTTTGGAACAATCATTGGAATGCTTCCTGGTCTTGGTCCAATGACAGCAATCGCATTAATGATACCAATTACTTATGGTTTTGATCCTGCAACAGGATTAATTTTGATGGCTGGAGTTTATTATGGAGCAGTATTTGGTGGTTCTACTTCTTCTATATTATTAAATGCACCTGGTGTTCCTGGAACTGTTGCAACTTCATTTGATGGTTATCCTATGGCACAACAAGGTAAAGCGGGCAAAGCTTTAGCGATTGCAGCATGGAGCTCGTTTGCAGGTGGAACTTTATCTGCAATTTATTTATTGTTTATGGCACCTAGTTTGTCAAAAGTAAGTTTATCTTTTAGATCGCCAGATTATTTTGCTTTAATGATTTTAGGTTTAACAGCGATTGCTGCTTTTTCGTCTAAAGGTCAATTTTTAAAAGCAATGATGATGGTTGTACTTGGTTTGATGCTAGCATCAGTTGGTCAAGATAGTTTGTCTGATATTACACGATTTACATTTAACAATATGAATTTGACTGATGGTATTAGTTTTGTACTTGTTGTAATGGCAACATTTGCAATGAGCGAAGCCTTAACAATTATTTTAAAAAGAAATGATCCAACCAGCGCTGCTAAACAAGTCTCTTTAACAGAACTTGGTTCAATTAAAATTAATAAAGAAGAACGTACAAAAATGTATAAAACAATTCCAAGATCTTCAGTAATTGGTTTTTTAATCGGTGTATTGCCAGGAGCAGGTGCAACAATTGCGTCTTTTTTAGCTTATGGAATGGAACGAAACGTTGTTAGTGATGAGGAAAAAGAAAAATTTGGTAAAGGCAGTGTAAATGGTTTATCTGCACCAGAAACTGCAAACAATGCTGCTTGCTCAGGATCTTTTGTGCCAATGCTTACTTTAGGAATTCCGGGGAGTGGAACTACAGCTGTAATGCTAGGAGCTCTTTTAGGTTTTGGGGTTCAGCCTGGTCCAAGACTTTACATGACTAATCCAGAGATTTTTTGGTCAATAATTATGTCTATGTATATTGGAATGGTAATCTTGCTGATATTAAATTTACCACTTATTCCTTATATAGCTAGAATTCTTGCTGTTCCTAAAAATTATTTAATTCCTTTAATTTTATTTTTCTCTGTTACTGGGATTTATGTAATGTCATTTAATAATTTTGATATTTATTTAATGATTGGGATTGCTGTAGTTGCAACTTTTTTAAGATTATATGATTTTCCAATGCCACCTTTAATATTAGCTTTTGTTTTAGGTGGATTGATGGAAGAAAACTTGAGACGATCTTTATTATTAAGTAATGGTTCATGGGAATTTTTGTGGGATAGAACTTTAACTGCATGTATCTTAGCTACTACAATTTTAATTGTAGTTTGGCATATTTACAAAACTTTTAAGAAGAAAAATTAAGATTTAATATCTATTCGTTTTCTTATAATTTCTTTATCAAGCTTCATTTCACGATATGACATGATTAAAACACCTAAAAATATAACACTAGCACCGATCCAGGTGAAGAGATCAGGTGTTTCACTAAAAACATAATATCCAATTAAAGAAGCAAACACTAAACTTAGAAATGAGTATGGTTGTGTCATACTAACATCTACTAATTTGTATGCGTGATTAATGCAAAGATGTAGCAATGTACCAAATAAACCTGCAAAAAATAAATAAATCAAAGTTTGAAAATTAGGTGTTTGCCAATAAAACAACACAATAATGAAACTAAAAATCGTCATATACGTGTATCCATAAGATAAAATCGTAATCGAACTATCATCTTTTGCGATAGTTTTTGTAATTATAATCACTATTGACCACATAAAAGACGATACCAGTGCCATATAAACTCCTAGAGAAATTTCAATTATTCCTGGTCTTAAAATTATTAACATTCCTATAAATCCTAAAACCAGTGCAAAACTCCTGTATATGTAAATTTTTTCTCCTAGAAATAAAACTGCCAATATTGTTACTATGAAAGGAACCACAAAAGATATAGCTGTAGCTTTTTCAATTGGCATCATTACTAAGGCTGAGAAATATAATAACATTGAAGGCAAGTTTAAAACCGCTCTAAGAAAATGTTTTTTATGATGATTTGTTTTAAACACTGTAAAATTAGATTTTAGCATATAGGGAAGAATAATTAGGAAACCAAATAAAAATCTAAAAAAACCTGCAACATAAACATTAACTTCTTCTTGTGCTAATTTTAAAAAGGTTAACATTAATGTTCCACAAAAAACTGAGATTATAATTAAAAAAATTGCTAATTTATTATTTGAAATCAATTTAATATCTTTTTGTATTCTTCAATTATTTTTGACCATTGAAATTTATTCACAAATTCTTTTGCATTTTTCCCAAGGTTTAAATATTTTTTATTTTCTAGCAATGAATTAATAGAAGAATAAATGTCATCAAGATTATTTCCATCACATATTAAACCAGTTTTTTCATGATCAATTGCATCTGCGGCACCACCATCTTTACCACCAATGGATGGTATGCCGTATTGTGCAGCTTCAACATACGCAATACCAAAACCTTCAACTGATTTTTTATGGATTATGGATGGCATTACAAAGATATTTGATTTTGAAACTAAAGCATTTTTTAAATCATTGCTAATATCTTTAAAAAACATAACTTGTGCTTCAAGATCCAGCTCTTTTACTAGCTTCTTAATATTTTCTTCTTCTTCTCCATATCCAACACATATGTAAACAATGTCAGGATATATTTGTTTCAAATTTCTTAAAGCCATTACTATTTTTTCATGATTTTTACGTTTATCAAATCTTGAAACTGTAATTAGTCTTGGATTTTTAACTTTAAGTATACTTTCAACTTTATCTAAAGTTTTTTTATTTAATTCCTCAGCAGGATCCACACCTGGATTTATTACAATTACTTTATTTGCATTAACTCCAATTTTTATCGCTAGATTTTTCGTAAACTGAGAATTTGCTATAACTTTTTCAACATTTTTTAAAACACTAAGTACTCTTTTGTTTTGACTGGAACCTTTAGGATGATTTATTTCTTTACTATGAATTAAACAGTATTTTTTTTTAGAAGTTTTAATAAGCTCCAAGCTTTTCCAATGATCAGCAATAATACCATCTATTTTATTTTCTTTAATATATTCGTTAATTAATTGTGCTTTTCTATATTTTCTAAGTAATTTGATACCCCCAACTCTTTCAATTGAGAAAGAAGTTTTTTCGTCAAATTCTTTGTGATTTTCTTTATAATCTGCAAAAACTTTTATCATAAAGTTTTTTGATAATTCTCTTGTTAAACCCCACATTAAATTTTGCATACCACCAAGTTCAGGTGGGTAAGATCTAGTTACAATTAGATACATTAATCATACTTCCATTTAATACCACAGCCCGCACTTGGTATTTGATCTTCAGGACCTTTTCCAGTTTCTGCTATTTGTTTCATAGCTGTTAGCAGATCACTTTCTCCGTCTTTAACTGGAATAAATTTTTTAAGTTCTCTTAGTCGTCCTCTGTATTGAAGTTCTAAATTTTTATTATAGCCAAAAAAATCTGGAGTACATACAGCATCATATGCTTTAGCAATTTTTTGAGTTTCATCGTGTAAATAAGGAAAATTGAAATGATTTTCATTTGAAAACTCGATCATGTTATCAAACGAGTCTTCTGGATAATTAACAAAGTCATTTGAACAGATAGCAACTGAGTTGATACCAATTTTTTTTAATTCATTGCAATCTTCAACTAATTCTTTTGTAATTGCTTTTACATACGGACAATGATTACAAATAAACATTATCAAAGTTCCATTTTCACCTTTGACATCGTCTAATGAAAGAATTTTATTATCAGTAGATTTTAATTCAAATGGAACAGCTTTTTGACCAAAATCACATATTGGAGTTTGTATAGGCATAATGTAAAATATATAAATTATGTTTTATGATTTAAAAGATAAAAAACCAAAAAACTCTGGCGAAAATTGGGTAGCTCCTAATGCAACCATAATAGGGGATGTCACTTTAGAAAAAAATACAAGTATTTGGTTTAATGCAGTTTTAAGAGGAGATATTGAAAATATTTATATTAGCGAAGGATCCAATGTACAAGATGGAAGTATATTACACACAGATCCAGGTTGCCCATTAAAAGTAGGAAAAAATGTAACTATTGGTCATTTAGTAATGCTTCATGGATGTACTATTGGAGATAATAGTTTGATAGGTATAGGAGCTGTAATTCTTAATAAAGCCAATATAGGCAAAAATTGTATTATCGGTGCTAAAGCTTTAATTACAGAAAATAAAGTCATTCCTGATAACTCTTTAGTTGTTGGTTCACCAGGTAAAGTAATTAGAGAAGTTACAGAAGAAGAAAAGAAAGCGGTCTTAGAAAACACAAAACACTATCAAGACAATTGGAAAAAATACTCTAAATCAATATTTTAAATGAAAATATTTTTATTCTTAATATTTTTATTTTTTTCATTTTTTAATTATTCTCAAGCTGATATTAAAGAACCAGGAAAAATAAATAGTCTGAAGTGTGCAGTAGGTGCACTAGATGCTTACTTTGAGCTTCAAGAATACCTGGAAAAAAAACCAAAACTTAAAGGAGTAGTTTATTTAGCATGTGATACTTCAAGCGGCGAATATTCGTGGACTTGGCAATCCTCTAAAAACATTGAAAAAGCTCACACAAAAGCTTTTAAAAATTGCACTAAACATTCTAAAAAGCGCGGCACAGGAGAATGTTTCCTTTTTTCGAAAAATCAAAACATAGTTTGGCAATTATCTGAAAGAAGAATGGCAATGTTTAAAAAAACATTTACAAAAAAACAAAACAATGAAACGACAGACGAAGATATTGATTTTACATTTGATGGACGTTGGAATGTAAAATCAAATGATAATGATTTTGTAAAATATAAAAATCAAAAAAATAATCTTAAATATAAAAATAGAGAGGACGAGATACCTGGACGTTCTTTATTTGATCAGGAAGATGTGACAGATGATTATCAAGTTCATGCTATATATATTTTAGCTGCCGACTCTAAAGATAAACAATTTGATACAAAAGGAGTAATCGAAAAAATTGTTTTGAGGGCTAACAAACATATGAAAAAGAAAACAAGAGGAAAAGAATTAAGATTAGATTTAACTAAAGATGGTAGACTTGATGTAAGTTTTTTAAGAGTGGATAGAACAAAAAAACAAATTAAAGCAGATGACGCAGCTACTTATCTAACAGGTATGGCGGTCAAGAATGGTTTTTACCATCCCAAAAAAATTTATACCATTTTTTACCAAGATAAATACAGAGATGAAAGAGGACAAGTTGGGCAAGCAATGCTATTTGGAGAAAAAGGAAATGTGGAAATTGTATCTGGTGTCACATACTTAGGTCACGGTACTCAAGATTCATGGAAGCATCATCTTCATGAAATATTTCATGCCTTAGGTTTTGTACAGTTATGTGCCCCTGGTGCAGTAACAGAAAAAAATAGTAGGTGGGGAAAAAATGATCACTTAAAATATAGTGGAGACATCATGAGTGATATGGGGGGTGATGCAAATAATATTGATAAAAAAAATACTGAATATTATGGTCATTCCAATACAAATTGTCCTATGGATTTAAAGAAAAGTGCTTATTTAACACCAACAGAATTGGATCCACAATTACTTCCTTATTTAAAGGGTTGTGCCACAACAAGAAGATTAAGTAAATATAGTCACGAAAATTCATTAAATTGTTTAGCTAAATTAGATTTTTAGGAGGAAAATATGCCAGCTGGTTATGTGATAGCACAATTAAAAATAACTAATCCTAAAAATTATAAAGAGTATGTTGAAAAAGTTACTCCACTTGTTAAAAAATTTGGTGGAGAATTTTTGGTGAGAGCTGGTGAATTTAAAATTTTTGATGGAGAGACAAAATTTCCAAGAATCATTGTTCTTAAATTCCCTAGTTATGAAAAAGCATTAGAATGGTACAATTCTGAAGAGTACAAACCAATAAAGCAAATTAGACTAGATAATTCTGAAGGTACAAATATAATTATTAAAGGTGTATGAAAAAACTATTAATAATTTTAATAATTTCTTTAATTTCTCAATTATCTCAAGCAAACGAAAGATTTATACCACTTGAATTATTCACAGGTGGGGAAATTCGTGATGATACTGAAATTAAATTTACAAAAGCCAATTTAGTCTTTGGAGAAAAGAAAAGAAAAAAAATAGTAGGCCCTGAAGATTGGAAAAATCCTCAAACTGGAAAATTAATAAAAGTTTATAAAAGAACAAGAAAAGGTCAAAGCGGAGTAAAAACCCAACTTTTTACAGTTACTAATGATGGACAATGTATTGGAAGAGTTTGGGATAGTAGGCGTGGTGGAAGAATAATTGTAAATGGATGTAAATTTCCTTTAGGTATTTGGAAAGAAGGTGAAAAAAGAACATTTAACGGATCTTCTGGGGGAAAGACAAGAAAAATTGAATTAACTATTTTAAAACTAGGAAAAAAACAAAAAGATAAAATAAAATTTAATTGGAAACTTTACGATGGAGCTGGAAAATTAATGGATGACAATGATTATACATTTTCTGCTGGCAGAGCAATGACAAAGCTTAATGATAAAAAAATATCAAAATGAGAAAAATAGTCAGTTATTTAATTAAATAAGAGATCGTTAATCGAATAAACTATCAACCCAATTATAGCTAAAAGTAAAATTAAAAAAGATAATTGCCCACTTAACTTTGATTTAATTTTGGTTCTACCCTCTTTAAATTTTTTAAAATGAATGCTGCCAAATCTCATTACAGCTAAACCTAAAATAATAAGAAATGCTGTAAATATATATCCAGTAACCATCTATGGAACTAACCAAGTATCTTTATTATTTTCCAAATTAAACTTTGCTCTTCGATGACCTTTAGCTGCTAAATAAAGCCATTCTATAGATTTGATTTTACACTGTATAACAGTAAAGTTTTTGTAACCTTCTTCGCTTTGTTCTTTGGTGTAATCAAAATTGTCTAATTCTGGTTTTAGTCCAGAGGTTGGTAGATCTGACTCAGTTCCAGGTCCATTATCAACTAAATAACATTTTCTACTTATATGCTGCGTTTTAGACCAAGATTCTTTTGTTACATCATTATTGTGATTAATAATGCATTCTACTTTTAATCTGACCTGTATCTTTTCATCTTTATCATAAAATAACATTGCAGCATTTTTATTTGCTTTTAGCTTTCCTATTTTATCTGATCGAATGTCACTATGATATTGCACTATATTATTTGACTGGTCTGATTTTCTTAAAACTACAATTCTTCCATCTAGATCAGATTGATCTCCACAAATAAATACTGGTATTCTAAAAGGTGAACCTCTGTCTTTAACAGCTTTATCTAACATCGACCAAATTTTCTTTTTGATCTCTGCAAAGTCCTCGTAATAAGGAACTGTATCAGTCACGAAATTATTTTTTCTTTTTTAATCTTGCAATCAAACCTGAGCTATCCCAACGGTTTCCACCCATTTCTTGAACCTCAGCATAATAACCATCAATAATTTCTGTTATAGGAACAGGTGAGCCATTTTTTTTTGCTTCCTCGATTGCAATTTTTAAATCTTTTCTCATCCAATCAATGGCAAAACCATAATCGAACTTATCATCAGTCATGGTTCTATATCTATTTTCCATCTGCCAAGATTGTGCTGCACCTTTAGATATTGTTTCCATAACTTTATCCATATCTAAACCAGCGTTAATTCCAAAATTGATTGCTTCTGATAAACCTTGAACTGTTCCAGCAATACACATTTGGTTCATCATCTTTGTTAACTGACCACTTCCACAAGGACCAATTAATTTTACTTTTTTACTGTAACAATCAATCACTGGTTCAGCCTTTTTAAACACTTCTTCATCGCCACCAACCATTACTGTTAGTATTCCGCCCTCAGCACCTGCTTGTCCACCAGAAATAGGGGCATCTAAAAAACTAAACCCTTTATCATTTGCTTTTTTATTTAATTCTCTTGATACTTCTGCAGATACAGTTGAGTTATCAATAAAAATAGACCCAGCTTTTGCTGTGTTAAATAATCCATTTTCTCCAGTTGCTACTTCTCTTAAATCATTATCATTACCAACACATGTAAAAATGAAATCAGCACCATCTGCAGCTTCCGCAGGTGTATTGGCCATTTTACCTTTATATTCACTAATCCATTTTTCTGCTTTAGATTTGGTTCTATTAAAAACAGTTACATTGTGTCCGGCTTTTGATATATAACCAGCCATTGGGTAGCCCATAACCCCAAGACCTATGAAAGCAACATTACAAGTCATAATTTTTTTCTATGTTTAAAAGTTTAAGTTTAAAAGTAATTGTATTTGGATTTATTTTTACATTTTTTTCAAGTTTTGGACAGAGTTTTTTTCTTGGCCTGTTTAATTCTAGTATTAGAGACGCCTTATCAATTACACATGGACAATTTGGCTCAATCTATGCATCAGCAACTTTATTGAGTAGTATTGTTTTAGTTTGGATAGGAAAAAAAATTGATGATGTAAATATATTAAAGTTTGCTTCTTATGTAATAATTTTTCTATCTTTTTCTTGCTTTATATTTTCAAAAATTTCATCTGTTATTTTTTTATTTGTAGGAATTTTCTTGATGCGTTTAGCTGGACAAGGTTTATCAAGTCATACAGCAACAACAACCATATCTCGTTTTTTTGAAAAAAATAGAGGAAGAGCCTTAAGCACAGGCTGGTTAGGATTGTCATTGGCTGAATTTGTAATGCCAGTTTTAATTGTATTTTTATTAACTTTTATAGAATGGAGAGATATTTGGGTTTCAATTTCCATTTTAGTAATTATTGTTTTACCTACTGCAACTTTTGTTTTAGTAAAACAGGTTAAACTTGATACTAGAGAAGAGTTTAAAATAGATAAAAATAATAAAGAAATTAAGCAATGGAAAAGAATTGAAGTTTTAAAAGATTATAGATTTTATATCATTTGTATGACGATGCTGGCTATGCCTTGGATTGCAACAGGATCTTTTGTTTATCAGTCATTTATAGCATCCTCTAAAGAATGGGGACCTTATGTTATCGCACAATCATTTATGGCATACTCAATTTTCTCAGTGATTACTCTTTTCATATCAGGCTTTTTAATTGATAAATTTTCAAGCAGAAAATTATTGATTTATATGAATATTCCATTGTTTTTTGGAACTATAGTTCTTTACTATTTTAATGCTCCACTTTCTTCGTTTGTATTTTTTGGTTTACTTGGGGTAACAAATGGCCTTGCAAATGTACTTGGTTCATCAACTTGGGCTGAAATTTATGGAGTTAAATTTATTGGATCTATAAAGGCCTTAACATCTGCTCTGATGGTGTTTTCCACTGCTTTTGGTACGGCTTTATTTGGTTTCTTGATTGACATTGGTTTTTCAATTGAACATATAGCGATTGTTTCAGGAACATATATATTTGGCTCAATTATTCTTGTTTATTTAGTTCAAAATAAACTAAATCCTCATTATTTATAAAATAGCTCTTGATTTTTAGAGGCTCACTGTGTAGATACTGCGCATGGCTAGAGTAACAGTAGAAGACTGTATAGATAAAGTAGAAAGTCCTTACGAATTGGTACTTGTTGCTAAAGAGCGAGCTACCCAATTAAATGCAGGACTAGAACCAACAATTGATAAAGATAACGATAAAAATACGGTGATTTCTTTAAGAGAAATTGCTGAAGAAAAAATTAAAGTTTCAGATTTAACTGATAGCGCTGTTTACAAACTCCGAAAACATGTTGAGCAAGTAGATGACACTGTTGAGGATGATGAGGAAGTCGGTGATGATTTTGAAAACTTGTATAAAGGTGAAATTTCAAAAAGTGGCACTCCTATTTTACCTTCTAAAAGAGCAAGAAAAACTCCTGAAAAAATTCAAGTAACAAAAGAAGATTTAGCTGAACTTTCTGAGACAGCTACAGCAGAAGTAGATAATTCTGTAGGTGAAGAAACTATAAATGAGCAAGGTGAAGTTTCTTTAGATGAAGTATCAAAATCAGAAAACCAAGAAGTGGACGTAACTTCAGATGATACTGAAGCTTCAAACTCATAAATAAATAATATAAAGTTATATCATGAATAGGAAAGTATCAGTTGCTCCTATGATGGATTGCACAGATCGACATGAAAGATTTTTTCTTAGATTAATATCCAAAAACACTCTTCTTTATACTGAGATGGTAGTCGATGAAGCCATAAACAGAGGAGATAAAAAAAAATTATTAGAGTTTAATATTAATGAAAAACCTGTAGCACTTCAATTAGGAGGTTCTTCTCCAAAACTTTTAGCCGAAGCTACTAAAATAGGTGAAGATTTTGGTTATGATGAAATCAATCTAAACTTAGGTTGTCCTAGTAAAAAAGTTGAAAAAAATAGATTTGGTGCATGTTTAATGAAAGAGCCAAATTTAGTTGCAGATTGTTTGAGTAAAATGCAATTAGTTACAAAACTACCAGTAACTATAAAAACAAGAATTGGTTACGATGATGTCGAAGATTATGAAAATTTATTTAGTTTTATTTCCACCCTTAAATCAGCTGGAGTTAAAACTTTCATTATTCATGCAAGAAAAGCAATGTTAGGTAAATTTACACCAAAGCAAAATTTAAATATTCCACCTTTAAAATATGAGTTTGTATATAAATTAAAAGAGGATTTTCCTAATGAAGAGATCATAATTAACGGAGGAATAACCTCAGTGGATGAAATTAAACCTCATTTAGAAAAAACAGATGGTGTAATGATAGGAAGAGCTGCATATCATACCCCTTATTTATTAGCAGATATTGAAAGAGAAATATTTAACAATGATAATGTTCCAAGCAGACAAGATGTAATTGAACAACTTATTCCTTATGTGAAAGAAGAACTAAAAAAAGGAACTAGGTTAAATCAAATTATGAGACACACTCTTGGTTTATTTCATGGTCAAACAGGTGCGAGTTATTGGAAAAGATATTTAAGTGAAAACATGTGTGTAAGAGATGCCGACGTGAAAAAAATTGATCACATAATGGATAAAATTAAATACAATAATGTAGATACTAGAGTAGGACAGTCTGCTTAATTCAATTTTAACAAACGAATACAGTTATATTATTCTATTAATGGCCTTAACAGCTATACCAGTCGGTTTTGTTGCTGGATTATTCGGTATTGGTGGAGGATTAATTACCGTTCCATTCTTATATTATATTTTTGGCCAATTAGGGATTGATCAACAATATATTATGCATTTAGCTGTAGGAACTTCTTTTGCTATTATAATTCCAACCTCAACCGTATCAGTTTTAACACATCACAAATTTAATGCTGTAGACTTTAATATTGTAAAAAATTATGGAATATTTGTTATTACAGGCGTTGTAATTGGAACTATTTTTGCAGCAACCTTAAAAACAAAATCTCTAGTTTTATTTTTTTCAATTGTAATATTACTTTTGGGTATTTATTTACTTTTAATAAAAGAAAGAGAGCAAAATATTGTTTCTGAAATGAAACTATATTTAAAAATTATACTTGGAGTTATTGTAGGTTTTATTTCAGCAATAATGGGAATTGGTGGAGCTGTTATGAATGTTCCAATTTTCCAATACTTCGGTTATTCAATAAATAAAGCAATAGGCAGTGCAGCAGCAATTGGTTTTTTAATTGCCCTATTTGGAGCCATTGGTTTTTTAATTTCAGGAAGTTATTTAAAAACTAATTTACCACTTAGCATCGGTTTTCTTAATATTCCTGCCTTTTTAATCTTTATTCCTATTACCACTTTCATGGCAAGACTTGGTGCTAGAACTGTTCATAAAATAGATAAAAACAAGATTAGTAAAATTTTTGGACTTTTTTTACTTTTGGTTGCTGCTAAGTTTTTATTTGAATATATGAAATTGTAAATAAATGACCTTTAAAATTAATAAAAAGTTTTATAATTCTTCATACCATATTACAGACTTAAAATTATGTTCACTTAGACTTCATGATAATTTTAGATTTCCATGGGTTATTTTAATTCCTAAAAGAAAAAATATTAGAGATATAAGTGAGCTTAATTCTAAAGATCAAATTTTGCTAATGAAAGAGATAGTTAAAATTAGTAAAGTTATGAAGAAGTTATTCAAAACAAATAAACTTAATGTAGAAAAAATTGGGAATATAGTTCCTCAGCTACATGTACATATTATTGCAAGAAGAAAAAAAGATAAAACTTGGCCTTTATCAGTTTGGGTCGTTAAAGGCAAAAATTACTCAAAAAAGGATTTAAATAATATTTTAAAAAAGTTTAAGAGAGTTCTTAAATAAAAAGAGGTGACTTCAGTCTCCCTCCATCACCTCACGAATCCAGACTAAGTGATTCTTAAATTATTTATGAACACTTATTAGTTGAAAATGCACTTTATTAACCAATTTAAATCTAAACAATCTTAAGTTGAATCTAGTCTTAAATTAAAACTCAATTTAGCCATACATTATATTTAAGGTTTTAACTCTAATTGATACTTTAAATTATGGTTTCAATAAAAGACATTAATAAAAAAATTAAAAAAAATTTATTTGATCCATTAGATAAATCAAAAAATAAATTCTCTTCATTACTAAAAAATATAAAAGAAAACAAAGTTAAAAAAGATCTAGCACTACAAAAAAAATTAGAAAAAGAAAAAAAAAGAGAACTAATTTTAGAAAAAAAATTAGCAAAAAAAGCTAAACAAGATGAGATAAAAGAAGAGAGAAAGAAACTTCTTTTTCAAAAAAAATTAATCATTGAAAATGAAAAGCAAGAAAAAAAGAATGAAGAAAAAAGACAAAAAATAGAAGCTCAAAGAATCAAAATAGAACAAAAAAAAATTAAAGACGAAGAAACTAAGAAACTTAGAGAGGAATCAAGAAAGCTTAAACAGGAAGATTTAAGGCAAAAAATGTTAGAAAGACAAAGAATTAGAGAAGAAAATTTTAAGATTAAAGAAGAACAACTTAAAAATAAAGAACTTGAAGCTCAAAAGAGAAGAGATGAAAAAGAAAAGGAAAGACAAGAAAAATTAAGATTAAAAGAAATTGAAAGGAAAAATAGACTTGAGGAAGAACAAAGACTAAGAGAGGCAGCTAGAAAATTAAAATACGAGCAAGAAAAACTTAAAGAAATGGAGCAAAGATTAAGAGATCTTGAAACTGAAAGACAGCAAGAAATTCAAAGACAGATTTTAAAAGAAGAGGCTGAGCAAAGAGCCAAGGAAGAGGAATTAAGAAATAAAGAAAAAGAACTCAAAGAAGCTGAACGTGAGAGGATAAATAAAGAAAATGAAAGGCGTCAAAGAGAAAGAGAATTGAAAATAGAGGAGGAAAGACAAAAAAGAATTGAAGAAGAAAATGAAAGAATCCGATTAGATCAAATAGCTCAAAAAGAGAGAATTGAAGAGGAAAATAGGCGAATGAAAGAATGGGAGAAAAAATTTGATGAGGAGCAAAGATTAAAAGAGGAAGAGCTTGTCAGAAAATTTTACAGTGATGAAATTCCTGAGCAAGAGAATAACCAGAGCGGTGACAATTTAGAAACTAAAACTGATGAAGATAATTTAAAAAATTAAATTTTCTGATCATATTCACCTACATTACCTGTTTTTTGTAACAAATCGTCAATAAAATCAAAGATTTTTTTCTTTCTTTCATCTGATGTTGGACTTTCAGTAACAATAACTAAAGATGGTTTGTTTGAAGATGCTCTTATAAGTCCCCAAGAACCATCTTCAAATGAAAATCTAACTCCATTAACAGTTAAAATATCATTGATAACTTGGCCATCTATTTCAAATTTATTTTCTTTTAGATTTTTTATCTGTTTAACTAGCTCTTCAACAACAACATACTTTTCTTCATCTTTACAATAAGGTGCCATTGTTGGTGTTTGAAATGTGTTAGGTAATTCATTAATAATTTCACTCATTTTTTTATTTTGTTTATCTAACAAGTGGCATACTTGAATTGCTGAATTAATACCATCATCATATCCAAAACCTAATGGCTGATTGAAGAAAAAATGTCCACTTTTTTCAAATCCAGCCAAAGCTTTTTCAGTATTAACTTTTCGTTTAATGTGGGAATGACCTGTTTTCCAATAAATAGTTTCACAATTATTTTCTAATAAAATCTTATCTTTTGAGTATAAACCTGTTGATTTTACATCAACTACAAATTTTGAATTCTTATGTTTACTCGATAAATTTCTAGCTATTAATAGACCTATTTTATCTGAAAATATTTCATTTCCCTCATTATCTATAACGCCAACTCTATCTCCGTCACCATCAAATCCAAAACCTATATCAGCATTATTTTCTTTGACTACTTTGGCAATTTCTTGAAGCATTTCCAAATCTTCTGGGTTTGGATTATATTTTGGAAAATTCCAATCTAAGTTACAATCTAACTCAATTACCTCACAACCAATACCTCTTAATATATCGGGAGCAAAAACTCCTGCAGTCCCATTACCACAAGCAACTACAGCCTTAATTTTTTTTTTTATTTTATTTTTATTTATTAAGTCATCTTTATAGATTTTATCAAAATCATTTATTTGTTTTTCATTTCCTTGCCCTTTAGAAAAATTTTGATTTAATGTAATTTCTTTTAATTCTTTCATTTCTTCTGGTGCGTGCGTTAATCCTTTTTTGATACCCATTTTCACACCAGTCCAACCATTTTCATTATGACTTGCCGTAACCATAGCAACTGCATCTGTGTCTAGATTAAATTGTGCAAAATAAACCATTGGAGATAAGGATAGACCCACATCTTCAATATTACATCCTGTAGATATTAATCCTCTCTTAAGAGCAGCTTTTATTTCTTCGCTATAAGATCGGTAATCATGTCCAACTATGATTCTTGGATTTTCTTTTTTAGTATGAATTTTTATTTGTGTTCCAAGACCTTTACCAAGATTCTCAATTCCAGCTGAATTAACGTCTTTCTCATACAACCATCGGGCGTCATACTCTCTAAAGCCATAGGGATCTATTTTTATGTTTTGATTCATTAGGTATTTACTTAACCTTTTATGTTAATTTCTTGGAAAAAATTTAATTTTTTTGTTGATTATCATATTGTCGCGTTCTATAAATGTTCTGTTGTGAAAATGTTTATATAGTATATTTACAGCAAACGCCTACAACATATAGTTGTTTTCGTACTAATAACAAAATATATTAAACTTTTATGAATAAGATTCTTTCTCAGGCCCTTAAAAAAGCTGTCTCTGAATATAGCCCAACAGTTAAAGAAGTTTCAAAAGTTAATAGACCAGATCTTTTTTCATTAAACAACGAAACAGAACTTTTTCAAAACGACAAAGGTATCATAATTAAAATTGATAGATCAAAAGACTCAAACTTAACTGATTTTGGGAAAGCAACTTTGAAAGATAGATATCTTGGTCCAAATGAATCTTATCAAGACTTATTTGCAAGAGTAGCTAGTACATACTCTGATGATAACTTACATGCACAAAGAATTTACAACTATATTAGTAACCTTTGGTTTATGCCTGCTACTCCAGTTTTATCAAATGGCGGAACTAAAAGAGGTTTACCAATTTCATGTTTTCTAAATGAAGCTTCAGACAGCCTGGGTGGAATTTTAGATCTTTGGAGCGAGAATGTTTGGCTTGCTGCAAAAGGTGGTGGTATCGGAAGTTATTGGGGTAATTTAAGATCCATTGGGGAAAAAATTGGAAAAGTTGGAAAGACCTCAGGAATAATTCCATTTATTAAAGTTATGGATTCATTAACAATGGCAATTAGCCAAGGTTCATTAAGAAGAGGATCTGCAGCTTGTTATCTTCCAATTGATCATCCTGAGATTGAAGAATTTATAGAGATGAGGAGACCAACAGGGGGAGATCCAAATAGAAAAGCATTAAATTTACATCATGGAGTTTTGATTTCTGATGCTTTCATGAGAGCAGTGGAAACAGACGAGCAGTGGGCATTAAAAAGTCCTGCTGATGGAAGTGTTCAACAAACTATTTCTGCAAGAAATTTATGGATAAGGTTGTTAACTGCTAGAATTGAAACAGGTGAGCCATATATAATTTATATTGATACTGTTAATAGACAAATTCCACAACATCATAAATTGGCAAATCTTACAGTTAAAACTTCTAACTTGTGTAGTGAAATAACTTTGCCTACAGGGATTGATAAAGATGGAAGAGATAGAACAGCTGTATGTTGTTTATCTTCTTTAAATTTAGAAAAGTATGAAGAGTGGAAAGATGATCCAGATATGATTAATGATGTGATGAGATTTTTAGATAACGTATTGTCAGATTTTATTAATAAAGCACCTGATCAGTTTAAAGATGCAAAATATTCAGCAGAGAGAGAAAGAAGTGTTGGATTGGGTGTAATGGGCTTTCATTCGTTTTTACAAAAAAATAGAATTCCACTCGAATCTGTAATGGCAAAATCATGGAACAAAAAAATATTTAAAAATATTCATGAGAAAGTTAATCAAGCTTCTAAGGATTTAGCTGCGGAAAGAGGTGCTTGTCCTGATGCAGCTGAGTACGGTTACAATGAAAGATTTTCAAATAAGACAGCAATAGCTCCAACAGCCTCTATTTCAATAATCTGTGGTGGCGCCTCTCCAGGAGTAGAACCTGTTGCTGCAAATAGTTATACCCATAAAACACTTTCAGGATCATTCAACGTTAGAAATCGTTATTTGGAAGAAATACTTGAAAGTCATGGTAAAAATGATGATGAAACTTGGTCTACTATTACCACTAACCAAGGATCTGTAAATCATTTGGAATTTCTTACAGATCTCGAAAAAGATGTATTTAAAACAGCCTTTGAGCTTAACCAAAATTGGATAGTTGAACTAAGTGGAGACAGAACTCCATTCATTTCTCAAGCTCAATCAGTAAACTTGTTTTTACCAGCTGATGTACATAAGAAAGAATTACATAAAATTCATTTTGATGCTTGGAAGAAAGGCTTAAAAAGCCTTTATTATTGTAGATCAAAATCAATACAACGTGCTGAAAATATTAATGATGCTAAATCAACTGATATTACAGCTAATGTTTATAAATCTAAAAATCAACCTTCTAGCGAAGAACCAGAGTACGAGGAGTGTCTATCATGTCAGTAGCAGAAAAAATTAATAAAGAAATTATTCAACCAAAAAAAATGGGTCTACTTGTAGAAAACCCAGTTTATAAACCTTTTAGATATCCATGGTGTTACGATGCATGGTTGACTCAGCAAAGAATTCATTGGTTGCCAGAAGAAGTCCCTCTTGGCGATGACGTAAGAGATTGGCAAAAAAACTTATCACAACCAGAAAAAAACTTACTTACTCAGATTTTTAGATTTTTTACTCAAGCCGATGTAGAAGTTAATAATTGTTATTTGAGACATTATACAACTGTTTTCAAACCAACAGAAGTCTTAATGATGATGACAGCTTTTGCTGCAATGGAAACAGTTCATGTTGCAGCATACTCTCATCTTTTAGATACTATTGGTATGCCAGAGTCAGAATATTCAGCTTTCATGAAATACAAGGAGATGAAAGATAAGTATGACTACATGCAAGGCTTCAATGTAAATTCAAAAGAAGATATTGCAAAAACTGTAGCTGTTTTTAGTGCTTTCACCGAAGGATTACAACTTTTCGCAAGTTTTGCTATTTTATTAAATTTTCCTAGACATAACAAAATGAAAGGAATGGGACAAATAGTTACTTGGTCTGTAAGGGACGAAACACTCCATTGTAATTCTATGATTAGAATTTTTAAGGAGTTTATAAAAGAAAATCCTGAGATTTGGACACCTAAATTAAAAAAAGAACTTTATGAAGCTTGTAGAATTATTGTTGAGCATGAAGATGCTTTCATTGACCTAGCTTTTGAGATGGGTCCAATGGAGGGCTTAACAGGACAAGAAGTAAAAGACTATATTAGATTTATTGCAAATAGAAGACTTGACCAATTAGGATTAGAGCCAATTTATGATGTTCAAAAAAATCCACTAACTTGGTTAGATACAATGCTTAATGCTGTTGAACATATGAACTTTTTTGAAGGTCGTGCAACTGAATATTCTAAAGCATCAACCCAAGGTACTTGGGCAGAAGCATTTAGTTAATTGATGGATAGCAGTTTATTAAATATTGAATTTTTATTTATTTTAATAGGACTAATTTTTCTGCTTTTTTTAATATTTAAAGTATCAAAAAAATTTATTAAATATATAATATATTTAACTTTTGGAGCTTTTATCTTTATTTATTTGACCGGTTGTTCTTCAGGAAATTTAAACTTATCTAGTGATGCAGAAAATATTGAAGAAATTACTTTATTGAGAATAAATGATATTCCTTTTTTAAAAAATTCGAAAATAAATATTGAAAAAAGTCTAATTTTAGGTGAAGGAAAATCTTGGAGTGGCCAAATAGCTTTGAATGTACCTGAAGCAAAACCGTCAGTATTTAACTTTTATGTAAATAATATTGAAGATTTTGGGTGGAAAGAGCAAACTACCATAAGAGGTGAAACAAGTATTTTAAATTACGTTGGAGATAATAATAGAGTAGTAATAATCAGTGTAAGAGAGGCAAGATTTAATAGTTCTGAGGTCTTAATATCAGTTTCACCTTACGCAGAAGAATTTAAGGAAAAGGTAAGTGAAATTATTAATGATAAGTATTTAGATATTAAAGATTGGAAAAAAGAAAATTAACTTAAAAATTATCTATAGTTTAATTCCATTACTTTTCTATGTTTATTCCCTTTATATTTAGCAAGCGGACGTATAAGTTTATTTGCTGCATGTTGCTCCATTATATGTGCGGACCAGCCAGTAATTCTTGAAATAACAAATATCGGTGTGAAGAAATCTGTATCAAAACCCATCAAGTGATAAGTAGGTCCAGTAGGATAATCTACATTGGGATAAATATTTTTTTCTTTAATCATTACTTTTTCAACAATATCGTAGATTTTTTCAAAGTTTTTATCTTTTTTAAGTTTAGCGACTTTGCCAAAATATTTTCTCATGGTTGGTACCCTAGAGTCTCCTGATTTATAAACTCTATGACCAAAACCCATTACAACTTCTTTATTTTTAAGAGCGTTATTAATCCACTTAAGTGCATTATGAGGTTTTTTAATTTTATTCATCATATGCATCACTTCTTCATTTGCTCCACCATGAAGTGGCCCTTTTAAGCTTGCGATTGCACCAGTAATTGCTCCGTGAATATCTGATAAGCTGCTAGTGATTGTTCTTGCAGTAAAAGTCGAAACATTAAAACTATGCTCAGCATATAAAATTAAAGACACATCGAAAGCTTTAACTATTTCCTTTTGTGGTACTTTTCCAAAACACATATAAAAAAAGTTTTCAGCAAAAGTTAATGTTTTTTTTGGTTTTATAATTTTTTTTCCTTTTCTAATTCTATAAAATGCAGCTAATGCAGTTGGAGTTTTAGCAAATATTCTTAACGCCTTTCTCATATTAGCTTCAGGTGAGGAGTCTATTGTTTCTTTATCTTCTAAACCCATAACACTGACAGCTGTTCTTGCAACATCCATAGGATGTGATTTTTTAGGCATATGTTTTATTATTTCATATAAATTTTTAGTTAATTCTCTATTATTTCTCTCTTCTTTTTCAAACTTTCTTAATTGGATAGTATTCGGTAGGTCTTTATTTAAAATTAAATACGCGACTTCTTCAAATCTACAATATTCACATAAATCTTGAGCAGCATACCCCCTATATGTAAGGGAATTAATTTCAGGCATTACTTTTGATACTTCAGTTTCATCTACAACAATACCAAGTAAACCTTTTTTAATGTCATCACTCATTATTCGTGTCCTTCCGTACTAAAATTATAAATTTTTTCATCTAATGAATTATATTTTTCATAATCTACTAATTCATAAAGCCTTTTTCTTGATTGCATTTTATCTATTATATTATTCTGGTGTCCATTTGCATAAATGTCTCTCAAACCATCTTCCACATTTTTCATTGCTAATCTTTGAGTGGTTACAGGATAAATTACAATATTATAACCAAAATTTTCTAATTCTTTATAATTAAATAATTTTGATTTACCAAATTCAGTCATATTAGCTAACAGATAAACAGATAATTCTTTACGAACTTTTTCAAAATCTTTTTCATCACTTAATGCTTCTGGGAATATTATTTCAGCACCAGCATCTATATAGGCCTTACATCTTTCTATCATTTTATCAATTCCCTCAACACTTTTAGCATCTGAGCGAGCAATAATTTTAAAATTCTTATCTTTCTTACTGTTAACACATTCTTTTATTTTTTTTACCATTTTTTCAGTTGAGATAAGTTCTTTATTGTCAAGATGCCCACATCTTTTTCTCTCAATTTGATCTTCTAAGTGAACTCCCGTTATTCCAAATTCTTCAAATGTTTCTATTGTTTCTTTGCATGATTTGAATCCTGTATCTATATCAACAATTGTTGGAAGATTTGTAACTCTCGAAATTAAATATGATCTTGTACTAACATCTTGTAGTGTTGTTAACCCAATATCAGGAAATCCTAGATCATTAGCCATTACTCCACCAGACACATAGACCGCATCATATCCAATTTCTTCAATTAATTTTGCCGTAAGAGGATTATAAGCACCTGGAACTCTTAATATTTTATTCGATTTTAATTTTTGATCAAAATCTGCTCTTTTTTGACTAGGCTCTTTATCTACAAAGTGCATTAAAAAATTCCTTTTTTATTATTTTGTTTTAATTTACTTTTTTTTATCTCAATATTTAACTTATCCAATTGACCCGATTTAAGATTTCTTAATTTCTGAACAGTTTTTAAAAAACGATTACTTTCATTTTTATCCAAAATACCCTTAGTTAAAGTTAAAAATTTATTTATATAATTTTTTCTTTTGAATGGTCTGGCGCCATACGGATGAGCATCTGCTCTATCTAATTTTTCAGTAATCTTTTTTCCATTATTTAAAGTTACAACCACTTTGGCTCCAAATGATTTATTTTTGGGATTTGGATCATGATATTTTTTTGTCCATTGTTTATCTTCATATGTTTTTATTGATCTCCAAATTTTTATAGTACTTTTTTTATTAGCTCTTGCCTTTGTATAAGATTTAACATGATGCCAATCTCCATCTTCTAAAGCTACAGCAAAGATATACATTATAGAATGATCTAAGGTTTCTCTACTAGCATTAGGATCCATTTTTTGTGGGTCATTAGCGCCTGTCCCTATAACATAATGCGTATGATGACTGGTAAAAATATCAATTTTTTTGATCTGATTTAGATTTGTAATTTTTTTTTTAAGTTTTTTTGCAAGATCTATTAAAGCTTGAGATTGATATTCCGCAGAATATTCTTTTGTATATGTTTCTAAAATTGCTTTTTTACTCTCTCCTTTTTTTGGTAAAGGAACTTTGTAATTTGCCTTTTTACCATCCAATATTCTTGCAATCACACTATCTTCACCTTCATAAATTGGACTAGGAGCACCTTCACCTCTCATTGCTCTATCCACTGCTTCAATAGCAAGTTTGCTCGCATGAGCAGGAGCAAAGGCTTTCCAGCTTGAAATTTCTCCTTTCCTTGATTGTCTGGTAGAAATCGTTGTGTGAAGTGCTTGTTGAACAGCCTGATAAATAGTCTCAGTATTCAATTTTAACATTGCACCTAATCCAGCGGCAACGCTTGGTCCTAAATGTGCAATATGATCCACTTTATGTTTGTGTAAACAAATTCCTTTAACTAAATTTACCTGAATTTCATAAGCAGTAATAATTCCTCTCAACAAATCTAAACCATTTTTTTTATTTTGTTGCGCTACACTTATCAAAGGAGGGATATTGTCACCTGGATGACTATAGTCAGCAGCTAAAAAAGTATCATGAAAATCTAATTCTCTTACAGCAGTTCCATTTGACCAAGCAGCCCATTCGCAATCAAATTTTAATTTTGAGCTTACTCCAAATAGAGTTGCACCATTTTTTCTAAAATGTTTAAGCGCCATTTCTCTGGAAGTAATTACAGGTTTTCTGTTTAAAGAAGCAATTGCTACAGATGCATTATCAATAATTCTATTGATAACCATATCAATCGAGTCTTTATTTAATTTTGCATTGTCACTTGCGATTTCTGCAATTTTCCATGCTAATTGTTTTTTCTTTGGAAGATGTATTTTTGATGGATAAACTTTGATTGTGTGTAATAACAAAATATCTCCTTATTAGTAATTTTGTTTTAATAGTTAAAAAAAATTAATCAATATTAAAGATATTTAGATATTATTTTTTCAATACCTACAAAGTCTTTTACTAAGTGATTATGATAAATTTCTTCAGACTTTTTTTCGGTATATCCATATTTTAATAAAATTATTGGTATTTCAGCAGCTTTAGCAGCATTGGCATCTGTTTCGCTGTCACCGATCATTAATGATTTATTTTTATCACCATCTAAAATTTCAATAGTAGTTGTTAAATGCCTTGGGTCTGGTTTGCAATATTCATAAGTATTATATCCAGCAACGTAATCAAAATAATCATAGATTCCAATTTTTTTTAAAAGATCTACTGCTAAATATTCAGTTTTATTAGTACATACAGCCATAGAAATATTTTCTTTTTTACACCAATTTAAAAATTCTTTTACACCATTAATTAACTTACTTTCATGGAGAATGTTATTCCCATAATAAGATAAAAATTCATCTGTCATTTTATTTTTAATTTTCTCATCAAACCATTTCCACTCTCCATTGGCTTTAGACATCATGGCTTTTGCACCTTTACCAACAGCATTTTTTAATTCTTTTAAAGTTTTTGTGGGGTAACCAAATTTTTTCATGACATGATTGTGAGCACGAATTAAATCTGGTGCTGTATCTATCAAAGTGCCGTCTAAATCAAATAAAATTGTAAATTTTTGTTTCATTATTAAAGTATTTTAAAGAAATAAATTGTGAATTAATCAAGTCTTATACTT
Organism: uncultured Pelagibacteraceae bacterium; assembly: GCA_902595885.1. Taxonomy (GTDB): domain Bacteria; phylum Pseudomonadota; class Alphaproteobacteria; order Pelagibacterales; family Pelagibacteraceae; genus Pelagibacter. The sequence continues at coordinate 30,821 of CACJRQ010000008.1, forward strand.
AATGTAAATAATTTAAAAATGGAAGATTCAAATCAAAAAAAATTAAGAAATAAATTTGTTAAATCTGGTGTTAAAATGATAGGTCCAGAGACTGTATTTTTTTCAAAAGATACTAAAATTGGTAACAATGTAATTATAGAGCCATATGTGGTTATTGGTTCTAAAGTTAAAATTGGTAACAATGTCATTATAAAATCATTTTCTCATTTAGAGTCTTGTAAAATTGAAAATAAAGTAGAAATTGGTCCGTATGCCAGAATAAGACCAGAAACAATTTTAAAAGAAGGATCTAAAATAGGTAATTTTGTTGAAATTAAAAAAAGTGTTGTAGGAAAAAAAACAAAAGTTAATCACCTTTCTTATGTTGGAGACAGCGATTTAGGAAAAAATGTAAATATTGGAGCTGGTACAATAACTTGTAATTATGATGGTGTTAAAAAAAGCAAAACAAAAATTAAGGATAAAGTATTTATTGGCTCAAACTCATCTTTAGTTGCTCCTGTAACAATAAATAATGATAGCATTATAGGAGCAGGCTCTGTTATAACAAAAGACGTCAAAAAAAATTCATTAGCTTTAACAAGAGCTTTACAAATTGAAATTAAAAATTACAAAAGAAGAAAATAATTTATGTGTGGAATAATAGGTATCTCTAGCAATAAACCAGTTTCAGTAAGTATAATTAATTCACTAAAAAAATTAGAGTATAGGGGTTATGATTCAGCAGGTATAGCTACGTTATATAATGGCGAAATTAATGAAGTAAAATCTGAGGGCAGGGTAGATAATCTAGAATTAAATTTTGATTTGAAAAATTTAAAAGGAAATATAGGTATTGGTCATGTAAGATGGGCTACCCACGGTATTCCTAATAGTGTTAATGCTCATCCCCATTCTTCTCACAACGTCTCTGTTGTACACAATGGGATTATAGAAAATTCAACAATACTAAAAAAATATTTAATAAATAAAGGACATAATTTTAAATCTCAAACTGACACGGAGGTAATAGTCCATCTAATAACTGAAAATTTAAAAACTTCAGAAATAGAAGAGGCAATTACCAAAACATTAAAGCAACTTCATGGTAGTTTTGCTCTTGGAATAGTATTTAAAGACATGCCTGACTTAATTGTTGGCGCTAGAAGAGGCTCCCCTTTAGCAGTAGGTTATGGACCAAATGAAAATTATTTAGGTTCAGATTCCTACGCCTTAAAATCGATGACAAATAAAATTACGTATCTCGATGATGGTGAATTCTGTTTAGTTAAAAAAGATCAGGTTAATTTTTTTAATGATGAAGGAGTTAAAATAAATAAAAAGATATTAGAACTATCATCAGATGAAACAAACTATGATAAAGGTGAATATAAACATTTTATGGCTAAAGAAATTGAGGAGCAACCAAATACAATCAAGACTGGCATTAAAGAGTATGTTGATGTTGTAAATAAAGACATAAATATTCTCAATTTCCCTTGGAAAATAACAGATATTAAGTCCATAACGTTAATCGGATGTGGAACAGCCTATCATTCATGTTTAATGGCAAAATATTGGTTTGAAGAATTAACAAATTTAGATGTAAGTATCGATATAGCTTCAGAGTTTAGATATAGGAAGAATAGATTCAAAAAAGAAACTTTATATGTATTTGTTTCACAATCAGGTGAGACTGCAGATACTTATGCAGCTTTAGATTTATGTAATAAAAATAAAATGAAAACCTGTTCAATTGTGAATGTAATAGAAAGTTCAATTGCAAGAGACTCGAACTTTGTATTACCGATACATTGCGGTCCAGAAATTGGTGTGGCATCTACAAAAGCATTTTTAGGTCAGATACTAGTACTTTATATCTTGGCTCTAAAATTAGGTCATCTTAGAAAAGAAATTGATCAGAGTATTTATCATGAAAAAATAAAAGATTTAAAAGCTTTACCTAGCTTAATTGAAAAAACATTGTTACGTGATAATGATATTCAAGCTATTTCATCAACATTTAATGATGCAAAGGGTTCAATGTTTTTAGGAAGAGGATTTTCATATCCAATAGCTTTAGAAGGTGCTTTAAAACTCAAGGAACTTTCTTATGTTCATGCAGAGGGATATCCAGCTGGTGAAATGAAGCATGGTCCATTAGCTCTTATAGAAGAGGGTATGCCAGTTGTTGTTTTGGCGCCAAGGGATAATTATTACAAAAAAACAATTTCAAACATGCAAGAGGTAATTGCAAGAGGTGCTAAAGTTTTATTAATTACAAATAAAAGTAAAGATGAAATATTTTCAGAAAATATTTGGGAAACAATAGAAGTAGAAAATACTAATGATGATTTGCTTCCTTTTCTTTTAACAATTCCACTTCAAAAACTTGCTTATTATTCCGCTCTTAAAAAAGGATACGATATTGATAAGCCTAGAAATTTAGCAAAGTCAGTAACTGTTGAGTAAAATTGTATTTTTATTTATCAAAAATTTTAGCTCCACTTTTAAATTTAACAAATTTAATATTTTTTTTAATAATTTTAGGTACTTTATTAAATTTTTTTTATCGTAAAAAAAAAATAAAAATTTTTGTTATTTTTAATATTTTTTTACTATTAACTACAACCATCTTACCACTAGGAAAATTTGGATTAAAATATTTAGAGAAGGATTATTTGGTTCAACAAAAAATAAATAATATTGACAATATAGTTATTTTAGCAGGTTCAGAAAATATTTACCTAACACATACTACTAAAAAGTTAAATTTAAATAATAGTTCAGAAAGATTAATTGCAAGCATTAAACTTGCAAACGAAAATAGTAATGCAAAAATTTATTTTTTAGGTGGTGATGGTAATTTGAAAAAGCATAAAATTGATGAAACATTTGTTGCTAAAAATTTTTATAATGATGTTGCTTTTGATATTACAAGAGTAAATTTTATTAACAATACAAGAAATACAATTGAAAATTTGACAGAGTTAAAAAAAATCATTGATTTAGATAAGAACAATGTCTTGATTACCTCTGCTTTTCATATGAAGCGTACAATGTTGATAGCAAAACAAATGAATATTAAATTAACACCTTATGCTGTGGATTTTAGATATGGAGATAATTTCTCGTTAATAAATTTTTATCAACATTTTAGTATTAGCAGTAATTTACGTTCAGTTGATCTTTTTTTTAGGGAATTTATAGGAATTTTAGCTTTTAAGTTATTTTATTAACCTAAGAATGTTGAAAATTTATTTATGTTTGCTAAAACAATCATGAGTTGAACATGAAAAGTTGGAAAAAAAATAGTTGGAGAAAATACCCTGTAAAACACATACCTGATTATCCAGACAAAAAAGAACTGGATAAAGTTTTAGATAAGATTGGAACATTTCCTCCATTAGTCTTTGCAGGTGAAACAAGACATCTAAAAAGTCAGTTAGCTGATGTCGTAGATGGTAAAGCTTTTTTACTTCAAGGTGGAGACTGTGCAGAAAGTTTTGCAGAATTTAATCCAGATAATATAAGAGATACATTTAAACTGATGTTGCAAATGGCATTAGTTTTGACTTATTCAGCATCTTTACCAGTTGTTAAAGTTGGAAGAATAGCTGGACAGTTTTCAAAACCTAGAAGTGCTCCTACTGAAATAAAAAATGGAGTAGAGTTGCCAAGTTATTTAGGTGACAACATAAATGCTATGGAATTTACTGAAAAAGCCAGAGTTCCAGATCCTAAAAGATTGTTTAAAGCTTATTCACAATCAGCTGCAACTCTTAATCTTATTAGAGCTTTCTCAAAAGGAGGTTTTGCAGATTTAAACAAAGTGCATTTATGGAATTTAGATTATATTAAAAAAAGTCCACAAGCTAAAAAATTTAAAGATCTTGAAGATAAGATTGCTGATGCTATAGCTTTCATGAGAGCATGTGGAATTACTTCAGATTTTAACAATAGATTGTATACAGTAAATTTTTGGACATCACATGAAGCTTTATTACTACCTTTTGAAGAGTCTATGACAAGAACAGACTCTACTACTGGTGAGAATCATGACACTTCAGCTCATTTTGTTTGGATTGGAGATAGAACAAGACAATTAGATGGTGGTCACGTTGAATTTTGCAGAGGCATAGAAAATCCAATAGGTATTAAATGTGGACCAACTTTAAAATCTGATGATTTAATAAATCTTTGTAATCGTATAAATCCAAACAATGAAAAAGGTAAAATTACTTTAATTTCTAGATTTGGAGCAGACAATGTTTCAAAATTTTTACCAAAATTAATTAGATCGATAAAAAAAGAGGGATTAAATGTGATTTGGTCATGCGATCCTTGTCATGGTAACACAATTAAAGCAGCAACAGGTTTCAAAACAAGACCGTTCAATAGTGTTTTAAAAGAAGTAAGAGAAGTTTTTGCATGTCATCAAAGTGAAGGAAGTTATGCAGGTGGTCTTCATATCGAACTGACAGGTCAAAATGTTACAGAGTGTATTGGAGGTGCTCAAAAAATATCTGAAAAAGATTTATCTTCTAGATACCATACTCATTGTGATCCAAGACTTAATGGAAATCAAGCTTTAGAATTAGCTTTTTTAATATCTGATGAGATAAAAAAGAATAGCTCATATTCAAAAAATGCAGATAGAGCGGCATCTTAATACATTGTAAAAATATTAATAATAAATATTTTAAAATTATGGATACTTCAGAAAAAGTGAAATTTATATCTTCTTGGATTAAAAATTATGTAAATAATATGCCAACGAAGGCGGAGTCTTTAGTAATTGGTATTTCTGGAGGAATAGATTCATCAGTATCAAGCACACTTAGTGCAATGACTGGTTTAAAAACCATTGTTTTATCTATGCCTATAAAACAAAAATCCCATCAACATGATTTAAGTTTAAAGCATCAGGAATGGTTAGTAAAAAATTTTAAAAATGTTGAGGCTCATACAATAAATTTAGATGAGTTATTTTCAGCGTTTAATACCAGCTTATCTAAATTTGATAGTGAGCATGGTATGGCTAATTCAAGAGCTAGATTAAGAATGACCACCCTTTACCAGGTAGCGGCAGCAAACAAAGGTATCGTGGTAGGAACAGGAAATAAAGTTGAGGATTTTGGAGTTGGATTTTATACAAAATATGGTGATGGTGGAGTTGATATTTCACCAATAGCCGATTGTAATAAAACTCAAGTCTGGGAATTAGGTAAAGAACTTGGGATTTTACAAGAGATTATAGATGCACCTCCAACTGACGGATTATGGGACGACGGTAGAACTGATGAAGGTCAACTTGGATTAAAATATAATGAATTAGAAGAAGCTATGGAGAATCCAAATTCTCCGAATCGTATTAAATACGAAAATATTAGAAAACAAAATATGCATAAAATGGAGCCAATTCCGGTATGCATAATTCCAAATTAATCAAATAGATTCACAAATCTATAATTTAAGTATATCTCTTCAACTATGAGTTTAGATATTTTTTTAACAAATAATCTTACCAACAAAAAAGAAAAATTTATTCCACAGGATAAAAAAAATGTAAGAATGTATGTTTGTGGCCCAACTGTTTATGATGATCCACATATTGGCAATGCGAGACCGGTAGTTATTTTTGATATTCTTTTTAAAATTTTAAAAAATAAATATCAAAAAGTAACCTATGTAAGAAATATTACAGATGTAGATGATAAAATAATAAAATCATCAAAGGAAAATAATATTTCAATTTCAGATCTTACAAAAAAAATTACTCAAAGTTTTAACGAAGATTGTATTTATTTAAATTGTGAAAAACCTAATCATGAGCCTAAAGCAACAGAGCATATTTCTGAGATGATAGAAATGGTCTCTGAATTAATTAAAAAAGGATTTGCATACGAAAATGAGAAGCATGTTTATTTTGAAGTAAAAAAATTTAAAGATTATGGGCAGTTATCAAACAAAAAGTTAGAAGAATTGGTTGCAGGATCAAGAATTGAAGTAAGTGATAATAAAAAAAATTCTGAAGATTTTGTTTTATGGAAACCATCAAAAACAGATGAGCCATCATGGGACTCACCTTGGGGAAAAGGAAGACCCGGTTGGCATTTAGAATGTTCAGCAATGTCTAAAAAATATTTAGGAAAAGAATTTGATGTACATGGAGGTGGTGTTGATTTGTTATTTCCTCATCATGAAAATGAAATAGCTCAATCCAGATGTGCAAATGATAGCAAAGTATTTGCTAATTATTGGTTGCACAATGCTTTTATAACAATATCTAATGAAAAAATGGCAAAATCTCAAGGAAACATTTTAAAAATAAAAGATTTCAGAAACAATCGAAGCGGTCAAGTTTTAAGATTGGCTTTAATGAGTGCACATTATCGACAACCACTTGATTGGAATGATAAACTTTTAGAAGACTGTGAAAATACAATTAGTAAATGGTATAATGTTTTTTTAAACATAGAAACAAAACTTAAAATTTCAGATGAAATCCTTAAACCTCTTCTCGATGATTTAAATACACCAGGCTATATCGCTAATTTGCATAAATTATACGAGAGAGCATCAAAAGGTTCAGATGAAGATAAAAGACTTTTCATTTCTGCTTGTCATTTTATTGGATTATTGAACGAAACTAAAGAGGATTGGCTTAAATTTAAGAAAAGCAAAGTATCAATTTCTGAAAATGAAATTTTAATTAAAATTAATCAGAGAAATGAAGCTAGAGATAATAAAAATTATGAGGAAGCAGATAAAATAAGAGACGATCTTTTAGACAAAGGTGTTTTAATAGAAGATAAAGATGGTAAAACGATCTGGAAATTTAAATGAGTAAAGATCGGTTATATATATTTGATACAACACTGCGTGATGGCGCACAGACTCAAGGTGTAGATTTTTCAATTGATGATAAAGAAAAGATATCATCTTCTCTTGATACTTTGGGTGTTGATTATATAGAAGGTGGATGGCCAGGGGCAAATCCTACAGATACTGAATTTTTTAATAAGGATCATAATTTTAAATCCGCAAAATTGACTGCTTTTGGTATGACAAAAAAAACTGAACATAGCGCTGAGAATGATCCAATGCTATCATCATTAATAAATTCAAATAGTTCTTCAGTATGTCTGTTTGGTAAATCATGGGATTTTCAAGTTGATGTTGCTCTTGGTATTTCGAATGATCAAAATCTTTCAAATATTAGAGAAAGTGCAAAACATATAGTTAAATCTGGCAAAGAATTTATGTTTGATGCGGAACATTTCTTTGATGGGTACAAATCAAATCCTGAGTATGCAATTTCTTGTCTAAAAGCAGCATATGATAATGGTGCTAGATGGATTGTTTTATGTGATACTAATGGCGGAACCCTTCCTCATGAAGTAGCTAGAATTGTTAAAGAAGTTATTAAACATATTCCAGGTAAAAATTTAGGAATTCACGCTCATAATGATACCGAAAATGCAGTAGCAAATAGTTTAGTTGCTGTTCAAGCAGGTGTTAGACAAGTTCAGGGGACTTTAAATGGTTTAGGTGAAAGATGTGGAAATGCAAATCTAGTTTCATTAATACCAACATTTTTTTTAAAAAAGGATTTTTATGAAAATTATGAATTAAATATCAAACGTGAAAACTTAAAAAAATTAACTCAATGTTCAAGATTATTAGATGAATTATTAAATAGAAAGCCAAACAAACACTTGCCTTATGTTGGGGCCTCTGCTTTTTCACATAAAGGTGGAATGCATGTTTCGGCTGTTCAAAAAGATCCTAAAACCTACGAACATGTTAATCCTGAAGAGATTGGAAATTCAAGAAATATAGTTGTTTCAGATCAGTCTGGACAATCAAACATTATGTCTAGACTGAATCTTATAGGAATAAATGTAGAAAAAAGTGATCCAAAAATAAAAAAACTTTTGGAAGAAGTTAAGGATAGAGAGTTTATTGGTTATAGTTATGATGGTGCTGACGCATCTTTTGAGTTATTAGCTAGAAGATTGATGGGGGAGATACCAAGATATATTTCCATTAACGAATATGATGTTTCGGTAAAGAAAGATAATGCAGGTGAAATTGTTTCTTACGCAAAAGCTCAATTGGAAGTAGATGGAAATAAGATTTTGTGTGAAGGAAAAGGAAACGGACCTGTTAATGCTCTTGATAATGCAATTAGAAAGAATGTTAATAAACTTGCAAAATATTCAGAATATTTAAAAGATTTAAGATTGGTTGATTATAAAGTTAGAATTTTAAATACTGGCACAGAAGCTGTAACAAGAGTAAGTATAGAGAGCACAGACTCAAAGGGTGTTAATTGGTTTACTATTGGAGTGTCACCAAATATCATTGATGCTTCTTTCAAAGCTCTAGTTGATAGTTTAGATTACAAGTTATTTAAGGACAAAGCACCTGGAAGTTTGTAAGGATGAAAATTAAAAAATTTTCAGAAAAACCATCTGATTTAAAAAGTAGAATAGGCGCAAAACCAATAGTTTGTTATCCAAATACCAGTATTGAAGAAAAAAATTTAGGTATTTTACATTCTGCCCGAGAAAATTTGGTTAAAAAAGATGAAGTTATAATACCTCCTAGAGATGCAAAAACTTTTGAGGTTAAATTTGGTGAGTTTTTTAGAATTGAGAGTTTAGATGGGCCTCAAGTAGGAGATTTAAATTTATTTAATTTAAATAATTTAGAAGAGAAATTTTATTCAGGAAAAACAAGAGCACTCTATGGAACGCATCTTTCTGTAGGGGATAAAATGTTTAGTAGTTTTCCCTATCTTAGATCCTTAGCAACAATAACCTGGGATACTTTAGATTGGTATGATTATGATAAAGATGGAGGATCCGTTCATGATGTGATTGGGACACGTTGTGATCCTTATACATCAAAACTTTTGAGCGATAATGATTATCATTATTGTTGTCATTCAAATTTAACAAGAGCTTTAGTTAAAGAAAAAAATGTTGAATTAGAACACGCAGAAAAAATAGTTCATGATGTATTAAATGTTTTTATGTTAACCGGATTTACCAATGATACTAAACAATACTTTATGAAGGCAAGTCCTGTTAGACCTGGTGATTATTTAGAGTTTTTTGCCGAAACAGATTTATTAGGCGCACTTTCTGCTTGTCCAGGTGGTGATTGTGGTTCCGAACATTCTTCTGATGTAGCAAAATGTTATCCATTAAAAGTTTCTATTTGGACAGTAGACCCTAAATATTTAATTGATATAAAACCATCAGCTATTTCCAATTATAACAGAAATCATGGCATAGATTAATGTCTGTTAATAATATTTCTTTTATTTTGCACAAACCGCAACTCTCAGAAAATATTGGAGCGTGTGCAAGAGGAATGAAAAATTTTAATTTTAATAAACTTATTATTATTGATCCTAAACCAATATTTCCTAATGATAAAATTTTAGCAACATCTGTAGGTGCAAAAAACATAATCAATAAAGCAAAGAATTTTGAAAGTTTAGAAAAATCTTTGAAGAATATAGATATTGTAATTGCAACATCTGCGCGATTTAGAAATAAAAACATTAAACATATTCAGTTAGAAGATTTAAAAAAACTTAATTATAGAAAAAAAGTAGCTTTTTTATTTGGGTCAGAGGCATCAGGTTTATCAAATAACGAAATAAGTTATGCCAATTATACTCTTCAAATTCCAACTAATCCTGATTTTAGGTCATTAAATCTGTCTCACAGCTTAATAATAATTGCACAATATGTATCAAATATAATTAATTCAAAAGTATCTTCTTATAAAAAATCTAATAAAGTTAAATCAGCATCAAAAAAAGAGATAGTTGCTATGTCAAATCTTTGTATACAGAATCTTGAAGAGATTAATTTCTTTAAATCAAAAGAAAAGAAACCGATAATGCTTGAAAACTTGAGAAATATTTTTTATAGGATGGAATTATCATCCAAAGAAACACGTATTTTATCAGGAGTATTTGCAAGTTTAGGTAAAAAACGTTGATTGACAAAATGATGAGTAAGTTTATAAAGCCCACTATTAAATGACAAAAAGATTAAACTCTAAACATAAAGTAGATAGAAGATTAAAAGTAAACCTTTGGGGAAGACCAAAGAGCCCTTTTAACACAAGAGCCTATGGACCTGGACAACATGGTCAAACAAAAACATCAAAACCATCTGATTATGGAATACAGCTTCAAGCAAAGCAAAAATTAAAAGCATATTATGGCAACATTAACGAGAGACAATTTAGAAATATTTACAAAAAAGCAGTAATGCTTAAAGGTGATACTGGTGAAAATTTAATTGGTCTTCTTGAAAGAAGATTAGATGCTGTAATTTACAGAGCAAAATTTGCAACAACAATTTTTTCAGCTAGACAATTAATCAATCATGGCCATGTGAAAGTAAATGGTAAAAAAGTAAATATTGGAAGCTATCTAGTTAGAGAAGAAGATTCAATTGAGATAAGAGATAAATCTAAGCAACTTGCTATAATTGATATTGCTTTAGCAAATAAAGAAAGAGAAACTCCAGAATATATTCAGATGGATGAGAAAAATAAAAAATTAAAATTTGTTAGAATTCCAAAATTTGAAGAAGTTCCATATCCAATTGTAATGGAACCTAATCTGGTGATTGAATATTATTCTAGATAATTAACTTTTAGCCTTAAAATTTATATTTTTGCTTTCAAAAAGTTTTGCTAACTCACCACTCTCATACATTTCTTTAACAATATCACATCCACCAATAAATTCATTTTTCACATAAAGTTGAGGAATTGTTGGCCAATCACTAAATACTTTAATACCTTCTCTTAAATTTTGATTTTCTAAAACGTTTACTCCTTTAAAATTTACTTCAAGAACTTTTAAAATGTTAGAAGTAGCCATTGAAAATCCACATTGTGGAGCATCAGGTGTACCTTTCATAAATAAACAAACTTCGTTGTTTTCAATTTCATTTTTAATTAAATCATTTGTTTGTTGATCCATTTTAACTCTCCTTTGTTTTAATTGCTAAAGCATGCAGTTCATTGCCCATTCTACCTTTTAATGAGTTGTAAACCATTTTATGTTGCTCAATTTTACTTTTTCCGGAAAATTGAGATGAGGTAACAGTAGCTGAATAATGATTTCCATCACCTGCTAGATCTTGTATTTCAACAATTGCATCTGGCATTGCTTCTTTTATAAAACTCTCAATTTCTTTTAAATCCATTGCCATTATTTACTCATATAGTTAATCAACCAACTTTTATTCGAAGTTGATAATTCGTCAATTGTAACTTTTGTCTTGTCATTAATATATAGTTTATTTTCAGTAATAGTGCCAAGTTCATCAAAATGGACTGCATTTTTATTCAATATTTCAGTTACTTTTTTAAAGTCTTTTTTGTTTATTTCTACGATGTATCTACCTTGATCTTCTGCAAATAAGTATTCTATTTCATTAATTAGATATTTGGGTTTTTTAATATTTATTCCTTTTTTTCCTTTAATACACATTTTTGATACTGCAGTAATTATGCCTCCTAAAGAAACATCATGAGCACTTTTTATTAAATTATTATCAATTAATTTGAGTAAAGTTTCTCCATTATTTTTTTCATTAAATAGATTTACCTCAGGTGGAGGTCCATTTTTTTCATCTAAAATATTTCTTGCAAATAAACTTTGATCAATATGTCCTTCGGTTTTTCCAATCACTAAAACTAAATTATCAACTTCTTTAAAATCCATAGTGATCATGTTCTGATAATTCTTGATTAACCCAACCCCACCTATTGCAGGCGTAGGCTTTATACCTTCCTCTTTCGTTTGGTTATAGAAAGATACATTTCCAGAAACTACTGGGAATTTTAAATATTCGCTCGCTTCACCAATACCTTGAACACATTCAACAAACTCACCCATGTTTTCTTCATTTTCAGGACTACCAAAATTTAAACAATTCGTGATAGCAATAGGTTTTGCTCCAACAGATATAAGATTTCTAAAACTTTCACAAACTACTTGCTTTCCACCAGTTAAAGGGTGAGCCCAACAATAAATTGCAGAAGAATCTACCGAAGCAGCAACAGCTTTATCTGTACCATGAACTCTTACAACCCCTGAGTCTCCGCCTGGCTTCTGTATAGTGTCTCCCATTACAGTATGATCATATTGTTGCCAAATCCATTCTTTGCTGCATACATTTGGATTTGCTAAAATTTTTTTTAAAACATCAATAATTTTTAAATGCTTAAGATCTTCTTTTTTAATTTTATTTTTTTTAGGTAACTTTGTTTTTTTCCATTTTCGATCATACATAGGAGAGTTTTCAACCAATGTATTGACAGGAATATCTGCAACTTTTTCTTCATCAAAATAAAGTTCTATTTTTTTTGACTTAGTCGTTTTTCCAATTACCGCAAAATCTAAATTCCATTTATCAAATATTTTTTTTGCTTGTTCTTCTTTACCGTTTTCTAAAACAATCAACATTCTTTCTTGGCTTTCAGAGAGCATAATTTCGTATGGAGTCATTTTGGTTTCTCTGCACGGCACTTTATTTAAATTGATTTCAATTCCGAGGTTTCCTTTTGAAGCCATTTCAATACTTGAAGAAGTTAATCCTGCAGCACCCATATCTTGAATGGCTATAATTGAGTCTCCTGCCATTAACTCTAGACAAGCTTCGAGTAAAAGTTTTTCAGTAAATGGATCTCCAACTTGAACTGTTGGCTTTTTTTCCTCAATTTTTTCATCAAAACTAGCTGAAGCCATACTTGCTCCATGAATTCCATCTCTTCCTGTTTTAGAACCCACATAAATGACAGGTTTATTTAAACCAGCAGCTTTAGAATAAAAAATCTTATCTTTTTTGACTAATCCCAATGTCATAGCGTTGACCAAAATATTTCCGTTATACGAGCTATCAAAGGTTGTTTGTCCAGCTATTGTTGGAACACCCATGCAGTTTCCATAACCGCCTATGCCATGAACAACACCTCTTAATAAATTTTTTGTTTTTTTATTTTGTGGTGACCCAAAATGAATGGAGTTCAAGTTAGCTATTGGTCTTGCGCCCATTGTAAATACATCTCTCATAATTCCTCCAACACCGGTAGCAGCACCTTGATATGGTTCAATAAATGAAGGGTGATTATGACTTTCTATTTTAAAAACTATCGCATCATTATCCTCAATATCGATAACACCAGCGTTTTCTCCAGGACCTTGAATAACTTTTTTTCCCTTAGTAGGTAATTTTTTTAGGTGTAATCTTGATGATTTATAAGAACAATGTTCATTCCACATTGCAGAAAAAATACCTAGCTCTGTGATATTGGGAGTTCTCTTTAATAGCTCACAAATTTTAGCGTATTCATCTCTCTTTAAACCGTGATCAACTGCTACTTGTTCGTTTACAATCATTTTAAGTTGTTTATTAAGTTTTTAAAAAATAATGATCCATCCTCACCTGATAAAGATGTATCAATCATTCTTTCAGGGTGAGGCATCATACCTAGAACATTTTTTTCTTTATTAAATATACCTGCAATATTTTTTAAGGATCCATTAGGGTTAAATTGATCTTCTATTTTTCCATTTTCATCACAATAGTTAATAGCTATTTGATTATTATCTTCAATTTCTTTTAATTGATCATTGGTACAAAAATAATTCCCTTCATTATGAGCGATATGAAATTCTAAAACTTCGTTATCAACATTTTTAAAATATTTATTTTTTTTATCATTAATTTTTACAAAAACATTTTTACAAATAAATTCTAAATATTTGTTTCTAAGCAAAACACCTGGAACTAAACCAGTTTCTACCAATATTTGAAATCCATTACAGATGCCCATAACCATACCTCCTGAATTTGCAAAATTAATTACTGACTGCATTATTTTTGATTTAGATGCCATACTTCCACATCTTAAGTAGTCCCCATATGAAAAACCACCTGGCAATACAACCAAATCACTTTTTGGTAATTCAGCATCAGCATGCCAAACCATTTTATTTTTAAATCCATATTTTTTTAGAGCAACATCCATGTCTCTATCACAATTTGAACCTGGAAAAGTAATAACTGATGATTTCATTAATTACTTTGGATCAATAATTTTATAATTTTCAATTACAAGATTTGCCAAAAGTTTTTTACACATTTCCTCAACTTTTGCTTTTGCTTTGTCGTTATCAGTTTCTTTAGTGTCTATTTCAAAATATTTACCTTGTCTTACTTCATTAATATCCTGAAAACCCATTCCATCCAGAGTTTGATGAATAACTTTTCCTTGTGGATCAAGTACATCCTTTTTTAGAGTAATGATTACAGAAATTTTCATTTTTTCTTTCTTTTAACTGAAGATAATTTAGTTACATTTACTGCTGAAACATTAGATTGTTCATGAAGTATACCTAATCTTTTAGCAACCTCTGTATAGGCTGGAATTAAATCACCCAGATCTTTTCTAAATCGATCTTTATCTAATTTTTTTTCTGTAATACTGTCCCACAATCTGCAAGTATCAGGACTAATTTCATCTGCCAAAATAATTTCATTTTTTTCATCAATTTTAACTCTCCCAAATTCTAATTTAAAATCGATAAGTTTAATTCCAACACCTCTAAACATCCCAATCATAAAATCATTAATTCTTAAAATCATTTTTTTAACTTTATCTATTTCTATTTTTGATGCCCAATCAAAAGCTAAAATATGCTCTTCAGATATTAATGGATCTCCAAGCTTGTCATCTTTTAAGCAGTATTCGATTAGGGGTTCTTTTAAAACAGTACCATCCTCAATGCCCAATCTTTTAGTAATTGAACCTGTCGCAACATTTCTCACAATAAATTCTATCGGAATTATTTCTACAAGCTTTATAATTTGCTCACGCATATTTAATCTTTTAACTAAATGATTTTTGATTCCTATTTGAGATAGGTTAGAAAGTATATGTTCTGAAATTCTATTGTTTAGAACACCTTTACCCTCAATTGTAGTTTTTTTTTGATTATTAAATGCAGTTGCATCATCTTTAAAATATTGAATAACTAAGTTTTTATCATTTGTTGCATAAATGATTTTAGCTTTTCCTTCGTATAATTTTTTACCTTTTTTCATTATTTAAAAACTCTTCTAAAGATAAAATTTACATTTTTAAAGTGTTTAGAATAATTAAATATAGATTTTAGTTTTTTTGACGAAATTTTACTTTTTATAAATTTATCAGATGAAATGACGTCAATTAAAGTTAAATTTTCTGAAAAACATTTTTTTGCATAAGATTGAACCAATCTGTAAGATTTTTCTCTACTTAATCCTGTTTTAGTTAATTCCAACATAACTTCTTGAGAAAAAATTAAACCTTTTGTTAAATTTAAGTTTTCAAGCATTTTTTTTGGATAAACAATCATATTATCTAAAATATTTGTAAGTCTAACTAATGCAAAATCTATTGTTATATTAGCATCTGGTCCGATATTTCTTTCGACACTTGAATGAGAAATATCCCTCTCGTGCCAAAGAGCAATGTTTTCAAGTGCTGGCAAAACTGAACTTCTAACCATTCTAGCTAAACCGGTAAGATTCTCACTTAAGATAGGATTTTTTTTATGAGGCATTGCGGAGGATCCTTTTTGATTTTTAGAGAAATATTCTTGTAGCTCATAAACCTCAGTTCTTTGTAAGTGTCTTATTTCAACTGCTACTCTCTCTATTGAACCTGCAATAATTCCTAAAACAGAAAAATAAAATGCATGTCTGTCTCTTGGAATTACTTGTGTAGATATTGGTTCTACTTTTAGACCTAATTTTCTGGCAACATGTTTTTCTACATTAGGATTAATGTTGGCAAATGTACCAACAGCCCCAGAAATTGCACAAGTTGATACTTCCTCAATAGCATCTTTTAGTCTTTTTCTATTTCTTTTAAATTCCTCATAGAACGAAGCCAATTTTAACCCAAAAGTAATTGGCTCAGCATGGATACCGTGGCTTCTTCCCATGCACGGTGTAAATTTATATTTTTTGGCTTGTTTTTTTAAAACTTTTAAAATTTGATCTATATCTTTTAAAATGATTTTACCTGATTGGACCAATTGAATATTAAAACTAGTATCTAGAACATCAGATGAGGTCATACCCTGATGAAGGTATCTAGCTTTAATTCCAGCTTTTTCAGTAACAGAAGTTAGAAAAGCTATTACATCGTGTTTTACCTCAGATTCTATTTTATGAATTCTGCTTACATTAATTCTAGCTTTTTTTCTTACAACTGAAGCAACACCTCTTGGAATTTGTCCAAGTTTTTCCATTGCCTCAGCAGCTGCAACTTCTACATTTAACCAGATTTTATATTTATTTTCTTCTGACCAAATATCAGTTAATTCTTTTCGCGAGTATCTTTTAATCATTAATTATAAGTATGGAGGCTTTGAATAACCTTTAGCAGATTCTGTGAAGATTTCATAACCATTTTCAGTAATTCCTAACGTATGTTCAAATTGTGCAGATAAAGATTTATCTTTTGTAACAGCTGTCCATCCATCGTTTAACATTTTAACATCATATTTACCTGAATTAATCATTGGTTCTATTGTAAAAGTCATTCCTGGCTTTAATTCCATACCTGAGTTTTTATTCCCATAGTGTAGAATATTGGGAGGCTCATGGAATGTTGTGCTAATTCCATGACCACAAAAATCCCTAACAACTGAAAAACCTTTTTCCTCAACAAACGATTGAATTGTATAACCAATATCACCTAATTTAATTCCAGGTTTTAAAATTGTTATAGCTCTAATCATTGATTCATAGGTAGCGTCTATAAGGTTATTTAATTTTACAGGAGTTTGACCAATACAAAACATTCTACTGGTATCGCCATAATGTTCATCAACAATTGCCGTCACATCAACGTTTATAGCATCACCTTCTTGTAAAATTCTATCAGAGGGTACACCGTGACATACGACATGATTTAAAGATGTACATAAAGATTTTGTAAAACCTCTGTAATATAATGGGGCAGAGTAGCCACCATTGTCTCTAATAAATTCATAACCTAATTTATCAATATAATCAGTAGAAATCCCTTCCTTAATATTTTCAGTTAACATATCTAAAGTTCTTGCAGCGAGGTTACCTGCAACTCTCATTTTTTCAAATTTTTCCTTATAATCAGTCATCAATAATTTTTAATTTTTTATCTATAAAAATTCTTTTAGAACTTATATCACATCTATAAGCTAAAAAATTAACGCCCGCTTTTTTAGCTATTAAATAAGTTTTATAATAATCTTTGTCTATATCGTTAGCTATTTTAAAATATTTCATATTTTGAATTTGAACTAAAAATATTAAGTATGTTTTATAACTTTTATTTATGGCATCAATAAGGGTTAATAAATGCTTAATTCCTCTTGCCGTTGGTGCATCAGGAAATTCAGCGGTATCTTTGTTTCTAAATAAAGTAACGTTTTTAACTTCAACAAAGATTTTTTGACCTTTTTTTTCTAATAAAAAATCAAATCTTGTTTCTTTGTTAAAAAAAACCTCCGGTTTTATAATATCACTATCCTTGAGTTCGTTTATCAGATTATTTTTGAGACCATGCTCTACTATTCTATTTGCCATGTGAGTATTAACTCCTACTAAATTTTTTCTAGATTTAATAATTTCTAATCCATATTTAAGCTTTCGTTTTGGATCGTTATTAGGAAGTAAATAAACTGGATTTCCTTCATTTAACAAACCTTTCATTGATCCTGTATTTGGACAGTGAGCTGTGACAATTTCTTTATCGAGTTTAACGTCAGTAAAAAACCTTTTATAACGTTTGATTAGTTGGCCTTTTACTAAAGACTTGGTAAATTCCATTTTTAAATTATATATTTCATATGAATAAAAAAGCAAAAGTTAATGCATCAATTTTAATAATCGGAAATGAGATCTTGTCTGGCAGAACACAAGACACAAATACATCTACTCTTGCTACGTGGTTGAATTCTATAGGTGTAAGTGTTGGAGAGGTTAGAGTAATTCCAGATGTTGAAAAAATAATTGTAGAATCACTAAATTTTTTAAGATCCACATATGATTATGTTTTTACAACCGGTGGTATTGGTCCAACTCATGATGATATTACTGCTCAGTCAGTTTCCAAAGCTTTTGGAATAAAGTATGAGACTCACAAAGAGGCCTTTAGGATTTTAGAAAAATATTATGATCCTGGTAAATTTACTGAAGGTAGACAAAAAATGGCATGGATGCCAGAGAATGCAAATTTGATTTTAAATCCAACAAGTGGCGCCCCAGGTTTTAATGTTGAGAATGTTTATTCTTTACCAGGAGTTCCATCTATTTTGAAGTCAATGTTGGGTGGATTAACTAACAGAATAGTAGGTGGAGAACCCATTAAAAGTCTGACTATAAGTCTAAGAACTGTTGAAAGTGAAATAGCTAGTTCTTTAACAAAAGTTCAAGACGATAATCAAGATGTTGAGATAGGGAGTTACCCTTTTTTTCACGCAGGTAAATTAGGTGTATCAATTGTAATTAGATCAGAAGATCAAAATAAAATTGATCATTGTAATTCACAAATTTTGAAATTTATTAATGAAAAAAAAATTGAAGTAGTGGATAGATAATGTTGTATTTTGCTTATGGTAGTAATCTTCACCATTTTCAGATGAAACGAAGATGTAAGGATAGTATTTTTTTAAAAAAAATAAATTTAAAAGATTTTAAATTAACTTTTAGAAGCAAGTATAGAGCTGCAGATATTGAGGTAAAAAAAAATTCTATTGTACCAGGTGCTTTATTTGAAATTTCTAAAAG
>CACJRQ010000009.1 GCA_902595885.1 uncultured Pelagibacteraceae bacterium
AAAATAGAAGAAGGAGAAACTTTTGTTTGTATGGGTTTGTCAGGATCTGGAAAATCAACTCTTATTAGGCATTTAAATAGATTAATCGATCCCACAGACGGAGAAATTTTAGTGGAAGGAACAAATGTAATGTCATTAAATAAAGAACAACTAATTGACTTTAGAAGACATAAAATGAGTATGGTATTTCAGAGATTTGGTTTGTTCCCGCATAAAACTGTTTTACAAAACGTAGGCTATGGATTGGAAATGCAAGGCAAAGCAGAAGAGGAAAGACATAGTGTAGCGATGGAAAAAATTGATGCTGTTGGTTTAACAGGATTTGAAAATCAATTTCCAAATCAATTATCTGGGGGAATGCAACAAAGGGTTGGTTTAGCAAGGGCACTTGCTACTGATAGTGATATCATGTTAATGGATGAAGCTTTTAGTGCTTTAGATCCTTTAATTAGAAGTGATATGCAAAACAACTACTAGATCTTCAATCAGAATTAAAAAAAACAATTGTATTTATTACTCATGATTTAGATGAATCTTTAAGACTTGGTGATCACATTGGAATATTAAATGCTGGTAAACTTGTTCAAGTTGGAACACCAGTAGATATTATAATGAATCCAGCTGATGATTATGTTAAGGCATTTGTTAAAGATGTTAATAGAGCAAAAGTAATTAAAGCTAAAATTATAATGAAGAGTGTTAATGAGTCTAACGATATAGATAAATCTAATTTAATAAAAGTTAATGAAGATCAATTTATTGAGGAGTTTTTACCGCAAATTGTATGCTCTAACTCTAATTGTGAAGTGGTTGATAAAAGTGGAAATGTTAAAGGGTATATATCTAATAAAGAATTACAGACATCATTAACAAAATCATAATTAATGGTTAACAAATCATTAAAAAATAAAAAAATTATAATTTCTGCAGGTGCCTCTGGAATAGGTTTGGCAACAGCTAAGGTTTGTCTTTCTCGTGGAGCATACGTTTACCTTTGTGATATTGATAATAAATCCCTAAATAAATTAAACAAACATGCTCTTATAAATAAGAGGCTGTTTAAATATAATTGTGATGCATCTGACGAAAGCCAAGTATTGGATTTATTTAAAAAAATAAGTAAAAAAACTAAAAAAATTGATGCTTTAATAAATAATGTTGGAGTCGCTGGACCAACTGGATCACTAGAAAAACTAAAGTCTAAAGATTGGGAAAGAACTATTCAGATAGATGTTAATAGTCATTTTTATTTTACTAAGAAGGTTATACCTTTAATTAAAAAGTCTAAAAATGGATCAATAATAAATATTTCATCAACTGCTGGAATACTTGGTTTTCCTTTGAGATCACCTTACGCAGCAAGTAAATGGGCAATTATTGGAATTACCAAAACTCTCGCAATGGAACTTGGAAAATATAATATAAGAGTTAATGCAGTTTGCCCTGGTTCAATTAAAGGTGAAAGAATGAAAAGAGTGATCAGAGATAAAGCAAAATTTACAAAAGTTTCATCAAAAAAAATTGAGAAAGATTTTATTTCAATGAGTTCTATGAAAAAGTGGATTCTCGAAGAAGATATAGGAAAGATGTGTGCATTTTTGATTTCAGACGATTCAAGTAAGGTTTCAGGACAAGTAATTTCTGTAGATGGTCACACAGAAAGAAATGATTAATTTACCTAATTTTTTTTTCGTATTTCTTTCTTAACTTTTGAATATCAACCAAATACTGGTCTCTTATATTAGATATCATTGCAACTGATTTACCTTTAGCCTGTCTTGCTGTTCCTGAAATCAATCTAGAAGATAATTTTTTTGATAGCTTAGGGGCCTTTAATTTAGTCCATGGTAATTTTAAAGCAGGTCCAAATTGTTCCAACATATGTTTCATTCCCGTTTTTCCTCCAGCAAGATGAAACGTTAAAAATGTACCCATTAAAGACCATCTTAATCCTGGGCCATCTTCAATTGCTCTATCTAATTCTTCAGTAGTTGCATATCCTTCATTAATAATATGTAGCCCTTCTCTCCATAAAGCTTCTTGTAATCTATCAGACAAATATCCAGGTAATTCATTTTTAACCATAATTGGATTCATAGAAATTGATTTGTAAAATTTTTTTGCTAAATTTAAATTTTTTTTTGAAGTTCTATTACCTGGAACAATTTCTACAGCAGGCAATAAATATACAGGATTGAATGGGTGTCCAATTATTCCCCTCTCAGGATTTTTACATTTTGAATAAATTCTAGTTGGCAACAAACCCGATGAGCTTGAAGCAATTATTGAATTAGATTTTGCATATTTTCCAATACTACTAATCAATTTAGTTTTTAAAGAATAATTTTCAGTTGCACACTCCTGAATAAAATCTGCGTCTTTTAATGTTTGTTCTATTGAGGTAAAAAAATGAAAATTCTTTAGATTTAATTTTTTTTTATTAAATAGTTTTTTTACAAATGGCCAAGTTCTTTTTATTTCAGATAATAATTTTTTTTTTAAGTTAATATCTTTATCAAATGCATAAACAATTTTGTTATGAGCCAAACAACGTATAATCCACCCTGCTCCGATTACACCTGTTCCAATCACAGCAACTTTTTTAATATTTTGCATTACTTGTGTTTAACAAGTTTTAATTTCTCTCTTGTTTCTGCGGGTGTCATTGTTGATACACCTAGATCTTCAACAATTCTAATTGCCTTTTCAACTAACTGGGCATTTGTTGCCAGTTTTCCTTTAGACAAATACAAATTGTCTTCTAAACCTACTCTAGGATTACCACCCATAATTACTGTTTGTGCTACAAATGGCATCTCATTTTTTGAAATTGCAAAACCTGACCACACGCCTTCTTTTGGCATAATATCTTTCATAGCTTGCATTGCTAATGGAGTAGCTGGTGCACCCCAAGGAATTCCTAAACACATTTGAAACATAGGCGGATCATCCAACAATCCTTCTTTATATAGCTGTGCACCAAACCACATATTGCCTAAATCAAAAGCCTCTATTTCGGGTTTTACTTTAATTTCTTTTAATCTTTTTGCAGCTTTTCTTAAATCATTTGGAGTATTAACGGTTATAACTGAACTATCACCAAAGTTTAAAGTTCCACAATCTAAAGTGCAAATCTCTGGTAAAAATTGCTCAGCATTTGCAATTCTTTCCATAACATTTGCCATATCAGTCATTGGTCCAAACTCTAATGGGTCTTTGCCTTGACCAATATCTAAATCTCCACCCATACCAGTTGTTAGATTCAAAATCACATCTGTGTCACTTGAACGAACTCTATCTACAACCTCTTTATATAACTCTAATCTTCTACTTGGAGTTCCGTCTTCCTCCCTCACATGAATATGAGCAATAGCAGCTCCTGCTTTTGCAGCTTCAATTGATGCTTTAGCAATTTGTTCTGGTGTTTTTGGTAAATCTGGATGCTTGCTTGCGGTATCTCCTGACCCCGTAACAGCACATGATATGAATACCTTGTTGTTCATTTTAAGTAAGATTTATACTATTATAAAAAGGACGAGGAAATAAAAAAATGTCTTTTCACATAACAAACCAAACAATCAAAAAAGAATGGACTGATTATAATAATCATATGAACATGGCTTACTATGTCTTAGTTTTTGATCAGACTTGGGAGATCATTCTAGAAAAATTTAAGATGGGTGAAAAATCAGCAAAGGATACCCAAAGAAGTACCATGGTTGTTGAAACTCGCACTACATATGATGGTGAAGTTAAAGAGGGAGATGAAGTAGAAATTGTTTTAACCTTCTTTGATCATGATAAAAAGAGATTACATTTCAAAATGGAAATGATTGAAAAATCGTCAAAAAAATTATCAGCAACTATTGAAATGTTAGCGCTTTATATTGATCTTAGTAAAAGAAAAGTTACAGAATTTGAAGATGAAAAAATTAAAATTATGGATGACTTTATAAATGAAAATAAAAATGAATTTAATTCTGACAATTTATCCATTATTGGAAAACTTAAAAAATGATTGATGTAAAATTATTATCAGGAGCATTAGGTGCTGAAATAAGTGGAATTGACTTGACTGACGTTTCAGATAAAAATTTTAAAAAAATAAATAACCTATTATTAGAACACAAAGTTATATTTTTTCGAGATCAACCTTTGACTTCAGAACAACATGTTGCTCTAGCTTCAAAGTTTGGACCATTAGAAACACATGCTTATGTAAGAGGTTTAAGTGAATTCCCTGAAATAATAAGAATAATAAAAAAGCCTGAAGAAAAAACACAATGGGGTGAAGGTTGGCATTCAGATGTCAGCTATAACGAAAAACCAACTAAAGCTGTAATTTTAAAATCAATTAAAATTCCACCAGTTGGAGGAGATACTGTTTTCTCAAACATGGAACTTGCATGGGAAACCCTAGAAGAAGAGATAAAAAATAAAATCAAAAATAAAAAAGCAGTTCATTCCTCACTAGGGGGTGGGTTTTTCCTTGATAAATATAAAGCAATGGAAAGTAATGGAAATATGGATGAATACTCAAACACTCATCCAATTTTAAGAACTCATCCAGAAACAGGTAAAAAAATTCTTTTTGTAAACTGGACTTACACAAAAGAAATTGTTGGTATGGATAAAGAAGAAAGTAAAGAGATATTAAATTATTTATTTGAACATCAGGCAAGATTAGATCTTACTTGTAGATTTAAATGGACCGAAAATGCAATAGCTATTTGGGATAATAGAAGTGTTCAGCATTATGCTATTGCTGATTTTTATCCAAATAAAGGGCTTGGTTTTGAAAGAGTAATGGATCGTATAGCTGTTGAAGGGGATCATCCGCAATAATAAATGAAGATAATTTATAAAATCATTTCAAATTTTATAAATAATAAATCTTTATATATTGGTGAAAAAGTAACTATGTCAGAGCATATGATTCAGTCTGCTATGCTAGCTGAAAAAGCTAAATGTAATGATGATTTAATTTGCGCATGTTTGCTTCATGACTATGGTCATTTTCTTTTAGAGGATCCTGATGAATTAGTTAAAAATAAATTTGATGGAGAGCATGAAAATATTGGATATCAATATTTAAAAAAATTTTTTGGACAAAAAGTTGTTGAGCCAATTAAATACCATGTTTTAGCTAAACGTTATTTAGCTAGAGATAAAAAATATTTTGATTTTTTATCAGATGCGTCAAAATTAAGCCTCGAGTTACAAGGAGGAGTTTTAAATGATAAAGAAAGTAAAAAGTTTGAGAATAAATCTTACTTTAAGCCATCAATTCTACTCCGAAAATTTGACGAAGCCGCTAAAAGAACTGACATTAAAATGAAATCTATTCATGACTATGAAAAGTTGTTAAGTTCAAAACTTATATGAATTTTGATTATTTAATAATTGGCGCTGGAAGTGCAGGATGTGTACTTGCAAACCGATTAACAGAAAATGATAAAAACAATGTAGCAATATTTGAAGCTGGGAAACCCAGTGATATTTGGAAAGTTAACATGCCACTTGCAATTTTATATACAATGCATGATCCAAAATATAATTACAAATATTATTCAGAACCAGAACCCCATCTACATAATAGAAGATTATTTTGTCCAAGAGGAAAAATGATTGGTGGATGTTCTGCTCATAACGGAATGGTATTTGTCAGAGGAAATCCAAATGATTATCAAAGATGGGCATCTTTTGGATTAGATGATTGGTCTTATGAAAAAGTTCTTCCCTATTTCAAAAAAATTGAAACATGGTCAGAGGGAGAAAATGAATATCGAGGAGGTAGTGGAATATTGCCAGTAAACCAATCTAAAAATAAAAATCCTTTATTCAAAGCCTTTGTAGACTCCGCTGGTGAGGCTGGTTACAAAATAAACAATGACATGAATGGTAAAGAACAAGAAGGCTTTGGAATGTACGATGTTACTATTCATAAGGGAGAACGAGCAAGTGTATCTAAGTATTATTTAAATCCTGCTAAAAAAAGAAAAAATTTAAAAGTATTTACAGAGGCCTTTGTTGAGAAAATTATTTTTGATGGAAGAAAAGCAATTGGAATAGAAGTAAAAATTAAAAATAAAGTTGAAAAAATATATGCAAATAAAGAAGTAATTTTGAGTGGTGGTGCAATCAATTCACCGCAATTACTAATGCTTTCAGGAATTGGACCAAGCCAGCACCTAAAAGATAATGGAATTAGTGTTGTTCACAACTTGGAGGGAGTGGGAAAAAACTTACAAGACCACTTAGAAACTTATGTGCAACAAGAATGTAAAACTAAAGATACTTTGTATTCTTATGTTAATAAAATCAACATGATTAGAATTGGTATCCAATGGTTTCTAAGTAGAAGTGGCCCTTGTTCTGCATCCTTCTTAGAAGCTGGAGGTTTTTGTAAATCATCTCCAGATAGAAAATATCCTAATATTCAATTTCATTTTTTTCCTGCTTTTGTAATTGATCATGGATTAGTTGATCCAGATAGACATGGTTATCAATTACATGCAAGTCCAAATCACCCAAAAAGTAGAGGTCATATAACACTAAATAGTTCAAATCCTTATGATTATCCAAAAATTCAATTTAATTATCTAGAGCATGAAGATGACTTAAAGCAAACAATAGAATGTATTCATGTAGCTAGAAAAATTTTAGGACAAGATTCTTTAAAACCTTTTGCGGGAAAAGAAATTGGACCAGGAGAACATGCTCAAACCAATAAAGTATTTGAGGAATATATTCGTTCAAAAGCAGAGACAGCATATCACCCATCTTGTACTTTAAAAATGGGAGCAGACAATATGGCTGTAGTTGACCAAAAACTAAAAGTTTATGGTATAGAAAACTTAAGAGTAGTTGATGCTTCTGTAATGCCAGAAATTACAAGTGGAAATCTAAATGCTCCAACTTTAATGATTGCAGAAAGAGCATCAGAATTTATTTTAAATTCTTAATATTAAAATTTATTGAAATTAACTTCTATTTAAATTAATCATCTATATAGAATGAAAAAGACTATTGTTCAAAGTTGGAATGAATGGGATCCATTAAAACATGTAATTGTTGGAAGGGCAGATAATTGCTGTATTCCTGCACCTGAACCAGCTGTTGATTGTAAAATTCCACCTGACTCTGTGATGAAAGGTAAACACGGAAGACGAACACAAGATTCTATAGATAGAGCTAATGAACTTTTAGATAAATTTGTTAAAACACTTGAAGGAAGAGGTATAAGAGTTGATAGACCTACTCCACTCAAATTTGATGAAAAAATTGCTACTCCTGATTGGGAAGTAGAACATATGTTTGGGTGTATGCCATCTAGAGATGTTATAATTACAGTTGGAAAAGAAATGCTTGAAGCTACAATGAGTTTTAGATGTAGATGGTTCGAGTATTTAGCCTATAGACCATTGTTACAAAAGTACTTTGTTGAAGATCCTGGCATGAGACACGAAACTGCACCTAAACCTAGATTGACTGATGATGATTATCATATGAATTATTTATCAGAAGATGTGAGTATAGAGCAAAGATTACAGTGGGCAGAAAAAAAATATTTTGTTACAACTGAAGAGGAACCACTTTTTGATGCTGCAGATATTTTAAGATTTGGAAAAGATTTAATTGTTCAACATGGATTTACAACTAATCTAAAAGGAATTGACTGGTTAAAAAGACATTTTCCAGATCATAGAATTCACACAGTAAATTTTCCAGGAGATCCCTACCCAATTCATATAGATGCAACTTTTACACCTATAAAACCTGGGTTAATTTTAAATAATCCAGTTAGAAAGCTTCCAAAAGAACAAAGGAAACTTTTTGAAGACAATGGTTGGGAAATTGTTTATGCAGCGCAACCTGCCCACAATTCACCGCCAGATCTAAGTTATTACTCTGTATGGTTATCAATGAATGTTTTGGTGCTAGATCCAAAAACAGTATGTGTAGAAAAAACAGAAGTATATCAAGCTGAACAATTAGATAAGCTCGGAATGGAGGTAATTCCAATAGATTTTAGAGAAGTATATGCTTTTGGTGGTAGTTTACATTGTAGCACAACTGATGTTTTCAGAGAAGGCGATCTTCAGAACTATTTTCCAAAACAATAAATTCGTTGTAAACTAATTAATGTCCACCCCTAATAATAATCCCAAAGGGATAGTATTCATATTAATAGCCATGATGGTTTTTTCTGTCCAGGATGGAATCATGAAGTATATTTATAATTTTGTTTCACTTTATGAAATTTACTTAATTAGAACAGTAATAAGTTTTGTGCTTATTTTAATATTTTTAATAATTACAAAACAACCAATAGTATTTAAAACCCAATATCCTCTTTTAACTATTACGCGTGTAATACTTTTTTTCTTTGGCTTTAGTTCTTTTTATGTTTCTTTGACTGTGTTACCGCTTGGTACTGCTACTGCTTTATTTTTTGTTACTCCCTTTTTAATTACAATATTCGCTCATTTTTTTTTAAAAGAAAAAATAGGAGTAAGAAGGTGGTCTGCTATAGTCGTTGGATTTATTGGTGTTTATATAACATTAAATCCTGATTTTAGTAATTTTAACTATTTAAGTTTGCTGCCTATTTTATGTGCGCTTTGTTACTCATTATCTATGATAATAATAAAAAAAACATCTGATAAGGATAGTGTTTATACACAAACATTTACATTTTATATTGGTGCAATAATTATTAGCATAATTTTTTATTTTATTATAGGTGATGGTCAATATAACGTCTCGGATCATCCAGCTTCACAATTTATATTTAGGGAATGGTTTATTGATTTTAATTCTAATATTCTATTAATGACTGCAACAGGGGTGACTGCCACGCTTGCTTTTCTTTTTTTATTTAAAGCTTACAGCATAGCTTCTCCAGCTGTTGTTTCGCCTTTCGAATATTCAATATTATTATGGTCACCACTTGTAGGATGGTTATATTTTGAAGAAATACCTTCATTAAATACAGTGATTGGAATTTTAATTATAGTATCAAGTGGTGTTTATATTTTTATTCGTGAAAAGGCACAAAATCAATCTATTGCTACAGAAAAACCACTTAGATAAATGACAAAAGATAATAATTCTAAAGGTATTATTTTAATAATCGTCGCGATGACTTTATTTGCAATGCAAGATTCTTTAATAAAATATATTTTTGAAAAAGCCTCTCTTTATGAAATTTTTTTTGGAAGGTATTTTGTTGCAGCTGTTTTACTTTTTAGTTACATAAAATTTAAAAAACAAAAAGTTTCATTAAAAACTTTTTATCCTATTTTAACAATTGTTAGAGTTGTTCTTCACTTTTTGGCATTTTCAGCTTTCTTTATTTCTCTTACATACATGCCCTTAGCAACAGCAAATGCTCTATTCTTCTCTTGTCCTTTTTTTGTATCTATTTTTGCTAAATTTTTTTTAAAAGAGTTTATTGGATTAAGAAGATGGTCTGCAATTGTATTTGGTTTCATAGGAGTTTTTATTGTACTTGACCCAAACTTTTCTGATTTTGAATACAAAAGTTTACTCCCAGTAGTATGTGCATTCTTTTATGCTGCATCCATGACTATAACGAAATACACATCTGATAAAGATGACGTAAATACCCAATTATTTTATTTTTATTTAATAGCCCTAATTTTATGTGGTCTAATTTATTTGTTTATGGGAAATGGACAATTAAATAGCCCAGAGTTTGATCCAACTACACAGTTTATTTTCAGAGAATGGTTTTCAAATATTGAATATACATGGAAATTTATCTTATTTTTTGGTTTTGTCGCCTCTATTGCTTTTCTATGTATATTTTCAGCTTATATTGTTGCTTCACCTTCAGTGGTTTCTCTGTTTGAATATTCTCTAATTATAATGTCTATGATACCTGGATATTTTTTATTTAATGAAATTCCATCAGGTAAAACTTTTTTTGGAGTTGCGTGTATAATAGCTGCTGGGATTTATATTTACTTAAGAGAAAAAGCTAGGGATCAATATATTGCAACAGAAACTCCAGTAAGAAGATGACCAAAAGTTATATACCTACAATTGATATATCCTCACTTATAAAAAATAACTTTGAAACTCAAAGTGCATTTAAGACAATTAAAGAAATTGAAAAAGCTTGTACCAAAGTAGGTTTTTTTCAAATTACTGGTCATGAAATTAATTTAAAATTAATTAAAAAAACATGCGGGGTTGGCAATAAATTTTTTAATTTACCAGACAAAAAAAAAAGAAAGTTGTTACCAAAAAAATGGAATAAAAAAAATAAAAATCTATACAGAGGATATTTTCCTAACGATGTAAATGGAAAAGAAGGTTTAGATATAGGTGATTTAAAGGTAACTAAAAAATATTCGTCAAATCTAAACAATCAATACATAGAGCATCTTAATCTGGGAAAATGTTTAAATAAAAGCTCAATTAGTATTTTAAACAAATATTTTGATAACATTTATAGATTGAGTGAAACATTGTTTAAAAGTGTAATAAAACTTAATAAAAAAAATCCCGATATTTCTGGTAAAGCTTTTTCAAGATTAAAAACATTAAGCACATTAAGATTTAATTATTACCCTAACCAAACAAAACCAGTGGAAATATCAAAACAAGATGGGGTTGCTCTTGGGTGTGAAACGCATGTTGATAGTGGAATATTTACAGTTCTCTATCAAGATAGAAAAGGAGGATTGCAGGTACAAAATAGAAAAAACAAAAAATGGTACGATGTACCATTTAACAAAAATGCTTTAGTAGTAAATACAGGTAGAGCTCTAGAATATTTAAGCAAAGGTAAATTTAAAGCAACAAATCACAGAGTTTTGTGGAATAAAAGTAAGAGACTGTCTGTTCCTTTTTTCTTTGAACCTTCCTATGATTTCAAAATGAACCAATCATTTTTAAATGGAAGTAAATTTAAAAATAATGGTGAAATTTATGAGAAATTTCTTAATAAATCCTTGAAAAAATTTATTGAATATCAACGTTAGTAATAATAAAGTTTAAGTATAAAGCGATACATAACTCGTCGTTAAATTCAAAAATTTACGAAAGTGGGATCGGTCGTCTTTAAATTAATTTTTAAAGGAGGCTTTATGAACTTTGGATATTTTTGTAACACTACTAATTGGGATAAAAAACCTTATACCCAACTACTAGACGAAGCAAGAGAGATCACGGAATATTGTGATCAAAATAATTGGAATTCAATTTGGTATACCGAACATCATTTTAATCACGAAGGAATGGAGTCTTGCACTAATCCACTAATGATGTGTACAGATGCTGCAGCAAGAACTAAAAAAATTCGTTTAGGACAAGCTTGTAACGTTATCACATTTCATAATCCCATAAGACTTGCAGAAGATATTGCTACTCTTGATCAAATGTCAAAAGGGAGAGTTGAAGTGGGTATTGGCAGAGGAGTTTATGGTAGAGAAGCAATCAACATGAATAAAGAAGCTGACTTAAAAGACCAAGCAAAAAATTTCAGACTTTTTTCTGAAACATTAGACGTAATGAAAAAAGCATGGTCCGAAGACTTCTTTTCTCATCAAGGAGAATTTTATACCTATCCATCTCCTAATTTTATTTGGCAACACGACATGAGTCCTCCGAAAGAAAATGTTGTGGATTTAAAAACAAACGAATTAAAACAAATATCTGTATTACCAAAACCTTATCAGAAACCTTTTCCACCAATATCACAAGTAGTTGATGGAGAAAGATCAATTCAGTGGGCAGCTGAAAATGGTCTTAATACAATTATGTGGATACCAACTGTAAAAGCTTTGAGAAAAAGATTTGAAATTTTTAAGGAAGCAAAATCAAAAGCAGAAAATAGAGATGTGCCATTAGGTGAGGGAATAAGTTTAGTTAGAGATATGTTTGTTGCAGAAACTATGGAAGAGGCTGAGAAAATGGCTGGAGAACATATTGTAAATTATATGAGATGGGTCTGTCATTGGAGAGGATTGGGAAACCATATGGATCCAGATGAAAAACTACCAGAGACAAAAAATAAGCTAGATTTATTAAATTATGAATTTCTTCACAAAAGAAATCTTTTATTTGGAACACCGGAGTTTGTAATAGAAAAAATAAAAGAACTTCAGCAAGAATTAAATCTTCAAAATTTACAAGTCTGGTCTAACTTTCCAGGTATCAAGCATGAAGACTGTATGAGAAGCATCAAATTATTTACAGAAGAAGTCATTCCAAATATAAAACCTATAGATACGAACATTCAAAGAGCTAGTTAGTAAATGGATTTAAAACTTAGAAAATTTGCAAAATTTGTAGATAAAACTTTTATTGAAGGTGGAAAAAAAGCTAATGAACCTGTTCTGTTAGTTTCGGTTGCAGCTGTTATAGAAAATCCTTGGGCCGGAAAAGGTTTTGTAGAAGATTTAAAACCAGAAATATTAGATCTTGCACCTCAATTAGGAGATCTTTTGGTACCAGAGTTAACAAAAGAAATTGGATCTGGCGAAAAAATTTTAGCATATGGAAAAGCGGCTATGGTTGGATTAAATGGTGAAATAGAACATGCGTCCGCATTTATTCACACTTTAAGATTTGGAAATAAATTTAGAGATGCAGTTGGTGGTACCTCCTATTTAAGTTTTACAAATACCAGAGGTCCTGCGGGTGCAAAAATTTCAATTCCAATGATGCATAAAACTGATGCTGGATTAAGACCTTTTTATCTAACACATGAATTTACAATTCACGATGCGCCTAATGAAGATGAAATAATTGTTGCTATTGGTGGTGCCCCAACTGGACGAGCTCATGCAAGAACAGGTGATAGATATCAAGACATGAAAGAGATGGGCATCGATAAATAATTGATGTCTTACAATTTTGATAACAATCAAAATCATTATTATTTTAATAATAAAAATTCTTTACCAATAATCTTTATCCATGGTGTTGGTTTAAATCAACTAATGTGGAAACCACAAATTGAATTTTTTAAGCATAAATCATTAATAACTTACGATCTGTTAGGACACGGAAAAACACCGTTTAACAATCCAAACTTATCAATGAAAAATTTTACTGATCAATTGTCAAATTTAGTAAATAACTTAAAGATAGAGAAATTTAATTTAATTGGTTTTTCTATCGGATCTTTGATTGCAATTGAATTTGCGTCAAAATACGAAAATTATTTAAATTCTTTAACTCTAATATCCACTACATACAAAAGAACAGCAGAAGAAAGACAAAATGTAATTGATAGAGTGAATTTGGCAAAAAAAAATATGCCAATATCTCAAATGGCAATGAAGAGATGGTTTTCAGATAAATACCTTGAACAAAACCCTGAATTATACGATGAGTTTATGAAAATTCTTAATAAGAAAGGAATTGATCAAGAAAATTTTATAAAAGCTTACGAAGTATTTGCAAACTATCAGGACAATCTTGAAAATATAAAAAATATAAAAACAAATACTTTAATAATAACAGGATCGGATGATCCAGGATCTACGCCTGATATGTCTAAAAATTTAAATAAAGATATCGAAAATTCAACATATGTTGAAATCAAAAATGGAAAACATCTATGCACTATTGAATATGCAGACGAAGTAAATAATGCAATAATGAAACATATAAATAATGCCTGAATTAAAAAAATATCAAATGTTTATAGATGGTCAGTGGGTAGATTCTGATACAAAAAAAACTTTTGAAACTTTAAATCCAGAAAATAATAAGCCTTGGGCTGTAGTACCTGAAGCCAGCGCAAATGATGTG
This sequence comes from uncultured Pelagibacteraceae bacterium, assembly GCA_902595885.1. Lineage (GTDB taxonomy): Bacteria > Pseudomonadota > Alphaproteobacteria > Pelagibacterales > Pelagibacteraceae > Pelagibacter. Next base: position 13,795 of record CACJRQ010000009.1, read on the forward strand.
GATAGAGCCGTAAAAGCTGCACAAAAAGCTTTCGAAGGTGAATGGCCAAAAATGATTGCAAGAGATAGGGCAAAATTTTTAAGAGCCATTGGAAATAAGCTTAGAGAAAATTCTGAATTATTAGGAAAAATTGAAACAATTGATACAGGAAAACTGTACAGAGAAACTTATCAACAAGCAAAATACATTGCAGAATATTATGATTACTATGCAGGTTTAGCTGACAAAGTTGAAGGAACAGTTCTACCAATAGATAAACCAAATATTCAAGCGATCACAACAAGAATTCCAATAGGTGTTATTGCAGCTATCATTCCCTGGAATTCTCAAATGTTTTTAACTGCAACAAAAGTTGCTCCTGCTTTGGCTATGGGTAATACGGTTGTAATTAAATGTTCTGAATTAGCACCAGCAACTATGTTTGAGTTTGCAAAGTTAATTGAAGAAACTGGAATACCAAAAGGCGTTGTAAATGTAGTTTCTGGTTTTGGAGATCCATGTGGTAAAGCTTTAACTACTCACAACCTAGTTGAAAAAGTAGCTTTTACAGGAGGTCCTGAAACTGCGAGACATATTATTAGAAACTCTGCAGAAAACTTATCTGAAGTAAGTTTAGAATTAGGTGGAAAAAGTCCTGTAGCTGTTTTTGATGATGCCAAACAAGAAAATGCAATTAATGGAATAACTGCTGGAATATTCGGGGCAAGTGGTCAAAGTTGTATAGCGGGTTCAAGGTTGTACTTACAAAAAGGAATTTATAACGAATTTTTAGATAAGTTAGCATCAAGAGCAGAAAAAATTAAAATAGGTGCTCCAATGGACTCTGATACTGAAATGGGTCCCTTAAGTAACTTTAAACAATTAGAAGTAATAGAAAAAAATATTAAATTAACTGTTGAACAAGGTGGAAAAATTAAATGCGGTGGTAAAAGACATCCTTTTTCAAATCAAGGTTATTACTTCCCACCAACAATTATTGAATGTGAAAATCATAATCTGCCAGCTGCTGAGAATGAACTTTTTGGCCCTGTGTTATCGGTCATGAAATTTGATACTGAAAAAGAAGTAATAGAGTTAATGAATGATAACCAATATGGTCTTTCTTCAGGTGTATATACTAGTGATCTCGCAAGAGGAATGAGGGTATCTAATGCTATCCGGGCAGGTATAACTTTCGTTAATACTTATAGATTAATTTCTCCTTCAGCTCCATTTGGAGGTATCAAGGATAGTGGATATGGAAAAGAAGCAGGAATTGACTCCATTAAAGACTATACAAGAGTAAAAACAACATGGTTCTATACATCTGACGAACCTTCTCTAGACCCTTTCTCAATCAGATAATTATAAGCGTCAATTAACTATCTAAAATAGGATAATTTTGTCATTGAATATTGACTGTATTCATACTTAAATTGGCTTTTATAAATTGTTAACAATAAAGAGGAAGATAATGAGAAAACTATTTATCGCTGCATTTATGTTTGTTTCTATTTTTGGAACAAAGGTAATGGCAGATATTAAAATGGGGATCATCTTAGGATTCACTGGTCCTATTGAATCTCTAACTCCAGCTATGGCTGCATCTGCAGAGCTTGCGTTTAAAGAAGCTTCTGATTCAGGTTCACTATTAGGTGGAAAAAAAATTGAGCCAGTAAGAGCAGACTCAACTTGTGTTGACTCAGCAGCGGCAACAGCTGCAGCTGAAGGTTTAATTTCAGGTGGTGTAGCTGCAATCATGGGAGCAGACTGTTCAGGTGTAACTGGTGCTATTGCAACTAACGTTGCTGTACCAAATGGTGTAGTAATGATTTCACCTTCAGCTACTTCTCCAGGATTAACAACTCTAGATGATAAAGGGTATTTCTTTAGAACTGCTCCATCAGATGCTAGAGGTGGCCAAATTTTAGCTGACATAACTAAAGATAGAAAAGTAAAAAGTGTTGCAATCACTTATACTAACAATGACTATGGTAAAGGGTTAGCTGATGTTTATAAAGCAGCAGTTGAGGCTCATGGTATTAAAGTTACAACTGTAACTGCTCACGAAGATGGAAAAGCAGATTACTCATCTGAAGTAGCAACTCTTGCTTCTGCTGGTGGTGATGCTGTAGCAGTTATTGGTTATCTTGACCAAGGAGGAAAAGGAATTATTCAAGCTTCTTTAGACTCTGGTGCCTTTGATAGATTTATTTTATCAGATGGTATGATTGGTCAATCTTTAGTTGATGCATTTGGAAAAGATTTAAGCAAATCATTTGGATCATTACCAGGTTCTACTGGTAAAGGTGCAGGTATATTTGCTGATGTTGCAAAAGCTGGAGGTGTAGAAGCTTCTGGTCCTTACACAGGTGAATCTTACGATGCAGCTGCTTTAATCGTTCTTGCAATGCAAGCAGGTAACTCTGCTGACAGAGCCTCTATTGCAAAAAATGTAATGGATGTTGCTAACGCTCCTGGAACTAAAATTTATCCAGGTGAGCTTAAGAAAGGTTTAGATTTACTAGCAAAAGGTAAAAAGATTAATTACGAAGGTGCTACTGGAGTAACTTTTACTGACGTTGGTGAAGCCGAAGGTTCTTTCTTAGAGCAAGAAGTTAAAGGCGGAAAATTTAAAACTAAAAAACAAAGATAATTTTTTATCTTAATTCAAAAAACCCCAGTAATTTAATTACTGGGGTTTTTTTTTAGATCAGCTCTAATGGTAGAAAGAGCTATTATAATTAGAAAAATTAAACATATTAAATTCATAGTTTTCCAGCTAGTTAGGCTAAGAAATACTCCAGCAGACAAACTGGCTAATGCTTGTATAGAATAAACAATTAAATCATTATACCCTTGAGCTCTAAATTTTTCTTCTTCTCTGTAGCACAAAACAAGTAAACTAGTTCCTGAAATGAATAAAAAATTCCAACCTAGGCCCAAAAAAATAAGAGCAATCAAGTAATTAGTAAAATTTTGTTCAAATAAACTGGTAATAACTGTAACAAAAAACAATAAAACTCCCATATACATAATTTTGCTATGACCAAATCTTTTAATTAAATTTCCAGTAACCAGCGATGGTAAAAACATAGCTGCTATGTGAAGCTGAATAACAAAACCTGTTTTAGACAAACTTATTTTCTCCATCAAATGCATACTTATAGGAGTAGCTGTCATTAAAAAAGTCATTACAGCATAGGCAAAAGCAGAAGCTATGAGTGCCTGTAGAAACCTTGGTTGTGAAATAAGTTCAAAAAAACTTCTTCCAGTTTTATATTGATTAATTGATGATTTTTTTGGTTCCTGAAAAAAAAATAAAAATATTGTTGATGAAATAGATAATATAGCAAGCGCAAAATAAGAACCAGCATACATATGATCCGGAATAAATTCTTTAGAAATATTTGCAATATTTGGACCAATAAATGCTGAGCCTATTCCTGCTAATAATATTATAGAAATTGCTTTAGGTGCATAATCCTTGTCCACAACTTCGACTGCTGCAAAACGATACTGGTGACTGAAAGCTATACCTCCACCAATTAAAAAACATCCCAAATTATATAAGAGAAAGCTTTCAGTTATTATTGAGTATGCTGTTAAAAGAGACGCTAGACTTGTTCCTATTGATGCATAAATAAATCCAAATTTTCGACCAATTATACTCATTATCTTTGCAGCAAATAAAGCAAACAATGCAATTCCAACAACTGATAAAGCCATTGGAAGAGTAGCTAAAGATTTTGTTGGACTAAATTCAGAACCAATTATTCCACTTAAAAATACTGTAACAGGAGCAGCCGTGAAAGCAAAAATCTGGCTTAATATAAGTAACAAGAGATTTTTATTCATTAAAAGAATAAATACTTGTCAGCCATATACAAAGCCCAAGCAGCAGCAGCACCTAATATAATATATTTCATTATGTTTACTTTATTTCTATTTTTTCAGGAAGTATACCTTTAGGTCGATACCTCATTATAAACAACAAACCTAATCCCATCAGTAAAAATCTGAAATAAGGAACACTTTCTATTAAGTGAGCTTTAAGTGAATTTGTTTCAGGAATTCCCGTAGTGAAAAAGTTTATTAAGAATAATGATATTGGTGCAGCTTCAATCCATAAGAACCAGACAACAAATCCTCCTAAAATTGCTCCAAAATTATTTCCACTTCCTCCAACAATTACCATCACCCAAATTAAGAACGTATATCTCATGGGTCTATAACTTCCTGGAGTAAATAGACCATCTTGTGTAACCAACATTGCACCAGCAATTCCAACTATAGCTGAACCTAAAATAAAAATTAATAAATGTTGCTTAACAACATTTTTACCCATCGCATTTGCAGCTTCCTCATTATCTCTTATTGCTCTCATCATTCTTCCCCATGGAGAATAAAGAGCTTTTTGAGTTAAAATTAAAAGAATAATTACTACTACTAAGAATAATCCTGAATAACACAGTTTTACAAATACTGAAGAACCTTCTATAACAAGTTGGTTTAAAGCAGCTTGTCTATCAGCTAAATTCTCAATTACACTTAATTTTCCTGAATTAAACTTTTCAACTAAGCTTATAAACCAATCAGTAGTTTGAAGATCTACTTCATAAGGTGCAGGTCTTTTTAATCCAATAACATTTTTGACTCCTCTTGTGAGCCAATCTTCGTGTTTAATAATCGCAATAACAATTTCAGAAATAAGAAGAGTAGCAATAGCTAAATAATCTGCTCTAAGACCAAGTGCAACTTTTCCAACTATAAATGCTAAACCCCCTGCAAAAAGAGCTCCAACTATCCATGAAAATATAATTGGTAATCCAAATCCTCCTAAGAAACCTGTTTTTGCGGGATCAACTGCTTCAATAGCTTCTATGCCTGGCTCTGCAGAAAATCTAATAAGTAAAATACCTGAAATTATTATTGCAGCTATGCTGTATGTTCTTATTTTTGATTTTTCAAATCTTTTTAAAACAAAGCGTATAACTAACACCATTACTACTATCAGCCATAACGACATTATAATGTCGAAACCTCCTGCTCTCCAAGCTTCTTGGACAGGATCTACAGATATTAATACCGCAGCTAAACCACCTAAAGCTGTATAACCCATAATTCCAAAATTAATTAAACCAGCGTATCCCCATTGAATATTCGCACCCATTGTCATGACCGCAGAAATCAAACAAAGATTAAATATTGATAAAGCGATATTCCAAGACTGAAATATCCCAACCATTAGAATAAGCACCATCATGATGCTGTAAGCTGCAATTACATTTAGGTTTTTTCTCACAATACTTTCCCCTTAAATATTCCCGAAGGTCGATAAATTAAAACAATTACAAGAATAGAGAACGAGACCGCAAACTTATAATCTGTAGATAGTAACTGAACTAAACTATTTGGCTCCATACTTTCTGGTAAAATATACATAAAGAATTTTTTATATGCGTAAGTTAGCAATATTTCAGAAAAAGCAATTACATATCCACCTAAAAAAGCTCCAAATGGATTTCCAATTCCTCCAACTATTGCAGCTGCAAAAATAGGAAGCATATTATTAAAATAAGTAAATGGTTTAAAACTTTTATCTAAACCATACAAAGCACCGCCAATTGTAGCTAAAATACCAGCAATAACCCAAGTAACTAAAACTATTTTTTTTGGATCAATACCTGATAGCAAAGCAAGATCTTCATTATCAGAATAAGCTTTCATACTTTTTCCAGTTTTGGTTCTATTTAAAAACCAAAATAATAAAGAGACTAAAACTATTGTTACAAAAATAGTTATCACTTGAGTTGATTTCAATGCAAGTCCTTCATTTAAACCTGTCATCTCTTTAAATTCACGAGCTTTAATAATAAATTTTTCTCCATCAAAAAATCTTCTATCAGCAGGTCCAATTATTATTCTAACTACTGCTTGAGTTACAAACATTACACCTATACTTACCATTGCAAACTGAACTGGAGGGCTTTTCTGATGTCTATAATATTTGAATACAAATTTATCTATTAAAAGCATGTAAAGAATCATAAAAATAATTCCAAATGGGATAGCTAATAGAGCAGTAGGTAAAACACCTAAAGAAACACCTAAAGATTGAAAATACCATGTAAATAAAATCGTTGCCATGGTTCCAAAAGACATCATGTCACCAGTTGCGAAGTTTGCAAATCGTAAAATTCCATAAATAAGTGTTACAAATATTGCACCCAGTGCTAACTGAGAACCATAAGTTAATGCAGGAATAAAAATATAATTTAATAAAAGAATTATTGCATTTACAAAATCCATATTACCCTCCTAAAAAAGAGCTTCTTACTCTTGGATCATCTAATAATTCTTTTCCAGTTCCTGAATAACGATTTTCTCCAGTAACCAGAACGTAGCCCCTATCTGAAATGCTTAATGCTTGTTTTGCATTTTGCTCTACCATTAAGATTGCAACGTTTGTTCTTTTTACTTTAACAATATGATCAAATAATTCGTCCATCACAATTGGTGATACACCTGCAGTTGGCTCGTCTAACATCAAAACAGTGGGTTTAATCATTAAAGCTCGACCTAGAGCTACTTGTTGTCTTTGACCTCCAGAAAGTTCACCAACCATCTGATTTCTTTTCTCTCTTAAAATTGGAAATAATTCGTAAATTTCCTCTATTATATTTTTAATTTCATCATCAACAAGAAATGCTCCCATTTCTAAATTTTCTTCAACAGTCATCCCTGCAAAAACATTTTTAGTCTGTGGGACAAAAGAAATACCTTGTTTAACTCTATCTTGAGGCGATAGTTTTGAAATATCCTTGCCATCAATCTTTACTGATCCAGATTTTAAATTGAGTAAACCCAGCATTGCTTTCATAGCAGTTGATTTGCCAGCACCATTAGGGCCCAGAATAGAAACTATTTCACCTTTATTAACATTTACAGAACACGAACTAATAATGTCAGGACCATTACCATAACCGCCTGTCATTTCTATTCCCTCAAAATATGCCATCAGTTTGTGTCCTTTAATTTTGATCCTCTACCAAGATAACTTTCGATAACTTTTTCATCTTTTTTTGCTTCTTCAACACTTCCTTCAAACAAAACTGATCCCTCAGCCATTACAATTACTGGATCACACAACCTTCCAATGAAATCCATGTCATGTTCAATCATACAAAAAGTATAACCTTTTTCTTTATTTAACTTTTCTATCGCAGTTCCAAGATCTTTTAATAAAGTTCTATTAACTCCAGCCCCTACTTCATCTAATAATACTAATTTTGCATCAACCATCATCGTTCTTCCAAGTTCTAATAATTTCTTTTGTCCACCTGAAAGATTTCCAGCAAGCTCATTAGATAGATGTCCTAGATTTAAAAATTCAACGACTTCTTTTGCTTTTTCTTTAACTACAGCTTCTTCTTGTGCAACTAAACCTGGTTTAAATAATGCAGTCATTATTTTTTCCCCAGATTGATTTCCAGGAACCATCATTAAATTTTCTAAAACAGACAAATTTGAAAACTCGTGTGCAATTTGAAATGTTCTTAACAACCCTTTAGAAAATAACTCGTATGATGGAACATCTGTAATGTTTTCATCATCGAAAACAACATTACCACCAGAGGATTTTAAGTTTCCAGCAATTAAATTAAATAAAGTTGTTTTGCCAGATCCATTTGGTCCAATAATTCCAGTGATTGTTCCTCTTTTAACTTTTATTGAACAATCCGAAACTGCAGCTAATCCACCAAAATATTTACTTAAATTATTAATCTCTAAAATATTTTCAGACATTTGATTTATTTGTTTAGTCTTCTGTGAATACTATTTAAAGTTTTTTCTAAAGACTTATAAAAACCTGCTTTGGTTAATTCTTTCACACCTTGTTCATTTAATCCTTTTGGCGTTTGAGACTCTTTTACTAAATTCTTTAAATTTTCTTTTGAATTTACTACGGCATCTTCAGATAAAGCTAAAAATAAAGAAGTAATATATTTTTGAGCATTATTTCTTTTTACCCCTCTTTTTACTAACCAATCAGTCATTACTCTCAACATCTCATAAAAAGGTGCCATCATGCCAGAGGTTGACCAAAAATTTATAGATGATTTTTCATTCTTAATTTCTACAGTTGTGCCCAAGTTATTGAAAAACGCTTTAACTTTTGAATTAGGAGGGCAAATAGGCACCGGTCCTTTCTTTAATGAAATCGGAGGCAGAGGTATTGCTCTTACAATTTTTGCTTTTACTTTAATTGCTTTCTTTAATTGAGATAAAGTAATTGTCGAAATAAAACTAACAACAGTTTGAGTCGATTTAAATTTTAAATCTTTAATAATTTTTTCACCGACAGTAGGTGTAACAGATAAAAATACCCAATTAGATTGATCTACAATTTGTTGATTATCCTTAGCAATAACTATTTTTTTAAATTTTCTTTTTAGCCCAAGAGCTATTTTTTTATTTCTTGGAGAAATAATAATTTTCTTATAAGAAATTTTTGATTTACATATTCCAGTAATCACTGAAGCTGCAATTTTTCCCGTACCAATAAAACCTAAATTCATAATTTTGGTTACTTTATATTGATTATATTGAATTAATTAACAAAAAAAGAACCTCTAATTCTTAGTAATTCTCTGCTTAATTCCTTGTTTTCTTTGAAAGGTTTTCTTCCATGAAGCCAGAAATAATTATTTGCAATCACAGAGAATCCAACAGGTAATTTTGTAATTATTTTATTTTTACTTTCCTCTAATCCATCAGATAATCTTTGTAAAAAATTTCCTTGATCCATATTTTGAGGTTCAGGAAATTGATCTATGTAAGATATTGTCGGTCTTCCCTCTTTATCAGTTGAAAAGACTGGGTGCTCTACCTTGTATTCAATATTTTTACTTTTTGGCGACCCCCAAACAAAATTTTGTCTCCCTACTGGATCATTGTATAAATCATCACAATGTTCCCAGTCATCAAGATGAAGCATGGCCGTTTCACCACCTTCTACATTTTGCTCATCAATTTTTGTCATAATTAACCAATCGGTTATATCTTTTACGTATGTCCCGTCTGTATGAAGATCCATATTTCTATAAGCCTTCCTTAAATAAGAGTCGCTAGTATCTTCATGTTTAACATGAAAACGAGCATAGTATTTTCCTGCCATCGCGTCATGATTTGGTACACCAATTAAATGAGCTATTGCGGTTGATAACTTAACTAAAAATGTATCATTAATTTTTGCAGTTATATTTTTTGGTCCAATAATAAAGCAACCTGTAGATCTGTCTCTAATAATTGAGTTCATTAATTCGCTTAACTTATTATTTGTTAAATCATCTAAGCTTTTAGCTAAAGTAAATCTTGTAAATGGTTTTAGCTCTAATGCTGTTAAATCAAATTTATTAAAAGGGAAAATTAATTTATCTATTATATCATTTTCTAAACTAATTTTTATAATCCTATTTGATTTATCGTGTTTTTGAATGTCTATGCCTGTAATTTTTTGCATTATAAATTTTATTTTACCTTATTTTATAAATCAATTTAATCAGATATAATTGTTAATTATTGCCATACAAATAGCTGAGAAAATTGTAGGATAAACAAAGTTTTTCTTAGAAATAAAAAAAACAAACAAGGATAAAAATACAACAATTGATCTACTGTAATAACTAGCTTCTATCAATACCCCAGCAGGAAAAATTACGGTTCTTGCTATTAATGCTGCTAAAGTTGCATAGGCTAAACAATTAAACCATTTAAAAAGTTTTGATGTTTCCTTAATACCTTGAGAGGTGAGAGCACCTAAAAATCTAGATGAAAATGTTGCAAGAGATGTAACTAAAATTGCATAAACGATATTAGCTGACATTATACTCTCCAACTAAATAGGCTATAGTTCCACCGATTACACCAGCTAACAAAATTGACCACTCAGGTGAAAATAAATAAATAATTGGTCCCAAAATTATTCCAAGTAAAACAGATAATGTAACTTGTATAGTTTTTGATGCTCCAACCATCATGCATAAAAAATATACTGGATTAAGAATTGCTAACCCTATCATCATATCTTTATTAAGATATTCAGAGAAAGAAAAACCTATAATTGTTCCAATCACTGATACACTTACTGTTGCACTTCCAATTCCAATCCAATAGTCAATCCTATATTCTTTTGGAATTTTCTTATAATTGCTTTTCATGATTAACCACGCTGAAACAGCAATAAAATGACAAGAAAAGTAATACTTCCACTTTGGTTGAGATTTGTGCATCATTAAAGGAAACAAAGATACAGCCATTGGATAAAGTCTTGCATTAACAAACCAAACCGCCAAAAAAATATTTAACAAAGATGCTCCAATTAACATGGACTCAGCCATTACTAGTGAGCCTGGTAAAGCATAAGTTAAAACAGTTGAAAAAATACTTTCCTGAATATTAAAACCTAAATTTTTAAAGAGAGCACCAATTGCTATAAAGCAACAAGTAAGAGCAATGGCTGGACTATCATGTGTAAATATAGATCTATATCCTTTAAAGAAAAAGTTTTTATTAATCATTATCCACCTAGGAACAGTCTACCAACATCAGGATTTTGAAGTAAATCGTCTCCTTTACCTGCAATTGCAGTTTGCCCAGATACTAAAACGTATCCTATATCTGCAAACTCCAATCCTTTTTTGGCATTTTGCTCTACTAGAATGATTGTTTTTTTTTCATTATGTTGAAGATCTCTTAATATTTCAAAAACCATCTCAATATATCTGGGTTCAAGTCCAATTGACGGTTCGTCTACTAAAAGTACTGAAGGTTTCATAACTAATGCTCTAGATATTTCTAGCAATCTTCTCTCTCCACCAGATAAAACTTTTGCTGGTTGGTTTCTTCTATTTCTTAACCTTTCATACTTTTCAAAAATTCTTTCAGCCTCTTCATATGACTCGTCTGTTTTTTCTTTTATATATCCTCCCATTAATAAGTTTTCTTCTACTGTCATATCTGGAAATACAGAGTTATCCTGCAATATATAAGCTATACCAACTGACTTTAACTTTTCTGCTGGGGTAAGATTTGTAATTTCTTTTCCTTCAAGTTCTATTTGACCAGAAAAAATATTTGTAAAACCATAAATTGAATGAAGAATTGTAGATTTACCTGCACCATTAGGTCCAATTAAACATAAAGACTGAGCTTTATTTACGAATAAATCAAAGTTATGTAAAATTTCCATTTTTCCATAACCTGCATTTAAATTTTTAATAGTTAAATGGACTTCGTTTGGAGATAATTTTTTTAAATCATCTGGTGTCGGAGCTTTTCCTAATACTTCATATTGGTTAGACATTATTGAGCTCCTAAATACGCGTCAATTACACGTTTGTCGTTTTTAATTTCATCTGGCGATCCTTTGGCTAACATTTTACCATGAGCTAAACAAAAAATATTTTCTGCTAATTGCATAATCACTCTCATATTGTGTTCAATAACCAAAAGAGTAATCCCAAAATCTTGGTTAACTTTAATTAATCTATCAATAATACCATTTATCAGTGTCGGATTAATTCCAGCTGTGGGTTCATCTAGTAATAGCATCTCTGGTTCATTCATTAATGCCATAGCAAGCTCCAGTAATTTTTGTTGACCAAAGGATAAATCCCCAGCTCTTAGCTTTCTTTTTTGATATAAACCTACAAAATTTAATAAATTTTCTGCTTTATCTGTTAATTCTTGTGGAATCTTTGAAAATATTTTCATTAAATCTGCGTCACTACCTTTATGACTAATAAGCATATTTTCTATACAATTAAGCTTTCCATAAATTCTTGTTTGCTGAAAAGTTCTCAATAATCCTAACTTAGCAATTACAGGAACTGGTAACTCAGAAACTTCTTTTCCATTAAATTTAATAGATCCATTATCGATTGGGTAAGTTCCTACAATCGAATTAAATAATGTAGTTTTTCCTGAACCATTTGGTCCTATCAATCCAACTATCTTCCCTTTTTCAACATTCATTGAAATATCAACGTTAGCTTTAACACCACCAAAAGATTTACTCACATTGCTAACTTCTAAAATACTCATTTAAGTTCTACCTGTGCTTTACGATCTTTTTCATCAACTACTTCGCCAAATCGTTCTGGATATTTTTCTCTAAGCCATCCCATAATTCCTTCTGGGAAATAAATCACAATCACAACAATCAAAACTCCTAGAGCAACATACTGCCAACCCAAAAAGAATGTCCAAAACCCTTCTTTAAAAATATGAAATATAGTTGCACCAATAATTGGACCCCAAAGAGTTCCTTTACCTCCAAGTATTGCCATCAGTACCATGAATACTCCCATTTCTCTTCCATCAAATGCAACATCTGTTGAATCGATGTATCCAACTAAGCCGCCCATTATTCCTCCTGCTAATCCGCAAAAGAAAGCTGAGATCATCCAACCAATAATTTTATACTTCATTGTTTCAATACCCATTGCTTCAGCTTTATCCTCATTATCTCTAATAGCGTTAAGTATTAATTTAAATCTTGTAGAGTATATTGAACGCACTGCAATGAATGTGAGCACTAATGTAAAGAAGCTTAAGAAATAGAAAAACTCTCCCCTTGCTTCTAAGCTACCAACGTTTGGAAAAGGTGGTGTAGTAAAGCCTTGACCTGCTCCAATAATTTCTATTCCACCAGAAATTTCACCCGCAGCTACACCTAAACCTAATGTACAAATTGCAAAATAATGTCCTCTAAGTCCAAGAATAGAATATCCTATCAAACCAGCTACAATAGTTGGAACTACAGCAGCTACAACTAGTCCAACTGCCATTCCTTGAAAAAACTGTGTTGGAGTATGAACAAATGTTTTTTCCCCTCCACTCTCCGTCCATTCAGCTAATGGAAAAAACATTCCAACTTGAACAGAAGCGCATAGGTACATTCCCAACCCATAAAATAATATATTTCCAAAAGAATTATAGCCCATCTCCCCACCTTGGATGTTCCAAGTAGTAGCAAGAACTATTAAAACACAAAGAATTGATAGCTGAACTTTAAAGGCTGGAAATAAAAAAGGGGCAGCTAATCCAAATATTAATATTGCTGCATATAAAATAAAATTCTTATTCATTTTTCATCTCAATCTTACTTTAAATATTCTCTTTTCCTTGAAAGTTTAAATCTTCTATAAACCAGGATTAATACTAACAATAAAAATACTGAACCAATTCTAAATTCTGTACCCAGTATATAATCTGCAAATTCTTCAAATACTCCTAATCCCATTCCCGACATTGCTACACCAGGTAAGTTTCCTAATCCTGCAACAATTACGATCATGAAAGATCTGATTGTGTAGGGTAATCCCATGTAAGGATGAATTGTGAAAGTTATAGATATCAAAGCACCAGCAACACCACAAAGAGCAGCATTTATTCCAAATGTTGCGGCATAAACTTTTTCTGTATCGACACCTAAAATCTTTGCAGCTCTTGCATTTTGAGCTGTAGCTCTAATTGCACGTCCTAGCTTTGATTTTTTCATATAAATTACCAAACAAACTGCAAATACAATGCTAATAAACGCTGAGAATATTTTTGAATTTGGTAACACAACATTGTTATCAAATAACATAGTTGTTCCATAACCAGAATTTGCTAGTACAACGTCTGCACCAAATGCAAAATTCATTAATTGCATGAAAAGAATACTTATTCCAAAAGTTGCTAAAATAGAGATAAATAGATCTCTATCTACTACTTTATTAATCACGAGTTTGTATATCGCTATACCAACAAAGTACATTATTACTGGCGCAACAATTACTCCCCATGCTGGATGAATACCATAGAGATACATAAAGTATGCAATGTATCCTCCTAAAATTACAAGATCTCCTTGTGCAATGTTAATTATATTCATCACACCCCATTGAAGTGCCATTCCATATGCAATCAATGCAAACAAAACTCCAAGTAAAATACCATCCAAGCAAGCTTGAAGCGTTATCATAGGATATTGAAAGACAAGAAAATCCATAAAAAGTATTTTTGGGTTATATAAAAAAAAGCCCCCTATGACTAGGGGGCTTTAGTATTTTATTTTATCTTTCTGACCACTTAGGAATTGGATGTATCAACTTAGCTGATGCCCATTTTAATGGAGCAACAACTTTGTTTTCACAACTTCCTGAAGCATCACACATTACTTGGAAAAGTACCATTGGTTTGTCAACGTTCTGACCACCAGGTGCAAATTTAATATTTCCATAGAATGTTTGCATATTCGTAGCTGCAAGAGCATCTCTTACTTTCTTTTGATCGAAAGAATTTGCTCTTTCAAATGCATCTTTGAATACCAATAAAGCAGCTGAAGATTCAGCAGATTGGTAAGGTGGATCATATCCAAACTCTTTCTCAAAGTCTGCAGCATAAGTCATACCATCTTTAAAGAAATCATCTTTATAAGTTAGTGACTTGTGCCATTGAGAAGCACAAAGAGCGTACTGTGAGTTCTTACCATGCTGTTTAGATAGCTTAGCCGCATCACAGTGAGTCATAGCCAACATAGGAACATCAACTTTCATTTCAGCAATTTGTCTGATCGCAGTCAACGCACCTTTTGTGTGACCTGATACAACAAGTACATCTGGTTTCATTTGTTTTACTTTAACCAATGTAGCAGCCATATCATTTAGCTCTTTAGGCAATTTATCGTCGATTATGATTTTAGAACCAGTTCTTTCTGCAGCATCTAAAATACCTAATCTAACATCCTGTGAAAATGCATCTTGTTCAAACGCTTGTGCAATTCTTACTGGTTTTCCACCATTTAACTCAACTGCTGTTTCGATAGCTACATCAAGATATAAGTTAGCTGGAGCTAATACAGCAAATAGATATTTGTAACCTTTTGTAAACAAAGATCTAGATGCACCATTTGCTTCAACCATTGGAACACCATACTTTTCAGTCACTGGCGCAATCGCTTTAGTTAAACCAGAACTGTAAGGGCCAAGCATAAACTCAACACCATCTTGTGAAATTAATCTTTCTGCAAGCTGTGCAGCTCTCTTAGGGTTTGATTCATCATCGTAATAAATAATGTCAAACTTATAAGTCTTTCCACCAACTTTAACACCACCCATGCTGTTAATTCTGTCAACGGCCATGTTGTAACCATTTTGAGTATGAACACCATTTGATGAGTATTTACCCGTTAGGGAAATAGCAGCACCTAAAATAATTTTGTCACCAACAACTTTTGCAAAAGATGCAACAGAAGTTGAAAATAAAATTACTAATGCAGAAACAAAACTTAAAATTATTTTATTTAATCTCATTTTATTTCCTCTTTAATTAATTAATTATGAACATATTAAATAAAGAAATGTTATTTAATGCAAGTGACAATAAAGACCAAAATTATTTAATATTGTTGAGTTACAACAATTATTCCAGCAATAATGACTAAAACACTCGCAGAAATTGTATTAATTGTTTTTGGATTTGCAGTAATCCATTTTATTAATTTTTGTGCGAGCATTGCGTAGCCAATTAAAGATAAAAAATCTAAAACGATGTAAGTTGTAATTAAAATAACAAATTGTGCTAATAAATTTGAATTAAAGTCAATAAATTGGGGGAAAATAAAAGGAAAAAACATCCAAGCCTTAGGACTTGTGCCAGCAACTAAAAAACCATCTCTAAAAAAAGATAAGTTACTTTTTTTTATTTCTCCTTCGTTTGAAATACTTTTTGGTCGAGATTTATAAATATCATAAGCTAAATATAATAAATAAATTATTCCAATCCATTTAAAAGCGTTAAGTATCATTGAGTTCTCTGAAAAAAAAGATCCAATAACAAAAATAACTAAAGTTGCCTGAATGAAATTTGCAGTCACATCACCTAATGCAGACCATATGCATTTTCCAACTCCATAATTCATTGAATAAGAAATGATGACAATTCTAGGAGTTCCGGGTGTAATAAATAAAAAAATAATTATCTGTAAATAAAGTATAAAATCTAGGGGGAGCATAAAAAAAGATAGTCCTTAAAAACCGGGAGCTAAAGATGGCTAAGAAGGACTATCCAATACATAATATCAGAGGCTAAAAAAAATGCATTAAATATTTTTTTCAAATATAAAGGATTTATGAAAAAAAAAGGTCACAGGCCAATTACTAGAGTCAAAAATCCAGAGCCCAAAATGGACGATCCGGATTGGATCATTTGGGCAGCCTGGGCAGATAGGATCACTTTCGAGGAAATTGAAAAAAAAACAGGAAAGAAAGAATCTGATGTAATTAAAATTATGCGAAGATCTCTAAAACCATCATCTTTCAGGTTATGGAGAAAAAGAGTAAACCAAAAAAGTATAAAACATCGAAAAAAATTTGAATATTCTAGAAAAGAAATAGCTAGTAAAATTAAAAAAGGTGACTATCTATAATTCATGAAAAAAATTACCATGTATACAGGTCCGCTATGTAATTATTGTGAAGCTGCAAAAAGATTATTAGCTAGAAATAATGCGCCTTATAATGAAATTGATATTTCAAAAGTTGATGGAGCAATGGATGAAATGATTAAAAAAGCTAATGGAAAAAGAACTATTCCACAAATTTTTTTTGATGACCAGCATATTGGTGGTTATGATGAAGTAAGAGCATTAGAAAAAGAAAATAAACTTCAAGATCTTTTAAATAATTAATTCCATTCTTCTAAAGCTAATTGTTTCTTAGCTAAAGAGCTTAAATCTTTTAATTTAACTCTATCTTTATATTTAATTTCATAATCTTCAGACGCAAAATCTGGTGGACTCTTTCCTTCTAAAAATTTTTTTGATTGTTTTACTGTATAGTCTAGATTTTTTTTACAATAAGGTGTTGCACCAACGTAAACAACATTTGAATAATTTTTTCCTGAATGCTTGTCTTCAACAGCATGAACAACATCTGGATGCCACCAAACAGTGTCACCTGGCTTCATTTTTGGAATTGAAACTAAACCTTTTAACAGTAATGAATGATAATCTTTATTTACTGATAAAGCTCTACCAAGTTTTGATCCGCACAATTCATTTTCTTCAACATCATGTAGTAATGCTCTGGTTAAAATATAAGCAATTCCTTTAGCAATAGGTATTAATTGTAAAGTTCCGTCACTTGGTCCTTGCTCTGTTAAAGCAGTCCATCCTTGAAATGTTCTAAATACATGTGCAACCGCAGGAGACTCGAATTCTATTGTTCTATCTCTATACTTTGCATCAAATGGATTATATTTTTCAAAGTTGTCAGAAAAAATATCTCTATAAATTTTTTGATAATAACTGTCTGTCCATCTTTCAATTGATCCAGCATCACAATGTGGAGAAAGTCCCAAAGTATCATCCCCTGGCTCTCTTCTTCTTACTCTATCTGCATAAGATAATTCTTTATTTGGATCAAAAACTTTATATTCAGAGTTTTCATAAATCCAAAGATTATTAAGCCATTTTTTTACTTTAGCCATTTGCTCTGAGTGTCTAATTTCAATCTGGGCTCTTGACCAATAAAGACCATAAATTTGAGGTTTTGCAGACTGTAAGTCACTAAAATATTTATCTAAATTAGATTTTTTTTTTTGATCCTCATAATAATTATTTTCATCGATGTATTTCTCTAATTTCTCATTCAAATTCTGTATCATTTTGTCATCAAAAACATCACGGATAATTACACAGCCTCTTTTTTTAATATTGCTTATTTCTTGAATATTTTCCTGATCTATCTGATTAAAACTTATCTCAGGAATTATAGATTTATTCTTTTTTTTAAGAGTTAAAATTTCATCTATTTCCGATTTTACAAATTTTTCTATTTTATTAAAATTTTCTATGTAATTTTTTGAAAAATTTCTTAATTCTTTTTTTATTGCCTTTATATCAATATCTTCAAACATTAAATTTAGCTCTTTGGTTTAAAAACTAAACATACTCCGTTATTGCAAAATCTCTTTCCGGTTGGTTTAGGACCATCATCAAATATATGACCATGATGTCCGCCACATTTTTTACAATGATATTCGGTTCTTGCATAACCTAAATAGTGATCTGTTTTTGTTTCAAACACATCTGGTAGAGACTCATAAAAAGAAGGCCAACCTGATCCACTCTCATATTTCGTTTTTGAGTCAAATAATTTTTCTCCACAATTTGCACAATGAAAACTTCCTTCCCTTTTTTCATGATTTAGCTCACTTGATCCTGCACGTTCAGTACCTTCCTCGAATAAAATTAATTTTTGCTCAGCAGATAAATTTGGATTTATTTTTTTTGTCATGATCCTATATATTTAGCACAAGATTGATGTAACATTGAATGTAATTCAATAAGTTTATTAAAATCTTTATTATAACCACCGCCCAAAACCCCACAAAATGGTATTCGTCTAGAAAAAAAGTTTTCTACTACTAGCTCATCTCTTAATTTAATACCTTCATCAGAAATTTTTAATTTTCCTAATCTGTCATTAAAATGAATATCGACACCAGCTATGTAAAAAATGAAATCAAAATTTTCTTGATTTAACTCATTTAAATAATATTTAAGTGTTTTGATATAAGCGTCATCTTCTAAATTATCCTCGAGCTCCACATCTAAATCACTGTTTGATTTTTTTGCTGGATAATTAGTTTTTGAATGCATACTAAATGTAAAAACACTTCTATTATCTTTAAAAATTTCTGAATTTCCATTTCCTTGATGAACATCTAAATCAACGATTAAAATTTTATTAGCTAGACCTCTATTAAGTAAATAATGTGATGCAACCGCAACATCATTAAATACACAATAACCTGCTCCTCCATCATAACTTGCGTGGTGACTGCCACCTGCTGTATTGCATGAAATACCATAATTTATTGCAAGTTTAGATGCTAGCACAGTTCCACCTGTAGCAACTAAAGACCTTTGCACAACACTATTAACAAGTGGAAATCCAATTTTTTTTACTCCCTCTTTGCTTAAAGTTTTGTTTTGAATATCTAAAATATATTTTTTTGAATGTGCATGACTTAATGTTTCAAATGAACAAGCTATAGGTTTGTGGAATTTATTTACAATTTTGTTTTTTATCAAGTAGTTAGCTAATTCACCAAATTTATTTATTGGAAATTTGTGATCATCGCCAATTTTAGCAAAATAATCTTCGTGATTAACTACTGGTAACTCCATGGTTACTCTAGGACTCTGATAGGCTTTCCATTTACACAAGCCTCTAGTCCTTCAATCATTTGGTTATAAAAAATGCTATAATTTTCAGCTGTTACATAGCCTATGTGTGGAGTAAGCACTGCATTGGGTAAAAATCGAAGTTTGTTATTCTCAGGTAGAGGTTCTTTGTCATAAACATCTATTCCAGCTCCTGCAATTACATTCGTTGACAATGCAATAATTAAATCATCTTCATTCACAATGGGTCCTCTAGAAGTATTAATCAAAAATGCTGTTTTTTTCATTTTATCAAATTCTTTTATGGTAATACAGTCTTTGTATCTTTCACCTCCTTGAACGTGAATTGAAAGCACATCTGAATTTGTAATTAAGTCATCTTTACTGCAAGGGAGCACATCTAATTCTTTGCACTTGTCTAAGCTTAAGTTTTCACTCCAGGCCATTACTTGCATTCCAAATGCTTTTCCTATTTTTGCAACTTCTGTGCCCACTCTACCTAGACCAATTAAACCTAAGATTTTTCCTTTTAATTCTACTCCAATTGTAGTTTGCCAATATCCTTGATACATATTGTCAAACTCCTCTTTAAAGTTTCTAGCTAAACCAAGAATCAATGCCCAAGTTAGTTCTGGTGTTGGGTTTAAATTTATATCTGTTCCACAAACAATAATTTTTCTTTTCTTTGCAGCCTCTAAATCAATAGATTTGTTTCGTAATCCACTTGTTATAATAAATTTTAATTCATTTAAATTATCAATTAAATTTTTTGTAATTGGAGTTCTTTCTCTCATAATTAATAAAGCTTCAAAATCAGCTAGCTGATCAATTGCATCAGCCTCGTCTAAAAAAGGTTCACTAAAAATCTTAAACTCATATTTCCCAGATAGTTTTTCTAAATCTACAAACTGTTGAGCAACGTTTTGGTAATCATCTAATATAGCAACTTTAAGCATTTTTAACTTTCTTATTTGATAACAATATTCCTGTAATAATAAAACAAGCGCCTAAAATATGATAAAACATAAATTTTTCACTAAAAAAAATCATTGCCATTATTGCGCTTAATATTGGCATTAAGTGTAAAAAAACACCAGAGCGATTAGCGCCAATCATAGAGATTCCTTTTATCCATAAAAGAAAAGATGCCAAACCTGGAAACAAAACTACATAAGATAAAATTAAAATAAAGGGTAGTTCTAAATTAATTCTAAAGCCAATTTGATATTCAATAAAATAAACTGGTATTAAAAATACTAAACCAAAAGTAATTACTACTTGAAGTAATGATATTTGAGATAACTCATATTGTTTTCCCTTTAATAAAGTTGAATATAATGCCCATGAAAACATTGCTATAACCATGGTTATGTCCCCTTTATTAAAATCTAAATTTTTTAATATCTCTATATTTGCTTTTGTTATAATCATAATTACACCTGCAAAAGAAAATACTACTCCTATTATTTGAAAAATATTTGTCTTTTCAATTTTTAAAATTGAAGAAAACAACATGATCATCACAGGTATAGTTGAAATCATTAAAACTCCACTGATCACTTGAGTAAAATTTAATGAATAATAAACAATTGAATTAAATACTGTTATACTAGTAACTCCCAAAACAATAAAAAGTTTATAGTTTTTAATTATGTAGTTTCTCTTCTCTAATATTTCAGGAATTGTAAAAGGTGCTAAAATTAACCAAGCAAAAAGCCATCGATAAAAATTTAATGAAAAAGGAGGAACTTCATAAAAACTTGCAAGTTTACCTACTACAAAATTTCCTGCCCAAAAAGTTACTGTTAAAAATAGATATAAATAAGCTAAAAAATTGTTATCTTTAGTCACTTAACTAAATCTAAGCGAACTATAAGGTTTTAAATCTAAATTTGTATTTTCGTTCGCTATCATCCCTGAAACAATCTTTCCAGAAATTGGACCTAAAGTCCATCCTAAATGATGATGCCCAAAACAATAATAAATATTTTTGTAATTTTTTGATGGCCCCATAACAGGTAAAAAATCTGGTAAAGTTGGTCTAAAACCTAGCCACTCATCCTCATGCTCTGGTAAATCACCAAGCATATATTTTGCATTATTTATCAAATTTTTAACCCTTGATTTGGATAATGGATTATCTAATCCACCAAATTCTACAGTTCCAACAACTCTTAAACCTTGTTCCATCGGTGTAATTCCAAATCCACGATTGGAAAATATTACAGGTCTACTTAATAAATGATCACAATTTTTGAAATGAACATGGTATCCACGCTCTGTATCTAAGGGTATTTTTTCACCAAGATTATCTGTTAATTTTTTTGAAAAAGCTCCACAAGCTATTACTGCTTTATGAAAAACATAACTTTGAGTTTCGGTTTTAAAAACTGGTTTTTCTTCATCAAAACTAATATCTTTAATATTTACTTTGTTAAATTTTCCACCTTTTTGCAAAAATAAATCAAACAATTTTAAAAGAATTTTTTTTGGATTTCTTGCATGTCTTGCATAAGGATAATATACACCAGCATGGTAAAATGGTTTAATATGTGGTTCAAGATCGTGTATTTCGGCTTTAGTGACTAATTGTTGTTCAACACCCAATTCATCTCTTACTTTAATTTCTAATTCTCTACTTTTTAGATCTTTATCGTTCCAGATATAAAGAATTCCTTTGTTTTCAACTAAGCCTTCTAATTCTATTTCTTCAAATAATTCATCATATGCTGGTAAAGCTAGATCTAAAATTTGGTGCATATTTTTAGCAGTATGCATCATCTTAGTTTTAGTAGTATTCATTATAAATTTTATAAACCATGGAATCATTTTAGGAACATAATTCCATTTTAAAGCAAGTGGACCTGAAGAACTAAGCAACATTGCAGGCACATCTGCTAGAACGTCAGTTCTATTTAAAGAAAGAGATGCATATGGTGAAAAGTGACCTGCATTACCATAAGAAGCAGCTTGGCTTCCTGGGTTATCTCTATCAAATATAGTTACATCAAAACCTTTTTTTTGAAGAAACAATGCGTTTGATACACCTTGAATTCCTGCACCAACAATTCCTACTTTAAGATTTTTATTCACTGGGTTGTTATACTAGTAAAAATTAAATTTTAAGAGTGACAAATTATGCAAATTTAATTTTGATTATGCAATCATTTGTTTATGATTGATTTTTGCACTTAATACTATGCCAAAACCAATCATTGTAGCTAACATTGATGAGCCTCCATAAGACATTATCGGCAATGGAGAACCAACTATGGGTAGCAAACCTAAAACCATCGACAGATTGACTACTATATAAATAAATATTGCAAAAGCATATCCAAAACAAAAAAGTCTAGCAAAATTACTTCTTGAAATAGATCCAATTCTTATTATTCTAAAAATTATTATTGAGTATATTATTAAAAGTATAACTGAACCTATAAATCCAAACTCTTCTGAGAATAAAGTAAATATAAAATCTGTGTGTTTTTCAGGTAAAAAGTCTAAATAACTCTGCGTCCCTTTTAAAAAGCCCTTTCCATTAAGACCACCTGAGCCAATAGCAATTTTTGATTGTATAATTTGATATCCTGCACCTAAGGGATCTCTATCTGGGTCTAAAAAAGTAAGTATTCTTAGTTTTTGATAAGGTTTTAAGAATGAAATTATAAATGGTAGTGAAATTAAGAAAGTAATAAAAGAGTATATAAAATATTTAATTTTCACTCCTCCAAGCCACAATATAATTAGACCACTTAATGCAATGAGTATCGAGGTACCAAGATCAGGTTGAGAAATAACAAAAATCGTTGGAATAAATATAATTGACAATACAATTGTAATACTGGTGAATGAATTTACATTTTCTATTTTTAATCTATGATAATATTTAGCAAGACACATTATAATCGCAATTTTCATCAATTCGGACGGCTGAAGTACAAAAAAATATACATCCATCCATCTTTTTGAACCTGAAGCCTTGATTCCAAAAAAGGATACATAAATTAATAAAATTATTACTAGAAGATAAACAATATATGAAAAATTATGCCAAAATTTTATGTTAAAGAAAGCCACGACGATCATTAAAGGAAAAAAAACTGCAAGTTTTACAAAATGATTTTTAGTATGAAAAAGTATTTCACCCCCATCAGTAGAATACATAACAAAAACACTTATTACAGAAAGAGCGATAACAGAAATTAATAATATATAATCTAAGTTTTTTATTTTTTGAAATAATGTAATCTCACTATTCAATCTATCGTGTTGAAACATTTAAATAGTAATCCTCTCAAAATTTGGTTGTTTATTTCTTAATTCGTGTCTATCAATAATTAATTTGAATAATTTTTTTGCAATAGGTGCCGCTGCCTTACTGCCTGAACCACCATGCTCTACAATAATACTCAAAGCATATCTTGGATTTATATAAGGACCATAAGCAATATATAAAGCATGATCTCTATCTTTGTATGGTATTTGCTCTAAGTCTAAATCCAATTCCCTCTCTCTTTTACTAATTCTCTTCACCTGAGCTGTTCCTGTTTTTCCTGCAAATTGATATTTAGGATCATCAATTCTTGACTTATAAGAGGTTCCAAATCTTTCATTGGTTGAACTGAACATTGCTTCCTGAACAATCTTAATATTTTTTTGATTTTTAAATAATTTTTTGTCCAACAATTCCTCAGTATCAGTATCAAATAACAACCCACTCTCCATTGATTGTTTTGCATCTTCATAAGAAATAGGATTACTGTCCACAATTATTTTAGGTTTTACAGCATAACCTCCATTTGCAATTTGTGCAGTCATCATACAAAGTTGTAAAGGAGTTGTTTGGATATAGCCTTGACCAATACCTGTTATCAAGGTCTCCCCTAACACCCAACCTTTACCAAGATTATTTTTTTTCCATTTTGTATTTGGGAATAATCCTTTTTTTTCAGTATCAAAATAATTACCAAGTACTTTTTTACCTAAGCCAAACTTTTCAGCTGTAATGTTTAGTCTATCAACACCTAATAATCTAGCAACCTCATAAAAATATGTATCACAAGATTGTTTCATTGCATTTTTTAGACTTACCCAACCATGTCCTTTTTCCTTCCAGCAGTGAAATGTTTGTCCATATAACTCCATTTTTCCTGTGCATTTAACTTTAAACTTTGTATCTATCACTTTGTTTTCTAAAGCTGACAAAGCAACAATTGGTTTTATTGTTGAACCAGGCGAATATAGACCTGAAAGAGTTTTGTTTATTAGTGGTTTTAATGGATTATTTCTAATTAATTGCCACTCATCTTGGCTTATTCCAAATAAAAATAAATTTGGATCATAAGATGGAGATGAATACATTGCTATTATATCTCCAGTATAGATATCCATTACACTTATAGATCCTGCTTTTTCATTTAACAATTCTCCACAAGCTTTTTGTATTTCTGTATCCACAGTTAAACGTATTTTTGATCCTTGTTTACCTTTTTGATGCTCAAGTTGATTGATTCTTTTACCGTAAGCATTAACCTCATATCTTTGAATAGCATTTGTTCCAATTAAATGATTTTCTAGTCTTTTCTCTAAGCCCAGTTTTCCAATTTTCATCCCAGGTACAAATCTTTCTTGGATGGTTTGATTGTCTAAAAGTTCTTGTTCATTTGGTTGACTCACATATCCAAGAACATGTGTGTATACATCATTAAAAGGATAGTTTCTGGAGATTGTCATTACAGGTTTGACACCTACAAGATCGTATAAATAATTATTAATTTTTACAAATTGACTCCAGCTTAAATTTTCAGAAACTATGATACTGTCCCAAGGTTTTAACTCTGCTTTTAATTTATTTATTCTTGCAATTCTTTTGTCACTTAGGTTTAAAAGATTTTTCAATCTAACTAATAAATAATTGAAATTCTCAACTTGCTCTGGAATTATGTGTAATTGATAAACTTTCAAATTTCCTGCAATTACATTTCCAAAATAATCAACTATGTTTCCTCTTGTGGGTGGAAGTTTCCACTCTCTGATTCTATTTTTGTCTGAAAGTGTAAGATATTTTTTATTTTCGTTTATTTGTAGAGAAAACAAACGTGCAACAATACCAACAAAAACTATTACTTTTGCTGCCCCGATTATGAACATCCTTCTATTAATTACATCAGTTTTTCTTATTCCTGAATTAGATTTAATCATTTATTTGATATGAAATTCTTTCGTTTAAAAAATTAAAAAATAAAAAAAATATTGGATAAAATAAAAAGGTAAAACCTGAGTTAATTAAATAATTAATGTAATCAACTTTAATTAAAAAAACTAAATCTAAAATAATTACTTGAATTGAATTTATTAATAAAATTGTGAATAATAATGATATCCAGTCCTTCATGAAGTTTGGGGTTAAAGTAATGTTTCTTATATAAGCTGTTACTGAGCAAAGAATAAGGTAACAAAAACTACTAATTCCTATTGGTATACCTATTACAACATCATTAATTATACCCGCAAAGAAAATTGCCAGATAACCTAGTTGATTAGGATTTCTTAAAGTCCAAAAGAAAATTAATAGATGAGCAAAATTAAAAGCAAAATAATCTAGCTTTAAATAATTAAAATCAAATTCATTAAATACAGAAAAAAATAACATTATTATAGGAAGATAAGACAAAAATATTCTTAAAAATGGACTTTTGTTAAGTGATGACATTATTTTTCTCCACCAAATTTATAAGAGACAATTTTTACATAATCCAATTGAGTGAAATCAGAAAAAAAATTAATTTTTCCCTCTGAACTATTATCTATTTTTCCTATTGGTATCCCTGGCTTAAATAGTCCTCCGAGTCCGGATGTATAAGCAATAATTTCTTTTTTATTAAATGCTTCTTTATAATCAATTTGAGTATGTTCTATTATTCCAAAATTGCTTCCTGTTCCAGAAACTACAGCCTGAATATCATCTGGCTCTAAAACAGAAGGTATTTTGCTATTTAGGTCAGACAAAAGTAATGCTCTGGAATTACTATAATTTACCTCAATAATTTGTCCCACTAAATAAACCTCATCAATAACAGCCATTCCAATTTTTACTTTATCTTTTGTGCCTTTATTTAATACTACTGATTTTAAATATGGACTGTCTTTATCAATTAAAACTCTGGCAAATATTTCTTGTGAATTTATACTTTCATCAAGTAACTCTCTAAGCTTTTTGTTTTCTGTAGTTAAAAAGTCATTTTGTAATTTAAGTTGCTCAGAATTTTCTATTTTAATTAATTCTTTCTGATGACTTTTATATAAATCCATATGTGATTTGAATTTTGAAGTTATTTCTTTTAATTTATTTTCTGGAATTGATGCAATATGAGATGATCTATAAATTACTTCATTGACTCCTAATTTAACAAATTGTATTGCTTTAAAATTAAGATTACTTAAGACAATTACAAAAATTGATACAAAAATTAGAGTTAGTAATGAAAATTTTTGTTTATCTTTTTTTTTTAAAAAAGCTGACCTAATGGCAATTACAAAATCATCTCTGCCAGCAGCCATTTTTTCTAATATTCAGATAACATAGTAGAAAAAGTTTCTTCTTGATCCAAAGCTTTACCTGTACCAACAGCAACACAAGATAATGGATCATCTGCTATATGAACTGGTAAACCTGTTTCTTTAGAAAACCTTTTATCGATATTTTTTAGCAAAGCACCACCACCTGTTAAAGTTAAACCCATATCAACTAAATCAGCTGACAACTCAGGTGGAGTATTTTCTAACGCATCTTTAATTGCACCAACCATTTGTTTCATAATATCGTTTAGTGCTTCAGCTGTATCTTCTTCTGTAATATTAACTTCCTTTGGAGTACCTGATCTTAAATCTCTTCCTTTAACTGGGTAAGTGTTTGTTCCAGTTGGAACAGCTGTTCCCATTTCTTTTTTTATTTTTTCAGCAGTAGTATCACCAATTAATAAATTATATTCTTTTCTCATATAATCTACTATTGCTGTATCCATAGAGTCACCTGCAACTCTTAAAGATTTAGAGTAAACTAATCCTCCTAAAGACATTACTGCGATTTCACTTGTACCTCCGCCAATATCTACAATCATTGAACCAGTTGCTTCAGAAATTGGAAGATTTGCTCCAATAGCTGCCGCAATTGGTTCTTCAATTAATTGAACCCTTCTTGCACCTGCTGCTAAAGCACTATCTTGAATTGCTTTTCTTTCAACTGGTGTTGAACCAGTTGGTACACAAATTAAAATTCTAGGATTAGCAAATGTACTTCCTTTATGAACTTTTTTAATAAAATGTTTAATCATTTCTTCAGTAACTATAAAATCTGCAATAACACCATCTCTTAGAGGTCTAATTGCGCTAATGTTACCTGGTGTTCTTCCAAGCATAGTTTTTGCTTCATCTCCAACAGCTAATACATTTTTTTTTCCACCCTGATCAACTATTGCAACAACCGAAGGTTCATTTAGAACTACACCTTGACCCTTTAAAACAACAAGTGTGTTTGCTGTTCCAAGATCAATTGCCATATCTTGACTCCATATTTTTTTAACACTGCTAAATAACCCCATTATATCCCTCTTACTTTCTGACTTTCTTGCTCCATAGGAGCTGTTTTATCACGTTTAATTATCATTTTATTTAATGCATTTATGTAAGCATTTGCTGATGCAACTAAAGTATCTGTATCAGCTGCTTGACCTACTGTTGTTTTACCCTTTTCCTCTATTTTTACACTTACTGTTGCTTGTGCATCTGTTCCTTCTGTAACTGCATGAACTTGATAAAGCTGTAAGTTAACATCGTGAGGATATAAAGTTTTAATACATTTGAATATTGCATCCACTGGACCATCTCCAGTTTCTGTTGCGTTTTTAACATCACCGTAAACATCCAAAGTCATTTCTGCTTTTTGTGGTTCTCCTGTTCCAGCAAAAACTTTTAAAGATTTAAGAGTTATTGCATTTACTTTATTATCTACAATTAAACTATCATCTACTAAGGCGATAATATCTTCATCATAAACATGTTTTTTCTTATCTGCTAAGACTTTGAATTTTGCAAATGCATTTCCTACTACATCGTCAGTTAAATCTGGATAGCCTAAGCTGTTTAATTTATCTTTAAATGCATGTCGACCAGAATGCTTTCCCATCACTAATGATGTTTGTTTGACCCCTACACTTTCAGGTGTCATTATCTCATATGTTTGTCTATTTTTTAACATTCCATCCTGGTGAATTCCTGCTTCATGCGCGAAGGCATTTTTTCCAACGATGGCTTTATTGTATTGAACAGGAAATCCTGTTGCGTTTGAAACAATTTTTGAAGCTTTGCTTAAAAGTGTTGTATTAATTCCAGTTTCATATGGCATTAAATCAGGTCTTGTTTTAATTGCCATAACAACTTCCTCAAGAGCAGCATTTCCTGCTCTTTCTCCTAATCCATTTATTGTACATTCAATTTGTCTTGCTCCAGCTTGAACTCCAGCTAACGAGTTGGCTACTGCTAAACCTAGATCATTATGACAATGAGTTGATAAAATTGCTTTATCTATATTTGGAACTTTGTTTAATAAAGTTTCTATGATTGTAGTAAACTCAGATGGTATTGTGTAACCAACTGTATCAGGAATATTAATTGTCGTAGCTCCATTTTTAATTGCAAGCTCTACAGTTTTACACATATAATCCATATCGGTTCTTGTTCCATCTTCACAAGACCACTCAACGTCGTCAGTAAACTTTCTTGCATAAGCAACATGTTTTCCAATGGACTCATAAACATCTTCTGCAGACATATTTAATTTATGTTTCATGTGTAATGGACTTGTAGAAATAAATGTATGTATTCTAAATCTTGGCGCATGTTTTAAAGCCTCATAAGCTCGATCAATATCTTTTACTGAATGCCTTGAAAGTCCTGCAGGAATAGAATTTTTTAAAATTTTACTTACTTCTGAGACAGCTTCAAAATCTCCCGGTGAAGCTATAGGAAAACCTGCTTCAATTATATCGATACCTAATTCGTCAAACACTCTGGCGATTTGAATTTTTTCTTCTAAACTCATAGATGCACCTGGCGATTGCTCACCATCGCGCATAGTAGTATCAAATATAAAGACTCTATCTTTATTGCTCATAACTAAAATTTTTAGAAAATCTATAATACAATCTATGAGAGAGATTGCAAAATAATTAGTTAAATAATTACTTTTAATGGACCATTTTAGGCTTACGAAAAATTAATTATAAATAGACTCAATTTTAGGCATTAACCGTAAAAGTTCTCTTGTGTACTCATGGCCGGGTTTTAAAAATAAATCCTCAGTGTTTGAAACCTCACACAATTTGCCATCTTTTAAGACTCCAATTCTATCACACATTTGTCTAACAACCGGTAAATCATGGCTGATAAACAAAATTGTTAAATTTAATTGCTCTTGAAGATCTTTAAGTAAATTTAATATTTGGGCTTGAATGCTTACATCCAAAGCGGAGGTAGGTTCGTCACAAACCAAAAGTCTTGGTTGTGTGGCAAGCGCTCTTGCAATTGATATTCTCTGTCTCTGTCCTCCTGAAAATTCATGTGGATATCGATCTGCAGATTTTTGAGTTAATTCTACAGATTCTAGTAAATCATAAATATAATTATTTAAATCTAAAGTAGATATAGATGGGTTATGAAGTATAATTGGTTCTGCAATTATATCTTTTACTTTTAATCTTCCATTTAGTGAAGAATAAGGATCTTGAAATATCATTTGAATTTGTTTTCTAAATTTCATTAATTCAGATCTCTGTTTAATTTTTGTTATACAAACATTGTCAAAGAAAATATCACCAGATGTAGGTTTAAATAAATTTACAATCATTTTAGCAATTGTAGATTTTCCACTCCCACTTTCTCCTACTAAACCAAAAGACTCACCTTCTTTTATGTCAAAAGAAACATTGTTGACAGCCATTACAGAATTCTTAGAACTTTCTGTAAAAAAATTATCATCAAAACTTTTACTCAAATTTTTTATCTGTACTAAATCTTGATCTATTATTCCTTTTTTTGTCCATCTATTTAATATTTTGATATTATTTTCTTTTTTGTCACTTTTTTCTCTTTCAACTATTACAAATCTTAAAATTTTTTTGTTAGTTGGTGGAACTGAGCTTACTAAACTTTTAGTATAATTTTCTTGTGGTTTAGTTAATATTTTTTTTGTTTCACCAATTTCAACTAAATTACCACTTTTCATAACTGCAACTCGGTCTGCAGTTTCAGCTATAACACCCATGTCATGAGTAATTAAAATGACCGCAAGGTTTCTTTCTTTTGTTAATTTTTTAATTAGTTCTAAAATCTGAGATTGAATTGATACATCTAATGCTGTTGTTGGCTCATCTGCAATTAACAACTCTGGCTCACAACATAAAGCTAAAGAAATTACTACTCGCTGTCTCATTCCACCTGAGAATTGGTGAGGATAATTATCAAATCTTGTCTCTGCATCTTTTATACCAACCTCTTTTAATAAATTTATAGATTTATTTTTTGCTTCTTCTTTGCTTAATTTAAGATGAGTTTGAATTGTTTCAATTAACTGTTCACCCACTGTAAGAATTGGGTTAAGCGAAGTTTGAGGATCTTGAAAAATCAATCCAATTTTATTTCCCCTATATTTTACAATACTTTCAGAATTTTCATGAATGTTTAAATCGCCTAAAATAACTGAGCCACTAGAAACCTTACCTGGTTCATCAATTAAATTTATAATAGCATTTCCTACAGTGCTTTTTCCTGATCCAGATTCTCCAACTAATCCTAAAATTTCTCCTTTGTTAACCTCAATATTTACATTCTTAGCAGCGTAAACTGTTTCTTTTCTCATTTGATAATCAACACTAAGATTGTTTATTTTTAAAAATGTCATTTTTTTAATTTTGGATTTAAAGTGTCCCTCATCCAATCCCCTAATAAATTTATTGAAAACGCTAAAATAACTAAAAAAATTGCTGGAAAAAAAGTTATCCACCATTCCCCTGAAAATAAAAAGTCATTACCAAGTCTTATCAATGTCCCTAATGAAGGTGTTGTTGGAGGCACACCAACTCCTAAAAAGCTTAAAGTGGACTCAGCTAAAATAGCAAGAGCTAAACCAATAGTTCCAATTACTAACACCGGTCTTAAAATATTTGGTAAAATATGTTTAAACATAATAATTATATTTGAAACCCCGATTATTGTTGATGCTGAAACATAATCTTTATTTTTTTCTACCAAAGTTGCAGCTCTAGAAACTCTTGCAAATTGCGGCCACTCTGAAATACCGATTGCAAATATTAAAACATAAATTGCCATTTCATCATGCATTTCTCTTGAGATTAATCCTCTTGCTATTCCGTCTACTAACAATGCCATCAATATACTTGGTACTGTTAACTGAACATCAGTTAACCTCATTACTATCATTTCATATTTTCCTCCAAAAAATCCAGCTGTTAATCCCAATCCAACTCCAAGGATTAAACTAAAAATTATCGCAGAAAAACCTACAATTAAAGAAATCCTACATCCATACAAAATTGTCGATAGCATATCTCTTCCTTGTCCATCAGTGCCTAAAATAAATTTAGCAAGACCATCTTCTGTCCATGATGGTGGTGTGAATGCATCCATCAGTGAGAGAGAGGATGGGTCAAAAGGATTGTAAGGTGTTACTAGCTCAACAAAGAAAGAGCAGAAAAAAATTATAAACAAAATAGTAGATGATACAATTGCAGTAGGAGAATTAATAAAGCTATGATAAATATCACTATCTTTTATTCTTTCCCAAGTACTTAAAGATTTGTTATCCACTTGCAGCATCTCCTTTGACTCTTATCCTTGGGTCAATTAAATAATAAAGAATATCAACTATAAAATTTATCATTACGAAAACGAAAGCTATAAATACTAAATAAGCTGACATAATTGGTATATCGACGAATTGTACTGCTTGAATAAATAAGAAGCCCATACCAGGCCATTGAAAAACAGTTTCAGTAATAATTGAAAACGCAATTAGAGTTCCAATATTTATTCCTGCTATAGTTATTACTGGTATCAATCCATTTTTTAATGCATGTTTGTATTTAATACTATTTTCACTAATACCTCGAGCACGCGCAAATTTAATATAATCTGTTTGTAATATTTCCATCATCTCTGCTCGCACAAGCCTGATAATATAAGTCATTTGGAAAAGGCTTAATGTTACTGAAGGAAGTATAATTGCTTTAAGTCCTGAAACTGTTAAAAAACCTGTAGTCCAAAAACCTAAATCAACAACTTCTCCTCTTCCAAAAGAGGGTAATATTCCTAAGATTACCGCAAACAGATATATAAATAATATACCGATTACAAATGTGGGGAGTGAAACCCCCAACAAAGAGATGGCTAAAACAAAATCACTTAAAAAACCTTTTCGATTTATACCTGTATAAACTCCCAATAATGTACCAGTTACAAGTGCAATTAGTGCTGAAATAACCACAAGTTCAATAGTTGCAGGCAATCTTTCAACTATTAATTCTGAAACAGGTCTTCTTAATTGGTATGAAATTCCAAACTCACCCTTAGAAGCATTAACTATAAATCTTGAAAACTGTACATAAATTGGATCCATTAAACCAAGCGTTTCTCTCAATTCTGCTCTTTCCTCATCAGAAGTTTCTTCTCCAACCATGTTATTGATTGGATCTCCAACAAAATTAAATAAAGAGAAAGACACAAAGGCGACAACCAACATCACCAAAGCAGATTGAAACAGCCTTTTAAAAAAATATTTTATCAATTTATGAAGGTTTAAATTTACAAGCCCTTTAATTTTTTAAAGGGCTTGTAATAATTTTTAATTAGTTAAAACTAGCAGTTCTGAATAACGGTTCGTTATTCGGTCTGATAGGAACATTAACATTGCTTTTAGATGCCCAAGAAATTACTTGGTGATGTAAAGGAAGATAAGAAATATCATCTTTTACAATTTTCCAAGCTTTTGCAATTGCAGCATTTCTTTTATCTAAATCAACTTCACCTTCCATAACTCTAATTGCAGCATCAACATCAGCGTTACTAAAGTTAACTTTGTTCCAGCTAGCACCAGTTTCATATAGGTAATGGAAAACATAGTGACTATCTAAAGTTGGAACACCCCATCCTAGCATATAGAAATCACCTTGATCATCTTTAAGCTCTTTGAAGTGTTTACTTTTAGTTTGAGCAAATAAGTTAACATTAACTCCAATTTTACCCAACATTCCAACAACAGCAGTACATATTGCCTCATCGTTTACATATCTGTCATTAGGACATCTAAGTTCAACGTCAAAACCATTAGGATAACCCGCATCAGCTAAAAGTTTTTTTGCAGCATTAACATCGTAAGGTAATCTTTTATCAAGATCAGCTGTATATCCATTTACACCTGGGAAAGTTATAATTCCCGCTGGTTCACTTAAACCTCTCATAACTTTTTTCTTGATCGCTTCAATGTCAATTGCTTGATAGAGAGCTTGTCTTACTTCTTTTTTCTTAAATGGATTATCACCTGTATTACCAGTTCTTAATTTGTCAGCTGCTTGATCCATACCTAAGAAAATTGTTCTCATTTGAGCTGTACTTTCAACTTTGTGACCTGAAGAAGATCCAATTCTTTTTAAGTCTTGAACAGGAGCATCAGTAACTATATCAATTTCACCTGATAATAATGCTGCTACTCTTGTAGCTGCATTTTTAATAGGCATTAATTCAATTTGAGTTACTTTTTTGTCCTTCATTTCACCCCACCAATGTTTATTTCTTTTAAACACTGTCTTGGTGTTAGGTTCTCTTAAAGTTATTTTAAAAGGACCAGTTCCCATAGCATTAGTAGCAGAAAAAGTTTCTTGTCCTGCATCCCAATTTTGTGGAGACATTGCAAAGTTTTTCTCTGACCAAGCTTTAGACATTATAAAAATGTTTGATAGTTGGTTTAAAAGAATAGGGTTCGGTTTACTTGTAGTTATTTTGACTGAGTAATCTCCAACCGCCTCAACATTAGCGATAGTGCTAATATATTCTTTAAAGTCAGATGTTCTTTGCTTTGCTCTTAATACACTAAAAACAACATCTGCTGATGTCATTCCAGAACCATCTGAAAACTTAGCATCTTCTCTTAAAGTAAAAATCCAAGTATTTGGATCAGTTGCTTTCCATTTTGTTGCTAAAGCAGGCCCTATTTTCATGTCCAAGCCTCTTTGAACTAGAGCTTCATAAACTTGTCTAGATACTTGAGTAGTTGGACCTTCATTTTGTGCATGTGGATCTAGTGTTAGACTGTCTCCTTGCATAGACCATTTAATAGTTTTTGCCCATGCTGAAGAAAATCCGAATACTAGAACTAATGACAATAGTATTCTTACTATATTTTTAGTCTTCATTATTCCCCTCGTTTTTAAAATTTATTTAAAAAAGTATAGGTGAAATAATCGAATTATTGTAGCAATAATTTACTAATAAAATTTAACTTTTATCACTATCAACTAATTTTTTCTTACTAATCCATGGCATCATAGCTCTTAATTCAGCACCCACTTTTTCTACTGGATGCTCAGCTAATTTAGCTCTTGTAGCAAGGAAGTTCTTTTGACCATTTTTACACTCATCCATCCACTCTTTTGTAAATTTACCTGATTGAATTTCAGCCAAAACTTCTTTCATTCTTTTTTTAGTTTCTTCTTTATTAACCACTCGGGGACCTGATTGATATTCGCCATATTCAGCAGTATTAGAGATAGAATAATTCATGTTTGCAATTCCACCTTCATAAATTAAATCAACAATCAATTTAACTTCATGAACTGTTTCAAAATATGCCATCTCTGGTTCATAACCTGCTTCAACTAAAGTTTCATAACCATTTTTAATCAATTCAACAAGTCCTCCACACAATACAGTCTGTTCGCCAAATAAATCTGTTTCAACTTCATCTTTAAATGTAGTTTCAATTATTCCAGATCTTCCTCCTCCAACTGCTGAGGCATATGATAACGCTAAGTCTCTTGCCTTTCCTGAACCGTTTTGATGTACGGCAAATAAACAAGGAACTCCACCTCCTTTTTCATATTCACTTCTAACTAAGTGGCCAGGTCCTTTTGGAGCAACCATAAAAACATCAAGATCTTTTCTTGCTTTTATTAAATCATAATGCACGTTTAAACCATGAGCAAAAGCAATACTTGTTCCCTCTCTTACTCTTTGTTCAATATGATTTTTGTAAATTTCTGCTTGTAACTCATCTGGAGTTAAAATCATTACTACATCAGCCCACTCAGCGGCATCTGATAAATTCATAACTTTTAAACCTTTTGACTCTGCTTTTGCAGCACTAGATGATCCTTCTCTTAATGCTACAACAATTTCTTTTACTCC
>CACJRQ010000010.1 GCA_902595885.1 uncultured Pelagibacteraceae bacterium
GATTTATAAAAACAAAAAAAATAGGTGTAGTTGCAGCCGGTCATTCTAGTGTAATAGCTAATATGGCAGGTATAAAACTTCCGCTTGAGAGTAAACCTTTGCAGGCTTTAGTTTCTGAACCTGTAAAACCAATTATTGATACAGTTGTAATGTCTAATGCAGTGCATGCTTATGTAAGTCAATCTGATAAAGGAGAGTTGGTGATTGGTGCTGGAACAGATGATTATGTTTCATATACTCAAAAAGGAAGTCATCAAATAGTTGAAGGAACATTAAATGCTATTTTAGAATTATATCCAATTTTTAGTAGAATGAGAATGTTAAGACAATGGGGTGGAATAGTAGATATTTGTCCTGACGCTAGTCCAATTTTAAGTAAAACCTCAATTAAAGGATTATACTTTAATTGTGGTTGGGGTACCGGAGGATTTAAAGCAACTCCTGGATCTGGAGATTTATTTGCTCATACTATTGCAAACGACGAACCCCACAAACTTAATGCTGCATTTAATTTAAATAGATTTGTAAGCGGAGACCTTGTTGATGAACATGGGGCTGCAGCGGTTGCTCATTAATGTTTTTAATAAACTGTCCATACTGTGGAGAACGAGATCAGCAAGAATTTAAGGCTGGCGGTGAAGCTCATATCGAGAGACCTAAGCAACCAACAGAATTAAGTGATGATGAGTGGGCAGAATATTTATTTATGAGAAAAAATATTAAAGGTGTTCAATTTGAAAGATGGAACCATGCACATGGTTGTCGTAAATGGTTTAACATGGTTAGAGATACTTCTAACGACGAAATAAAAGCAATTTACAAAATGGGTGAAAAACCACCTGCTCAATAAAATGACTAAAAACTTAAGAGTAAAATCCAGCGAGTACATTGATGAAACTAATAGAATTTCCTTTAAATTTAATGGCAAAACTTACCATGGATATAAAGGGGATACTTTAGCTTCAGCGTTACTTGCAAATAATGTTCATTTAGTAGGAAGAAGTTTTAAATATCATAGACCAAGGGGAATTATGACGTCAGGTTCAGAGGAACCAAATGGTATAGTTCAAATAAACCCTGGTACAAACAGAACAGAACCTAATGTTAGAGCAACAGAAGTCGAGATTTACGATGGTTTAGAGGCATCCAGTCAAAATTGTTGGCCAAGTGTTGAATTTGATATTGGTGGAATAAACAATTTTCTCTCACCTTTTTTTCCAGCAGGTTTTTATTACAAAACATTTATGTGGCCTGCTAGTTTTTGGGAAAAATATGAATTTTTTATACGACACTCAGCGGGTTTAGGGAAATCACCAACATCAAGTGACCCTGACATTTATGACCATCGTAATGTTCACTGTGATGTATTGGTTGTAGGCGCAGGCATATCAGGAATACTGGCAGCAAAAAATGCAGCTAAAAATAATTTTAAAACGTTGTTAGTTGATGAAAAAAATGAACTTGGTGGATCAACTATTTATGAAAATAATGAATTTAACAAAATTGATAACAAAACCCCTTCTGAGTGGTTAAAAAAAGAAATAGAGGAGCTTAAAGGTATTAAAAATCTTGAGATAAAAACTAGAACAAGTGTGGCTGCTTATCATCAATATAATTATCTTTTGGCTAGAGAAAATCTAACTGATCATTTAGAGGGTAAAGATAAAACAAATAAAATCAGACAAAGACTTCTTAAAATTAGAGCTAAGAAAGTTATTTTAGCTACAGGTGCAATAGAAAGACCTTTAATATTTAATAATAATGATAGACCAGGAATAATGCTTTCATCTGCTATAAAAAAATACAGTGAGTTTTATGGAGTTGCATGTGGTAGTAAAAATGTATTTTTTACTAATAATGATAGTGCTTACGAGAGTGCTTTGTCACTATATAACAAAGGT
This sequence comes from uncultured Pelagibacteraceae bacterium, assembly GCA_902595885.1. Classification (GTDB taxonomy): domain Bacteria; phylum Pseudomonadota; class Alphaproteobacteria; order Pelagibacterales; family Pelagibacteraceae; genus Pelagibacter. The sequence goes on from CACJRQ010000010.1 coordinate 1,902, forward strand.
ATCAATGTTGAAGCAATCGTTGATATTAGAGAACAATCTGAAAGTAAAATTGTTAAAAAAGTAAAAGAAGCTGGTATTAAAGTTTATTGGTCACATACAATTGTTGATACAACTGGATACAAAAGATTAAATAGTGTTTCAATCATGAAGCTATCTAATGATGGAACATCAGTCACTGGTAGTAAAATTTCTATTTCATGTGATTGCTTAGGAGTTGCTGGGGGTTGGACACCTGCTGTACATTTATATACACAATCAGGAAGTAAACTGAAGTTTGATGAGGAAAAACAAATTTTCTTACCAAATCAAAATACATCTGAACAAATAAGTGTAGGATCTTGTGGTGGAGATTTTAAAATTGATGAAATTATTAAAAATTTGAATGAAAAACTTAAAGATAATTTAAATATTAATGAAACAGATTTAGATAATATTAAAGTTGAGATTGATGAAGAAAATTCTAAAAGAAATATTTGGTTGCTTCCTTCTGATAAACCTTTAGGAAAAACTAAACCATTCGTAGATTATCAAAACGATGCAACTGCTAAAGATATTAAATTGGCATTAAGAGAAGGTTTTAGATCTATCGAGCATGTAAAAAGATACACGACTACGGGTATGGGAACTGATCAAGGTAAACTAGGAAATATGCATGCATTGGGAATAATTGCAGATACAGCTGGTGTTAAAATGGGAGAATTAGGTACTACTACATTTAGACCTCCTTACACACCATTAACGTTTGGAACTATTGTAGGTCGAAATGTTGGAAAGTTTTTTGATATTTTTAGAAGAACGCCAATGAATGATTGGCATGTTGAAAATAAAGCTGAATTTGAAAATGTCGGTCAATGGAAGAGAGCATGGTACTACCCTATTAATGGAGAAACTATGCATCAAGCAGTTCAAAGAGAAAGTAAAGCTGCTAGAGAAAGTGCTGGTATATTGGATGCCTCTACTCTTGGTAAAATTGATATACAAGGAAGTGATGCTTCTGAATTCTTAAATAGAGTTTATACAAATGCTTGGTCAAAATTAGCTATAGGAAAATGTAGATATGGCCTAATGCTAAACGAGGATGGTATGGTTTATGATGATGGAGTTACAACAAGATTAGGTGAAAATCATTATATCATGACCACAACAACTGGTGGAGCAGCAAATGTTTTAGGTAAACTTGAAGACTATCTTCAAACAGAATGGCCTGAGCTTGATGTTTACTTAACCTCTGTAACAGATCATTATGCTACAGCGAGTTTATGCGGACCTAATAGTAAAAAAATTCTTAAAAAAATAATTCCTGATTTAGATTTATCAGATGAAAACTTTCCGCACATGTCATTCAAAGAATCGAAAATTGGCAATATTCAATGCAGAATAATGAGAATTAGTTTTACTGGAGAACACAGCTACGAAATCAATGTTCAAGCAAGTTATGGAAAAGATTTATGGGAAAAGTGTATGGAGGCAGGTAAAGAGTTTAACATTACTCCTTATGGAACTGAAACAATGCACTTATTAAGAGCAGAAAAAGGTTTCATCATTGTAGGTCAAGATACAGACGGAACAATGACTCCTATCGATCTTCAAATGGATTGGATAGTCAGTAAGAAGAAATACGATTTCATAGGTAAAAGATCTCTTTATAGGTCTGATACAATGAGAGAAGATAGAAAGCAATTAGTAGGTTTATTAACTGATGATCCAAATGTAGTTTTAGAGGAAGGAGCACAAATAGTTTCTGAGTTAAATCAAAGTCCAGTAGAAATGCTTGGACATGTAACTTCAAGTTATTTCAGTCCAAACCTAAAGAAATCAATAGCACTTGCAGTAGTTAGAGGTGGAAAAGATATGATGGGAAAAAAACTTTTTGTGCCCATGGAAAATAAAAATATTAATGTCACTGTTGCGAATCCAGTATTTTACGATGAGAAAAATGAGAGGTTAAATGCTTAACTATAATTCAGTTATTAAAAATGAAATTAAGCAAGAAAGTATTTCTATAAAGGAAATCTCTCCAGTAATAAAAATTAATTTGAGAGGTAAAAAAAGAGAATTTTTAACAAATATTGGTAAAAATCTTAATATGATCTTACCTACAGAGGCAAACACTTCAACAACTAGTGATAAATTAACAGCAATATGGCTTAGTCCAGACGAATGGATGATAGTCTCAAATGAGCTGGCAAGTAAAGACACTAACAAATCCGAACTATATGAAATGTTATTTAATAGTATTTCAAAAACAAATTTAGGTGCTGTTATAGATGTAACAGATCAATTTGTTCAATTAGAACTTAAAGGGAAAAATATCTATGAAATTTTTTCAGCAGGATGTCCTTTTAATTTTAATGAATTTAAAGAAAAAAAAGGATCAACAACACAGACAGTTTTAAATCATGTAGATGTAATTCTGCACCATAAAGATGAAAATATTGTAAATCTTTTTGTTAGAAGATCTTTTACTGAACATCTTTGTTCTTGGATTGAGGATTGCTGTTCTAGAATATAATTTATCTAAAGTTGTTTTTTTATTTTATACAATCCATAAAGATAAATACCCGAAGTTACAAAATTAATTGGCATCCATATTTCTCTGGTTAAATAAACTGGAAATATTGGATTATATAAAATTAATATAAAAGAAAAAATAATAGATAGTTCATTAATTCCTTTTGAACCTTTAAAACTATAAAAAATTATAAATGCTGAAGTAACACTTATGACTAAACGTAATAAAGTATAAAAACCATAGGGAAACGAGAAAATAGGTGCTAAAACTAAAAGTATTGCTGGTATAGTAAAAAACAATACTAAAGAATTTTTATTCATATTTTAATTTAGGAACCTGCAATTTTCTTTCTTAATCTTTTCAAACTCTAATTTCGTAAAACCTTTTTTTATAAAAATATCATCAAACCTAAAATCATCATCTTTTGAACCTAGTTCAAGATCGGCTAATTTTACACCAAAGGATGGACTAAAATCTACGTAACAAGTAACATTTATAGGTTTACTTATGTCTAATCCTTTATAAAGAAATCTAGTCATAACTCTTACTTCATTATTTTTAACTTTTATTCTTTCTTCAGAAAATAGGTAAAAATCATTTTTAATATTTTCATTTTCTTTTTCTAAATCTTCTAATTGTTTTAATAACTTATCTCTTTCTTCAGAGTCTTCTTTAAGTTCAGATAATTGATTTTCTGTATCTTCTAACTTTTTTAGTAGTGCTAGCTTTTCAGACTCAAAAGTCTTTAACTCCCCTACTTTAAGCTTTAATTCGTTTGCTGCGTTTAACATTTCTTTTTTATGTTTTTTTTTCTGATCAGATAATGCTTGATTCTTTTTAGACAAAGATTGATTCTTATCCTTTTCGTCTTTTAGTGCCTCTTCTGCTTCATTTAATTTATCAATGGCCATTTGATTGTTTCCTAGCATTTTTAAATCTTCTACTGAGTCCGAAATACCACTACTAGATATTGCCTCGTTTATCTTTTCCTGTATTACTTGCTCCTGAACACCTGCGACTCTTTTTAAAACATAATTCCTATCCAACAAAGAGTAAGCCCAAGCCAATAATACTGCTAATAATCCGATAGCAATTAATAGCAACGCCCATGAAATTGCATTCATTCTAAAGCTTTTAGCTCTTCTTAACCTACTTTGTTCGTCTATATACTTATTTACAGGTGTATAATCATTCTCATTAGCTTTAGATATATTTTCAGACACTATTTTTTATCTTTATTTTTTTCATTGTAAATGAATGGACCTTTTTTCAAAAGATCTGGATCGTCTGTAGGAAGTGGAACATGAACAAATACTTTTTTTTCTACTTGTTCAACTTTTTTAACCTCAACAGGAACCTCAACTATTTTTTCTACAATTTTTTCTTCTACGACTGGTTTTTCAACAATTTTTTCTACAGGCTTTTCTACTATTTTTTCTACTTCTATAATTTTTTCAGGTTTTGGTTTCAAAAAATACTTAACTCTATTAAGAAGATATCTCCTGAAAGCTGATAATAATTTTGAAAATCTGTAAGTAGCTCCACCTAAACCTGTATTAGGTTTATTCAAATCTTCATGCAATCTAGGATCTTGCAAATTAAGTGCTGCAAAAGCTAAAAGTGTACCCGTAATAGAAATTATGAAACTAAGTACACCAAACCATATCCAAAAAGCAAACGTTAGAGCTTCTTCAGGAAGATTTGAATATGCTGATTGGGAACCTATTGTATTTCTTTGAACTTCTAATTTTTCATTATTTTCAATTATTTGAATTTTTAGATCAGAAATTTTTTTGTCAATTTGTTTTGACTGTTCATTAGAAATTATTTGATCTTTTTCAAAAAAAATAAATACTTTTTCTTTAAACTTAGATCTTTCTAACGCAAGTATATCTTTTTCAATTCTTCTATTTTCCATTTCATAATCAATTAAAAACCAACCTTTAAACCAGGTTGCAACTCTATAAACTTGATTTAATGGACCCAATCTATCTATCTCATCAATAGTTTTATTTATTTCTTCTTTTATATTTTTGATATCTTCTCTATCTTGAAATTTATCTTTAACTTCAACTTGTTGACTTTTTGTTAGTTGAGCTATTAATTTTAAATTTTCCTCAAATTGAAATCTCAATGATTTTGTTTGAGATTGCAGTTGATTATTAATAAAACTTATTTGATCTTTGCTATCATTTAGAGCTAGATTTTCTAATCTACCTATTTCTTTAATTCTCTCTGAAATTTTAACATTTATTGATTGTAAAGAAGCTTGATCGGTTTTTAATTTATCTGTCAAAACTCTTCGTGATGTAAACAAACCTTTTTGCTTGCTAATTTGGTCAGAAGTTTTGTCTATACTTTCTTGTAATCGCCTCGATCTGTCTTCATCTATTTTGTTAGACTCACGTAGGGCATCTATTTCACTTTTGTTATCTGATTGATCAAGTATACGTGTTCTATCTTTTTGCGCCTGCTCTTCATATGCCAATATTTGTTTCTGTAATTCTTGATTCTCTAAATTTTTTTGATTAATTTGAAGTGTAAGATTATCATCTGCAACAGCAACATTTTTTTTAGCTAATTGTTGTTCTAATGTAGTTTTTTTAATGATTAATTTTTTGATATCTGAAGTTCGATTATTATTTATTCTTTCAAATCCTGTCACGATTGTTTCGAATGTTGAAACATTAACGGCTATTAATGCAAACAGAAAAGTCACTGTCCACATTGTTTTTCTGGAATAATAAACTGCTGCGGCTAAAGGAATTTTTGTAATTTCTACAATTGCTACAATCATAAAAATCATTCCCATCATAAAATCATCAAGACTTATGTTTTGCATCAAGGATTGATCTAATTCATCATAACCTTGGGATTGTCTCATTATTAATAAACCAATTGAAGCTCCTATAAGAGCAATAGTAATCTCTATTGCCCAAGCTAAACGGTAAAGAAATATTCCTTTACTAACAGTCTGTGATCTGGGAAAAAAACTATTAAATGTTTTATCTAAAAAACCTTTTCCTTTATCTGACATTTTCAACTGTCCCCATCGTAAATTTGTTAGCTAATCTCTCAAAAAAATTTCTATCGTCGTAAATACCAAAAATTTTTGCAACTCTCTTTATTGTTTCTTTTTCTACATCTGAATATCTATGATCACTTTTTGCAAATTTGATTAAAACAGCAATAATAAACTCTAAAAATTCATGATGATCTTCATCAATAAACTTTTTTATTAATTCTGCATGATGATCTATGGGGTTACTATCACTTTCAGCTTCTAAGATGATCTCTTTAATTTTATTTTTCATTTCCTTGGTATGGGGTATGGTTTTTAGCATTTCGTCTCTTTCATATTCTGAAAAATGACCGTCTGCCTCACATAGTTTAACACCTAAGATTATTACACCTATAATACATATTGTTTGATCAGTTTGATTTCTATATTTTTCCCAAAGATCCATAATATTATGATATTTAAATCAGATTTTCAGGATGATTAAAATAGTTCAGTTATTACTATTTTATTAATTTTTTTTTCTATAATCCCATGGATACTCGAATTTCCCTTGCCACATACCTTTTTTGTTTTCTTTAGCTTGTAATTCTTGAGAAACATATTTTTTTGAATATTTTCTAAATGCAAATGCATGACCATTTAAGACTAGCCAAGAATTTAAGTTAACTTTTCTTTTATAGCATTCACCTATAAGTCGTTTAAAATAATCAACATCAGAAATTTTACAGGTAACCTTTTGATTATTTATTTTTTTTTTTAATGCTTCGGTTGATTTAAGACCACAAGGGTAATCTTCAAAAAAAGTGAAGATAATAATTGTTAAGTATGGCTTTTGACATAACTGTTTTTTTTCAGGAGCGTCTATCCCATCAAGTCTTATTTTAAAGGTATCTATTTTTATAGTATCTCCATCTGTAATTTTAGCATAACCACTTATTGAAGTGATCTCTGATGATTTAACGTCATGATAGGTAAGGAAAAAAAATAAAAGTGATATTATAAATAACAATATAGCTTTTCTTTTTGTAAAAAACATATTTAAAAAATTACTTTATTATAGATTTAAATATAAGCTAATTTTTTCTTTATGTAATAATTGACGTACGCAAATAAAACTAATGATATTAACCATTGAAAAATGGCCCATATATAAAAAAAAGTTTTAAAATCTGCATTTAGATACTTTGCAATGTAAAAGGATAGAACTGGTACTATAACATTTCTGGCAATATTATTAATCATGGCTTTTTCAGATTTTTTTAAAGCCATAAAAAATCCATTTGATAAGAAAAATATTGGATAAGCAGGTAAAATAAATGCAGAAATCTTAAGGTACATCGAGCCGTGCATAATTACATCTGGATTTGAAGAAAAGAATTTAGGAACAATGTCAGCACTTATAAAAATAACTATACCAGCGATTAACATTATAAATAGACCGTATTTTATTGAGGTAAAATAGGATTGCTCCACTCTATCGTAATATTTTGCTCCAATATTTTGGGCTATTATAGAAATTATTGCTGTATTAATTCCTAATATTGGTAACAAAACTACTTGCTCAATTCTTGTAGCAGATCCATAACCAGCAACTGCATATTCACCAAATAATCCAACATATGTAAAAACAACTGTTGCAGCAATAGAATACCCTAATATTGCAATTGTAATTGGCATTGATTGAAAAAAAATATTTTTTAAGAAAAAAAATTTAGCTTTGAAATGGTCTAAAGTTATTTGTTTAATTCTTTGATTATTTAATATTTTTATCAAAATAACTAACAAAGATACAAATTGAGCAATTAAGGTTGCTATCCCAATACCAGTTATTCCTAATGGTGGTATAAATAAAAAACCAAAAATAAAAATTGGATTTAGAATAATATTTAAGAAAAAAGAAAATATTAGAACATTTCTGTAAGTTTTAGTATCTCCTTCTGCATGTAAGAATGAATTTAATGCTACTACTAAAATAAATAATATCGTACCTAAAAAAATTACATTTATATATTCGAGTCCAAGAATTGTTACTTCTTGAGAAGAATTCATTAATAAGAATATCTTTTCTCCAAAAGCAAATCCTAAAATAGATACAACTACCGAAATTATAATCGAATAAATGATTACATTTCCAAAATAACTTAAAACATTTTTTTCGTTTTTTTCACCAATACTGCTGCCAATCAATGATGTACCCGCTACAGTAACTCCAATAGATGTCGCAATTATCAAAAAATATATCGGAAAAGACTTACTCAAAGCAGATAAGGCTTCTGGCGATATTTTTCCTGCATAAAAAGTATCTACGATTGTGTAAAGTGTTTGGAATAAAGTTCCTACACTTGCTGGTACAGCAAGTTTTCTTACCAACAACGAAACTTCATCTTTTAATAAATTCATTAATTTAAGATTTGTTAATACTCTTTTTGGAAGATATGTCTTTTTCCTGCTTCTTTGGCAAGATTAATTTGTTTTTGTCTCATCCTAAATCTTGATTTTTGATGATCTGTTAGATTATCGTGACAATTTGGACATGAAACACCTTCTTCATATTTTTTTGATTTTTTATCCTTACGAGATACAGGCTTCCTACAACCACTGCACATTGAGTAAGAACCAACTTTTAGACCATGTTTTAAACTAATTCTGTTATCAAAAACAAAACATTCACCTTTCCATAAACTTTTTTTCTTATTAGTTTTTTTAAGATAATTTAAAATTCCACCATTTAACTGATAAATGTTATTAAACCCTTTATTCTCCAAATATACAGATGCCTTTTCACAACGAATTCCACCAGTACAAAACATAGCTATAGGTTGATTTTTTTTTAATTTTTTTAGATATTTTGGAAAATCTCTAAAGTTATCAACATCAGGATTGATTGCTCCCTTAAATGTTCCAACATCATACTCAAATGGTTTTCTCGCATCTATAAGAACAGTATCCTTTTCTTTAATCAGCTTATTCCATTTGATTGGATCTACATGGCTATCCTTTTTCTTTATTCTTTTGTTTAAAATTAAATTCATAGGAACAACCTCGTTTTTGATTTTCACTTTAGGTTTATGAAATGGTTGGAATAAGCTTTTAGATTTATTGCTGCTGTTAAATTCTTTAAATTTAAAAGCTCTTTTTAAATTGTTAATTGTGAATTTTATGTCTGCAGCTTTACCAGAAATAGTTCCATTTACACCTTCTTTGGTAATAATTATAGTACCTCTAATATTTTTCTTTTTTAAAGTTTCTAATAAAACTTTTTGATTTTTCTTTAGATAAGAAATTTTGACAAATTTATAAAAACCAACTACTTCAAACATTATAATTTTCTACAAACAGTCATACCATCACCAAGAGGAATTATTAACTTTTCAACCCTTGTATCCTTTGAGATATGACTATTAAACTCTTTAATATTTTTAGTAAATTTATCATTATTGTTTTCATTCACAACTTCTCCATACCATAAAACATTATCAATGATTATTAGACCATTTTTGTTCAATAATTGTAAAGAACGTTCATAGTATTCAATGTAATTCATTTTATCAGCATCAATAAAAACTAAATCAAACTTTTCATTTTTAATTTCATCTAAACTTTCTAAAGCAGGTTTAACTAATGTTTTTATTTTATGATCTTGATTAGCTTTTTTAAAAAAATCTATTGCAACTTTATTTGTTTCTTCATTTTTATCTAAAGCAATTATTTTACCATCATTTGATAATGCCAAAGCCATAGATAAAGTACTTAATCCTGTAAATGTACCTATCTCTAAAACTTTTTTGATATTTGAAATTTTTATAATTAAATGCAGAAATTGACTTTGCGAAATTGATATTTGCATTCTTTTGATATCACCAAGAGATGTGTTGTAATCAATTATTTCTTTTTGGACTGGATGTAAATTAAATCCATGACTTAAAATATACTCTTGGAGTTCTTTAGTTATGTTTAGGTCTGAACCCATAAATTCTAAAGTTTTTTCTTTAAAATCTCATTTACTAATTGAGGATTTGCTTTTCCACCAGAAACTTTCATTACTTGGCCAACAAAGAAACCAAATAACTTAACTTTACCTGATTTATATTCGGTAGCTTTATCTCTGTTATCATCAATAACCTTATCTATCAGCGCCTCAAGTGCTTTAGGATCACTCTCTTGTTTTAAACCTTTTTCTTCAACAATTTTTTTAGGATCCTTGTCGCCTTCCATCATTTGTTCGAAAACTGTTTTTGCAATTTTTCCTGAAATTGTTCCATCTTTAATTAAATTGATTAACTTTGATAAATTACCTGCGCTTATAGGGCTTTCAGTTATTTCTAAATTTTTTTCATTTAACGCTGCAAATAATTCACCAATTATCCAATTTGTTGCAAGTTTTACATCAGATTTCTTAATTACATTTTCAAAGTAATTAGATGTTTCAATATCCGAAACTAAAATGTTAGCTTCGTAAGGAGATAACTTGAATTTTTCTATAAATCTTTTTTTCTTTTCATCTGGTAACTCTGGAATTTCTGATTTTAATTTTTCAATAAAATCATCTGAAACTTCTAATGGCAATAAGTCTGGATCTGGAAAATATCTATAATCATGAGCATCCTCTTTTGATCTCATTGATCTAGTTTCGTTTTTTTTAGTATCAAAAAGTCTTGTTTCTTGATCAATTGTTTGTCCATCCTCAATTAAATCAACTTGTCTATTAGCCTCGTATTCAATTGCCATCTGCATGAACTTTATTGAGTTAACATTTTTGATCTCACATCGGGTTCCAAAATCTTTTGAACCTTTTTTTCTAACAGATACATTTACATCAGCCCTCAAAGATCCTTCCTGCATGTTTCCATCACAGGTGCCTAAATATCTCATTATAGATCTTAATTTTTTAATATATGCATTTACTTCATCTGGAGATCTTAGGTCAGGTTTGCTTACAATTTCCATTAAAGCCACACCTGATCTATTTAAATCTACAAAAGTATTTTTAGGATCTAGATCATGAATACTTTTACCAGCATCTTGCTCCAAGTGTAATCTTTCTATACCTACCTCTTTTTGACCATCTGGCATATCAAGTATTACTTTACCCTCACCTACTATTGGATCTTTGAATTGTGAGATTTGATACCCCTGAGGTAAGTCAGCATAAAAATAATTTTTTCTATCAAAAACAGATCTCTTATTGATTTTAGCTTTTAAACCAATTCCTGTTTTGATAGCTTGTTTTACACAATACTCGTTTATTACTGGCAACATTCCTGGAAAGGCTGCATCAACTAAACTTACTTGAGTATTTGGCTCAGCTCCGAATTTGGTCGCTGATGTAGAGAATAATTTTGACTCCGATGTAACTTGTGCATGAACTTCTAAACCAACGACAACTTCATATTGATTATCATGTCTATTAATTAGATATTCAGATTTGTTCTTACTCACTTAATCCACCAATCAGTAATATTGTTTTTAAAATTAATTTTTTCTTCCATAGCATAAGCAATGTTTAAAATATTTTGTTCATCAAAAGCTTTACCAATTATCTGTAATCCTAATGGATACCCTTTAGCATCATGGCCTGCAGGTATAGAAATTCCAGGTAAACCTGCTAAATTTACAGGAACAGTAAAAATATCGTTTAAATACATTGAAACTGGATCATTAGTTTTTTCGCCAATTTTAAAAGCTGAACTTGGAGTGGATGGGGTTAGAATTGCATCAACTTTTTCATAAGCATCATCAAAATCATTTTTAATAAGTTTTCTTACCTTTTGAGCTTTTAGATAATAAGCATCATAATATCCTGAAGATAAAACATAAGTTCCAATCATTATTCTTCTTTGAACTTCGGCACCAAATCCTTCGGATCTTGTTTTTTCATACATATCGATAAGATTTTCCCCTTCTGCTCTAAAACCATATTTAACACCGTCGTATCTGGCCAAATTAGATGAAGCCTCTGCTGGTGCTACTATGTAATAAGTTGGTAGTGCATAATTAGTATGAGGTAGAGATATATCGATAATCTCAGCACCACAATCTTTTGCATATTCAATACCTTTTTTCCAAAGGTCCTCTATTTCCTTAGGCATGCCATCTACTCTATATTCTTTAGGTATTCCTATTTTTTTACCTTTAATATCTTTTGTTAATTCTTTGCTGTAATCGTTTCTTTTAAAGTCTATTGATGTAGAATCTTTTTCATCATAAGTACTAATAACTTCTTGTAACAATGCACAATCTTTAACATTTTGTGCCATTGGCCCCGCCTGATCTAGGGATGATGCAAATGCTACAATTCCATATCGAGAGCAACTACCATAAGTGGGTTTTAATCCAACAGTTCCTGTAAATGAAGCAGGTTGTCTTATAGATCCACCTGTATCTGTTCCAATAGTTATTGGTGTTAATTGAGCAGCTACAGCAGAAGACGATCCACCTGAAGAACCTCCTGGAACTAAATTCTTATCAATTGGGTTTTGAACATTACCAAAAAAACTAGTTTCATTAGATGAACCCATTGCAAATTCATCACAATTTAATTTCCCCATTAAGATAGCTCCTTCATTCCAAATGTTTTGTGTGACTGTTGACTCATAAGTTGGAACAAAATTATTTAAAATCTTGCTACCTGCCGTGGTTCTTAAATCTCTTGTACAAAATAAATCTTTTACAGCCATTGGAATGCCAGGCAATTTAAGGTCAAGATTAGGTTTTTCATCAAACTTTTTTGCCTTATTTAAAGCATTTGCATAATCTTCAGTTATATATGCATTTAATTCTTTTGATTTTTCTGATCTTTCAACAAATGCTTTAGTAACTTCACTTGAGGAAAGTTTTTTACTTTTTATACTTTCTACTAACTCAGATAATGATTGTTTAGTTATTTCTGACATTATTCAATTACCTTTGGTACTACAAAATAATCTTCATTTTCTTTAGGAGAATTTTTTATTACTTGATCTCTTAAGTTTTTACTTTTTACTTCATCCGATCTTAGTTTTAGAGTTGTTTCAGCAACAGAAGTTAATGGTTCAACATTGTCAGTTTTTAATTCGTTAAGTTTTTCAATAAAATTGAAAATTGAATTTAAATCTCCTGCAAGTTTCTCTGCTTTTTTCTCATCTACAGAAATTCTTGATAGTTTAGATATGTGCTTTATTGTTTTAAGATCGATGCTCATATGGTATTTAAATATGTCGCAAACTATCACTTAAGTTTAAAATATACAATATGGTCACTATTGAAGAATTCAAAAAAAAACAGTCTGAAAACTCTAGATTGATTGGTTTAGATCTTGGTTCGAAAAGAATCGGTGTATCAATTTGTGATGAAAAACAGTCAATAGCTACACCCTTTAAAACGATCAATAAAACCAATAATGATGATCTAATCAACGAATTAAAAAAAATAATAGAGGAAAACAATATTAAAGGAATTATCATTGGATATCCAATTAACATGGATGGTTCATTGGGTCCTTCTGCTCAATCAGTAAGTGATGTATCTAAAAATATAGACCAAAATGTTGATGTAGATGTTTGCCTATGGGATGAAAGACTTTCAACTGTTGGTGCATTTAATCTATCTAGTCAGCTTGATGTTAATATTTCTAAACGTGAAAAAAAAATAGATCAAAATGCAGCTGCATTTATTCTTCAGGGAGCTATAGATTATTTAAATAATTAATCCTTGCCATTTAATAGCTTTATAGATATAGAGTTAATTTTAATGGCAATTAAAACCAATAAAGCTGTTAAAATTTCACAAAAACATCTGTTAGGTATCCAAGATTTATCAGTTAATGATATTAATTATATCCTGGATGAATCAGAAGCTTTCATAAAATTAAACCAGAGTAAAAGTAAAAAAATCGATGTGTTAAGAGGTAAAACACAAATAAACTTATTCTTTGAACCATCCACAAGAACTCAAAGCTCATTTGAACTCGCTGGAAAAAGACTTGGTGCAGATGTTATGTCAATGAATATGGGTAACTCTGCAATTAAGAAAGGTGAAACTTTGATTGATACGGCAATGACTTTAAATGCAATGCATCCAGATATAATTGTTATCAGACATCAAGACTCTGGTGCTTGTAATCTATTATCTCAAAAAGTTAATTGTGTTGTATTAAATGCTGGTGATGGTAGAAGAGAGCACCCTACCCAAGCATTATTAGATGCATTAACAATTAGAAATCGAAAGAAAAAAATTCAAGGATTAAAAATAGCAATATGTGGAGATATACTACATTCAAGAGTAGCTAGATCAAATATTTATCTTCTTACAATGTTAGGTGCTGAGGTTAATATAGTTGCTCCATCTAATCTTATGCCAAAAGAAATTGAAAAATTTGGTGTAAACACTTTTACTGATATGAAAGAGGGTCTCAAAGATTGTGATATTGTGATGATGCTTAGATTGCAAAATGAACGGATGACCAGTTCATATCTTTCATCAAATAGAGAGTACTACGAATATTATGGATTAACCCCTGACAAACTTGATCATGCAAAATCAGATGCTTTAATTATGCATCCTGGTCCAATGAATAGAGGAATAGAGATTGATACAAGATTAGCAGACGACATAAACAAAAGTGTAATTAAGGAACAAGTTGAATTAGGTGTTGCTGTAAGAATGGCATGTTTAAAAATATTTTGTGAATAAATGAAAAAACAATACTTTATAAATGCAAATATTATAGATCCTCATAACTCTTTAAACGAAAATGGTGGATTAATAATTGGAGAAGATGGAAAGATAGAGGCTATAGGAAAAAAGGTAAATACTAATAATTTACCAAGTAGAGAAAAGCTTACTGACTTAAAGGGTAAATATATATTTCCTGGTATAGTAGATATGAGAGTTTTTGTAGGCGAGCCAGGATATGAATATAAAGAAAATTTTAGAACTTTGAGTAATGCAGCATTGTCTGGCGGAGTTACCTCAGTTGTAACAATGCCTAATACAGATCCAATTATAGATAATGTATCAATTGTAGATTTTTTAAAAAGAAGAGGACGTGATAAGTCTAAAATAAATATCTTTCCTTGCGCTTCATTAACTCAAAACACTGATGGCACCAATATGACTGAATTTGGGTTGCTAGCTAAAAAAGGAATTATTGCATTTACTGATGGAGTGAAAACAATTCAAAATACTAGACTTATGTCTAGAATTATGAATTCAGCTAAAGATTTGGGATGTCTAATAATGCAACATGCTGAAGATTACGATTTAGCTAAGAATGGAATGATTAATTCTGGTATAATTGCAACAAAACTAGGCTTATCTAGCATACCAGATATTGCTGAAAGAATAATAATAGAAAGAGATCTTACTCTCTTAGAAAAAAATAAATGTAGATATCATATATCTCAACTGTCAGCAGGGAAATCTGTAAATATAATTAAGGAGCGTAAAAAAAATGTTAAATTTACTTGTGGTGTATCAATAAATAATCTCTCATTAAATGAAAATGATATTGGAGATTTTAGAACATTTTTAAAATTATCACCTCCATTAAGAAGAGAAGAAGATCGAGAAGCTTTAGTTCAAGGATTAAAAGATAAAACTATTGATGTAATTGTTTCTGACCATAAACCTGAAGATGAAGAATCTAAAAGATTAACTTTTGCGCAAGCTGCAACAGGTGCATCTGGTATTGAAACATTGTTGTCTTTAAGTTTAGAATTATTTCATAATGGATCTGTAAAACTTGATACTATTATTCAAGCTTTAACTTCCAACCCAGCAAAAATATTGAATATTAACAAAGGAAACTTGTCTATAGGTAATGATGCAGATTTTTGTATAGTAGATATCAATAAACCATGGATTGTAAAAAAAGAAAATTTAATCTCTAAATCAAAAAATACTTCAATTGAAGATAAGAAACTTCAAGGAAAAGTAACCAATACATTTGTAAAAGGTATAGAATTATTTAAAATATAAAAATGGAAATTTTTTTAATAGGTATAATCTCATACCTAATGGGGTCAATTCCTTTTGGATTAATTTTAACTAAAGTATTTTTAAAAAAAGATATTAGAGAAATCGGTTCTGGTAATATTGGCGCAACGAATGCTTTAAGAACCGGTAACAAATTAATTGGTTTTTCAACACTGACACTTGATGTGTTAAAAGCAGTGATACCTGTTTTATATGTAAAAATTAATTTCCCTGATACAGTATATATATCAGCTTTATGTGCTTTTATAGGTCATGTGTTTCCAGTATGGTTAAAATTTAAAGGTGGCAAAGGTGTAGCGACATATGTTGGGATACTTTTTTCTTTAAATATTATTTTTGGTTTAGTATTTGGTGTTTGTTGGTTGATAATTTTTTTTATTTCTAAATATTCATCTTTAGCTTCTTTGATAGGATCACTTTCTATACCTGTTTATATTTTAATTTTGGAGGGTTTAGAAAATGTATTTTTTTATATAATTATGTTTATTTTAATATTTTTTACCCACAGAGAAAATATTAAACGCTTGAAAAATAAAGAAGAAACTAAGACAAAAATTTATTAATTTGACTATCAAACTCTTTTGAGTAGTTTGTTATTTTATGAATCTGGTCATAGTTGAAAGCCCTGCTAAAGCTAAAACAATTAATAAATATTTAGGTGATAACTATACTGTTTTAGCTAGCTATGGTCATATTAGAGATCTTCCTTCGAAAAATGGATCAGTTGATCCCGATCAAAATTTTAAAATGGAATGGGAAGTTGATAGCTTTTCAAAAAAATATCTTAAAGAAATTTCAGATGCTGCAAAAGATTCATCTAAAATAATTCTTGCTACTGACCCAGATCGTGAAGGAGAGGCTATAGCTTGGCATGTAAAAGAATATTTAGATGAAAAAAAACTTTTAAAGGATAAAGAAATTGAACGTGTGGTATTTAACGAAATAACAAAAAAAGCCGTCACACATGGTATTGAAAATCCAAGACAGATAGAGCCCTTATTAGTCGATGCATACATGGCTAGAAGAGCACTAGATTATTTGGTGGGATTTAATATATCACCAATACTTTGGACTAAATTACCTGGTTCAAAATCAGCAGGTAGAGTTCAATCTGTTGCACTAAAATTGATTACTGAAAGAGAGCACGAAATTGAATTATTCAAACCTGAAGAATTTTGGACATTAAGTATTAATTTTCAGGATAAAAACAAAAGCAAAATTACAGCAAGTATTTCTCAACTTGATGGAGAAAAAATTGAAAAATTCTCATTTAAAAATAAAGAGGAAATTAAAAAGGCAATTTCTAATATTAAGACCAAAAAATTTAACATAACTGATATTTCCTCAAAAATTGTTAGCAGAAATCCCTCAGGACCATTTACTACTTCAACACTTCAGCAAGTTGCTTCTAGTAGATTGGGTTTTGGTGCATCAAGAACAATGCAAATAGCGCAAAAACTTTATCAAGGAATAGAAATTGAGGGAGATACAGTTGGGTTAATTACTTATATGAGAACGGATGGAACTAATTTATCAGCTGATGCTGTCTCTGATTTTAGAAATTTTATTAAAAAGGAATATGGTAACGAATACTTGCCAGAAAATCCAAATAATTACTCAGGTAAAAAAGCAAAAAATGCTCAGGAAGCTCATGAAGCAATAAGACCAACTGATATTAATAGAAATCCAGATTCTGTTAAAAAGTATTTAAGTTCTGACCAGCAAAAATTATATTCTTTAATTTGGTCTAGAGCTCTATCGTCACAAATGGAAACGGCAAAATTTGATAGAAATACAATTACGATTGATTCTGAAGACAGTAAAACTACATGTAAATCAAGCGGATCTGTTTTGAAATTTGATGGATTTTTAAAAGTTTATTCAAACCAAACTAAAGATGATGATGAGCAAATTTTACCTGAGATGTCAAAGGGACCAATTAATATAGAAGCTCTTATTGATGAACAACATTTTACTCAACCTCCCCCACGTTACTCTGAGGCAAGTTTGGTTAAAAAATTAGAAGAGTTAGGAATTGGTAGACCTTCAACTTATGCAAGTATAATTTCAACAATAGCAAATAGAGGTTATGCTGAAATAGTTAATAAAAGATTTTTTCCAACTGACAGAGGTAAATTAATTTCTGCATTTTTGGAAAAACTATTTTCAAAGTATGTGGATTATAATTTTACAGCAGGACTGGAAGATCAGTTAGATGATATTACCTCAGGTAAAGAAAGTTGGTTAAAAGTTTTAGAGTTGTTTTGGAAGGATTTTAATAGCAATGTTTCAGAGGTAAAAGAAAAAAGAACTAGAGAAGTTTTGGATCTTTTAAATGAAAGTTTGGGAGCATTGATATTTGATACCGATAAAGAAGGAAAAATAGTTAGAAAATGTCAGTTATGTAATACTGGTTCGCTGAGTTTAAAAAATAGTTTTAGAGGAGGTGCTTTTATTGGGTGTTCAAACTATCCAGAATGTAAGTTTACAAGACCCTTATCAAAAGCTAAAGCAGCTGCTCAGTCACAATTAGCAGAACCAAAATTTCTTGGAAAACACGAAAATGGAAATGATATTTTTCTGAAAAATGGAAGATTTGGTCCTTATCTTCAATACGAGAGGGTTCTAGAAGAAAATATAAAGGAAGAAAAACCTAAAAAGAGAAAAAAAACTAAAAAAAATAAAACTGATGTTAATGAATTATTGAAAAATGTATCAATACCTAAAGGTATAGAGTTAGAAAGTATTGATCTGGAAAAAGCGAAATTTTTATGTTCGCTTCCTAAATCATTGGGTATTAATCCTGAAAATCAAAAGGAAATTACCCTAAATACAGGTAGATTTGGACCATATTTAAAATGTGAAAATAAATCAGCTAGAATAGAAAATGTAGAAGAAATTTTTTCTATAGGATTAAATAGAGCTATTACACTAATAGCAGAAGCAAAACCTGGACGAATGTCGTCATCTATCATTAAAGATTTAGGTGAACATCCAGAGGATAAAAAGCCAGTTCGAGTTATGAAGGGTCAATATGGACCATATATTAAATATAAATCTCTAAATGCAACAATACCCGAGGAAAAAGATCCAACTGATCTTACTATGGAAGAAGCTTTAATCCTTATTGAGAAAAGACGAGAGTACGATAAAAGTAAGAAATCAAAAGTAAAAAAAAAGATTAAAAATAAAAAGAAAGATTGATTTATGAGTTTTGAAAATAAAATTGAGAAACTTGGTATAAAACTACCAGATGCTAAACCACCAGTTGGATCATACGTAGCAACAAAAATAGTTGGAAATTTACTTTATATTTCTGGACAAATTTCTATTTCAGAAAATGGTGAATTAATAAAAGGAAAAGTTGGAAAAGATTTGTCTGTAGAGGAAGGTTATAAAGCAGCAGAAAGATGTGGTTTAAGTATTGTATCTCAAGCAAAAGTAGCTTGTAATGGAGATCTTTCAAAGATTAAATCATGTGTAAAATTAACAGGTTTTGTTAATTCAACGGATAACTTTACCGAACAACCAAAAGTAATTAATGGTGCTTCCGATTTAATTGCTTCAATTTTTGAAGATGCAGGAATGCATACTAGAGCAGCAGTAAGTACAAATAGCTTACCACTTGGTGTATCTGTTGAAGTTGATGCAATTTTTGAATTGAATTAAATTATCTTCCAATACCAAAATATTTAAAACCATGTTTTTTAATTTTATCCGGTGAATAAATATTTCTCATATCATAAATTATGAGTTTTTTATTTTTTGAAAATTTTTTAAAATTAATTGACTTAAAATCATTCCATTCAGTATGAACAATTGCAATATCAGCTCCTTTGAGCGACTCTTTTATTGAACTAGAAAATTCAACATTTTTTAATTTTCTAAATTCTTTTTTTGATCCTGTTGGATCATAATATTTTATTTTAGCTCCTTTTTTTGAAAGAAAAGGAATTAATTTTAAGCTTGATGAGTCTCTCATATCATCAGTATTTGCTTTAAAAGTTACACCTAGAAAAGAAACAATTTTATTTTTAATTTTATTTTTTAAAATAAAATTAACTCTTTTAGATAATAAATCAGATCTTATGTTGTTAGATTTTATAACACTTTTAATTATTGATAAGTTAGTTTTAAATTTGTCAGCAGTAGAAACTATAGCTTTAGTATCTTTAGGAAAACAAGACCCACCATAAGCAGGACCAGCTCTTAAAAATCTGCTGCCAATTCTTTTATCAAGGCCAATACCTATTGAGATATCCTCAACATCTATACCTATTTTTTCACATAAATTCGCTATTTCATTAATGAATGTGACTTTAGTTGCCAAAAAAGCATTAGAGGCATATTTTATTAACTCTGCTGATCTTCTGTTGGTAGATATATATTTTGCACCTTTAGAAATTAATGGTGCATATAAACTTTTTAATACTCTTTGTGACTTACTATCGTTTGAACCAACAATAACTCTGTCAGGGTAAACAAAATCTCTAATAGCCTCACCTTCTCTTAAAAATTCAGGATTTGAAACTACTGAAAAATATTTTTTATTAACATTTTTAGATATAATTTTTTCAAGGTCATCGCCTGTTGTAACAGGTACAGTGGACTTATTAATTATAATTTTATATTTATTAATTGATTTCGATATTTCTTTTCCAGCAGTGTATACTTGACTTAAATCAGCACTATTACTATTTTTTTTTGTTGGAGTGCCTACACAAATAAAAATAATATCTGATTTTTTTACTGATTCTTTTAGGTTTGTTGAAAAATTTAATCTTTTGTTTTTATAATTTTTTAGAACCAATTCTTCTAAACCAGGTTCATAAATAGGAATAATACCTTTTTTTAAATTATTAATTTTATTTATATTTTTATCAACGCATATTACTTCATTACCTAAATCTGAAAAACAGACACCACTTACTAAACCAACATAACCAGTGCCAATCATACATAATCTCATAATTTACCAATTTCTTTTGACGAGTTGATATATCCATTCATTGTTCCACAATCAAGATATTTACCTTCAAAATTATGAGCTACAAATTTTTCCTTATCATTAATTAATAACTGTATAGCGTCTGTAATATGAATCTCTTTACCTTTGCTGGTTTTAAGAGATTTAATTTTTTTAAAAATTGTACGCGGTAATATATATCTTCCAATTACAGCATTATTAGATGGAGCTTTTTTTATAGACGGTTTTTCAACAACGCCATCAATAGTATAATTTCTTTTATTTAATTTTTTGTTAATTTTATATATTCCCCATCTTGAAACACTTTTTTTTTTTACTTTCATTGATGCCATAACTGATGCTCGGTATTTTCTGTGAACTTTAATCATTGACTTAGAGCAGTTTTTTTTAATTATCAAATCATCTGGTAACAACATTAAAAAATATTTATTTTTAATATATTTTTGAGTTTTAAGAACAGCATCACCTGTGCCTTTTGGAATATTTTGAAATACAAACTTAATTTTATTTTTATATTTGAGTATCTTCTTATATTCATTAATTATCCTTGGATCTTTCTTTTTATTAATAATATTTTTATAAAATTGATCACTATAAAAATATTTTTTTATTATTAATTTTCTAGAAGAAATAACAAATACAATTTCTTTAATACCTGCCTCAATACATTCATCAAGAATATATTCAATTCCAGGCCTACCATTAATCGGTAGAAGCTCTTTAGCAAAAACACTGGTCAAAGGCAGCAACCTTGTGCCAAGTCCAGCCAAAGGAATAATTGCTTGTTTAATCATTTAAATGTTTTACTTATTAAATATTTTAATACAAATGAAAATTTTATTAAACAATACTTCATTAATTGAATCTTTAAGGCCATTTAATGACCTCGGTTTTGTTCCAACTATGGGTGGAATACATAAAGGTCATTTATCGCTTATAAACAAATCTAACAAATTTTGTAAAAAAACAATTGTAAGTATTTTTATTAATCCAAAACAATTTAATAATAAAAGAGATTTAAAATCTTATCCACGAAATATTAAAAAGGATTTAAAAATTCTAAAAAAAAGTAAAAAAGTTGATTTTGTTTATCTTCCAAAATTTAACGATATTTACCAAAATAAAAAAAAACCAAAAATTAAACTAATTAAAAAAGATAAAATTTTGTGTGCCAAATTTAGAAAAGGCCATTTTGAAGGAGTTTTAGATGTAATGAATAGACTAACTAAAATTGTAAATCCTCGAAAGATTTTTATGGGAGAAAAAGATTTTCAACAATTATATTTAGTTAAAAAACTATTGGAAAAAAATTATAAAACTAAAGTAATTCCTTGTAAAACAATTCGCGATAATAATAAAGTAGCACTGTCATCAAGAAATTATCTTTTAAATAAATATAATTTAGCTACAGCAGCTAATGTATTTAAAAAACTACAAAATATTAAAAAAAAAATTACAAACAATAAAAATATCTCTAACTTTTTAAGGTTTGAAAAAAATAAATTAAGAAATAATTATAAAATTAAAATCGATTACTTGGAGCTAAGAAATATAAATAATCTAAAACCTTCAAATAAAAAGAAAAATTCAAGATTATTTATTGCTTACTATTTAAATAATGTGAGATTGATTGATAATATTTAATTTTATAAAAAATAAGCACCAACCCCTAAAAATGATACAAAACCAATTACGTCTGTAATTGTTGTCACAAATACACTTGAAGCAATCGCTGGGTCAATATTCATTTTTTTTAGGGTAAAAGGAACTAATATTCCAAATAATCCAGCTATGATCATTGTTAGCACCATTGATATCGCTATGATCACCGAAAGGATACTATCTTCAAACCATAATTGAACAATGAAAGCACTTATTGCTGCAAATATAATTCCATTTAAAATACCAATTGAAAATTCTTTAAATACATTTGATGAGAAATTATTTTGAGTTAAATCATTTGTGGCTATAGTTCTTACAGTAACTGCAAGTGTTTGCATTCCAGCATTTCCGCCCATTGAAGCTACAATCGGCATTAAGAAAGCCAATACTACCATTTGTTCAATTGTTGCTCCAAATAAACTAATGCACCATGTGGCTAGAAAGGCAGTAAATAAATTAAGTAAAAGCCAATTGAATCTTCTCTTTGTTTTTTTTACAACTCCATCAGTAATTTCCTCATCTCCTACTCCCGCTAATCTTAAAGCATCTTCTTCAGCTTCCTCTTTCAAAACTGTTAAAACATCATCATTCATAATCATACCAACTAATTTGTTGTTTTTGTCTACAACAGCAGCTGAATTTAAATTATAATTTTCAAATAAGTTGGCGACTTCCTCTTTATCCATTTCAACGGGGATTAATAATTGTGATTCTGACATAATTGTTGCCATTTTAGTATCACGTGGTGTTGTTAAAACTCTAGATGAAGGAACAGTACCTATTGGTTTGAAATCTTCATTAACAATAAAAATTTCTAAAAATTCCTCAGGTAAATCTTTATTTTCTCTTAAATAGTCAATTGTTTGACCTACAGACCAATTACTTGGTATAGCAGTAAATTCACGCTGCATAAGTCTAGCAGCAGTGTCCTCTGGATAGCTTAAGCTTTCTAATAGAGCAAATCTATCTTTAGGAGGTAAAGAGCTAAGAATTGCATTTTTATCCTCTTCAGGAACATTTTCTAATATAGATATAGCATCGTCTGACTCTAAACCTTTTAGGATGCTAACTATAGAATCTGAGGATAAATAGGTAATAATTTCTGATTGAATAGACTCATTTAATTCTACAAAAACCTCTGGATCAATATTGAAATTATTTAGTTTAATTAAACTTTCTCTATCTCCTTCGTTAAGGTGTTCAATAATATCTGCAGCATCAGCAGGGTGCATTTCATTAAATGAATTTGTAATAAATTGAGCATCATTGTTAGCTATTTTGCTAGTAACAACTCTTATATATTCTTTATTAAACTCAAAATTTACTTTTTTATCTTTAGTTTTTTTAGTTAAAGACATAAATCTACCTATAATTTAGATTTGCACTATTAATACATAATAAAGATAATACAAATTATAAATGAACATAGAGATCAAAAAGTCAATAAAACCAGTAAATTATTTTGATGCTATTAATATACTAGAGTCAAGATTAAAGGATTTATATGAAAATAATGAGCAAGAATTAATTTGGACTTTAGAACATAATGAAGTTTTTACTGCAGGAACTTCCTATAAAGAAAATGAGATTATTGATAAATCCATTAAAATATTAGAAACGAATAGAGGTGGTAAAATTACTTACCATGGACCAGGTCAATTAATTTGTTATTTTGTTTTAGACTTAAGGAAAAAAAAGGATATCAGAAAATTTATAACAATTATCGAAAAAACAATAATTCAAACTTTAAAATTTTATAAAATAGAAGCTTTTCCAGATAAAGATAATATCGGTATATGGCATAAATATAATAATGAAGTTAAAAAAATTGCTGCGATAGGTATCAGAGTTAGCAAATGGATTGCCTATCATGGTTTTGCAATAAATATAAATAATGATCTAGAAAATTATAAAAAAATTATACCATGTGGTATTTCAGATAAAGGAGTAACTAATTTAAAAAATATTTTAGATCAGGATTACTCAAATCTAAGTGATATATTAATTAAAAATTTTATTTCAAATTTGAAAATCTAAGTCTTTTAGATTTTAAAAGTTTTTTAAAATAATCAGGTAACAATGCTGAATAAGTATGTTTTATGTCATTAATTTTAAATTTAATTTGATATGAATGTAACATTAAATTTTTATTAATTCCTTTATTAGAATTTGATAACTTATATTTTGTATCTCCAAATATAGGATTTCCAATTGCATATAATTGTTTTCTTAACTGATGTTTTCGTCCAGTAATAGGTTTTAATTCTAATAAACTTGCTTCAGAATTTTTGTCAATAACTGTGAAAATTGTTTTTGCTTTTTCAATAATTTTTTTATCACCTTCGTACCTAATTAAATCGTCATCCCATACACCAGATTTTTTATTAATTTCTCCTTGGCAGATAGCTAAATAGGTTTTGTGTACTTTTCTTACTCTAAATAAAGAAGTAAGTAATTGAGCGCTCTCTCTGTTTTTAGCCATAATAAAAACTCCAGAGGTATCTTTATCCAATCTATGAACTGAATATGGTTTTGTTCCCTCAAAAATTTCACTTTTGGCAAAAATATCAACCAGGTTTTTTTTTGATTTAGTTCCACCTTGCACTGAAATGCCTGATGCTTTGTTTAAAACAACAAAATTGTCATTGTTGTCAATAATTTGATCTTCATTTGATTTTATTATTTCTTTTGATGGTGAAAACTTAATCTTTTTTTGTTGAATTGTTTCTTTAAATTCAATGTTGAATATATTTATTTCATCTTTCGTTTTTACTTTAAAAGAGCTTTTAACTTTTTTTTTATTAAGCTTTATTTTTCCTGTTCTTAAATATTTCTCAATGAGTCCTTGTGGAATTTTTCCAATTTTTAATCTTAACCATCTGTCCAAACGCATATCACCACACGTTGAATCAACGATGTAAGATTTCTTCATGATTTAAGATTTAAGCTGTAGCTTGTTTTTTCTCTTCCGTTTTAGGTGACTCTTTAGCTGTATCTTTTTTTGGTTTATCAACTCTCTTTGCTTCAACGTCTCTATCAACAAATTCAATTATTGCCATTGGAGCATTATCACCATATCTAAATCCAGCTTTAATGATTCTTGTGTAACCACCTTTTCTATTCTGATATCTTTTAGAAAGTGTTTTTTTCACTTTATTAGCTGAATTAATATCTTGTAGTTTAGAAACCAACATTTTGGTTGTCTGTAAAGTTTCTTTTTTTCCTAATGTTATTATTTTATCCGCTTGAGGTTTTAGAAATTTAGCTTTTGGCAAAGTGGTTTTAATCTGCTCATACTTAATCAAAGAATTAAGCATATTCTTAAGTAAAGCTTTTCTATGCTCTGAAGTTCTATTTAACTTCTTATTTGCCAAACTATGTCTCATTAAATTGCTTCCTCTAATTTCTTAGACATTTCTGCAATGTTGTCTGGTGGCCAGTTAGGTATTTCCATTCCTAAATATAAAGACATTCCTGTTAAAACTTCTTTAATTTCATTTAATGATTTTCTTCCAAAATTAGGTGTTCTCAACATTTCACCTTCAGATTTTTGAACCAGATCGCCGATATAAATAATATTATCATTTTTTAAGCAGTTCATTGATCTAACTGATAACTCTAACTCATCCACTTTTCTTAATAAGTTTTTGTTAAATTCAGGTTCTGTTGAAACTTCTTTTACAGGGGCTTCAACTGGCTCATCAAAGTTTACAAACATTTTAAGTTGATCTTGGAAAATTCTAGCCGAATAAGCTACAGCATCCTCAGCAGAAATTGATCCATTAGTTTCAACTTCCATAATTAATTTATCATAATCTAATGCCTTACCTTCTCTAGCAGTACTAACTGAATATGAAACTTTTTTAACCGGGCTATAAAGTGAATCAATAGCAATAAGACCTAAAGGTGGCTCTTCAGGTTTATTTAATTCTGCTGGCACATATCCTTTACCTGTATTAACATTCATCTCCATATGAAAAGTGGTATTTTCATCTAAGTTACAAATAACTAAATCAGGATTTAAAATTTCAACATCTGTAACAGGCGCAATATCTGAAGCTTTAATTTCACCAGGTCCTTTTGCATCTAGAATTAATTTTTTTGTACCTTCTGAATTACTTTTTAATGCTAAAGATTTTACGTTTAAAACAATATCTGTAACATCTTCTCTAACACCTTTTATTGAAGTAAATTCATGTAAAACTCCATCAATTTGAATTGAAGTCACAGCTGCACCTCTTATTGATGACAATAAAATTCTTCTTAAAGAGTTACCTAAAGTTAATCCGTAACCTTTTTCTAAAGGCTCTGCTACAATTTTTGCATGTGTTAAGTCATCACTTATTTGAACATCTAATTTAGATGGCTTTATTAACGACTTCCAATTTTTTACATTAACATTTTCGACTTCCATTAAACTCTCCTTTTCTTTGGTGGTCTAGTTCCATTATGAGGCATAGGAGTAGTGTCTTTGATTGACAAAATCTTAAATCCCCTAGCTTGTAATGCTCTTAAAGCTGTTTCTCTTCCTGATCCAGGTCCTTTCACTTCAACAGATAAAGTTTTCATCCCATACTCTAAAGCTTTAGAAGCTGCAGAATCTGCTGCTATCTGTGCAGCATAAGGAGTAGACTTTCTTGATCCCTTAAAACCTTTTTGTCCTGCAGATGCCCACGAAATTACATTTCCGTTTGTATCAGCAATAGAGATAATAGTATTATTAAATGTAGATTGTACATAAGCAATTCCATTTAAAATATTTTTCTTAACTTTCTTCTTTTTTGAATAAGAACTTTTTACACTTTTTTTAGTAGACTTTTCTACTTTCTGATCTTTATTCTCGACTTTATCAGTTTTAGCCATAACTATTTTTTAGTTGGTGTTAATTTTTTTCCAGCAATAGCAATTGCTTTTCCTTTTCTTGTTCTTGCATTACATCTAGTTCTTTGTCCTCTAACAGGTAATTTTTTTCTATGCCTTGTTCCTCTGTAACAAGCTAAATCAATTAATCTTTTAATACTTAATGAATAATCTCTCCTTAAATCACCTTCTACTTTAAAGTTTTGATCGATGTACTCTCTAATTTTTAAAATCTCTTCATCTGTTAATTCATTTACTCTTTTAGCTCTTGGAATTTCTAAAGATGAACAAATTTGCTGAGAGAATTTATCACCAATTCCATAAATATAAGTTAATCCTATGTGAACAAGCTTATTCTGTGGAATGTTTATACCTGCGATACGAGCCATAATATTAGTGATAAATTGTGCCTTTTATATAAGAAGATTAATCAAAGTCAACGTCTTATACATTGATAAAATTGTCGATTTTCTTGGTTATTTCTTCAATTTCTAAGCCTCCATCAATCTCCTTAAAATTTGGATTCTCAGAGTAAAAATTTAGAACTGGTTGAGTTGTTTTCATGTACGTCTCATACCTTCTCAATATAGTTTCGGATTCATCATCAGACCTATTTTCTATAATTTTTCTCTTCTCAAGTCTTTTAAGAATTGTCCCTTTGTCTGCGTTTAGAAACAAAATTAAATCTATTTTTTGATTTGAATTTTTTAGTAAAATTTCTAAATTTTTAGCCTGACTTAATGATCTAGGATATCCATCAAAAATTAATTTATTCTTTTTTTGAGGATCATAGACTAATTTTTCTATAAGCTTATTAACAATATCATCACTTATAAAATTACCATCTCGCATATCATTAGTTATTGCTGTACCAATATCTGATTTTTTATTGATTTCTTCCCTTAAGAGATCACCTGTTGAAATTTGAAAAGCTTTTAATTTGTTTACTAAATATTTAGACTGAGTACCTTTTCCAGCACCAGGAGGTCCAAATAAAATTATATTCACTTACTTACCAAATTTAGTTTTTTTAATTAGTTGCTCATATTGTGAACTCATTAACCTTGTTTGAATTTGAGTTACAGTATCAATGGCTACAACAACAACAATTAAAATTGATGCACCACCTAAATAAAAAGGTATTGGATAATTTGCAATTAAAAATTCTGGCATCAAACAAACTAAAGTTAAATAAAGAGCTCCTATTGTAGTTAACTTTGTTAAAATGTTTTCAATATATAAAGCTGTACTTTCACCAGGTCTAATTCCTGGAACAAAGCCTCCATGTTTTCTAAGATTTTCAGCTGTTTCTGTTGGATTAAAAGTTATAGAAGTATAAAAAAAAGTAAAAAATATTATTCCAGATGCATAAAGCAACATATATAAAGGTTGACCTTGGGTGAAAAAAGAACTTAGGTTTAAAAATGTTTCATTATTTGAAAATGAAAAATTTGAAAATGTTACCGGCAACAATAAAAGCGCTGAAGCAAAGATAGCTGGTATTACTCCAGCTTGGTTTATTTTTAAAGGCAAATGAGATGACTCACCTCCATACATTTTATTTCCCATTTGTCTTTTTGGATAATTGATAAGAATTTTTCTCAATGCTCTTTCCATAAAAACAACAAAAAGAATTGTAAGTATTAATAGAACAAATATAGCTAGAATCATAAATGTTGAAACCGCACCCGTTCTACCTAATTCAAAAGTTGTAACCAAAGCTCTAGGAATTTCTGCTACAATACCAGCAAAAATTATTAGTGATATACCGTTACCTATACCTCTTTGAGTGATTTGTTCTCCCAACCACATTAAAAATATTGTTCCTGCAACAATAGTTGTAACGGTAGTTATTTTAAAAAAGGCTCCTGGATTGATTACTAAGTCAGCTGATGACTCTAAACCAACAGATAAACCATATCCTTGAACTGTTGCAAGTAAGACTGTTCCGTATCTCGTAATTTGGGTAATTTTTGCTCTACCGGTCTCTCCTTGAGCTTTTAAATTTTTAAAATATTCAGTAACACCTGTTAAAAGCTGAACTATAATGGCAGAAGAAATATAAGGCATTATACCTAATGCAAATATAGCCATCCGACTAACTGCACCTCCTGCAAAAACATTAAACATGCCCAGCAATCCTTTTTGATTGCCTTCCATCATTATTTTCAATTGTTCTGGGTCTATACCTGGTAACGGTACAAAAGTTCCAAATCTATAAACAGCTAATATTAAAATAGTAAATATAATTCTATTTCTTAAATCATTTGTTGACGATGATGCGCTCATATAAACAAACTATTTTTTTAATTGAATAGATCCACCAACTTTTTCTAGTTTTTCTATTGCAGCTTTAGAGGCCAGGTCAGCTTCAATATTAATTTTATCCTTTACTTCCCCAGAACCTAAAATTTTTAATTTTTTTGAGTTTTTATTTATTAATTTAAGTTTTTTTAATAATTCTGAGTTTAATACTTCATTTGGATTAATATTTTTTTTGTCTATGTAAGATTGAATTTTATCTAAATTTAAAATTGCAACACTCTCTTTTGATATTGGGTTAAAACCTCTTTTCGGAAGTCTTCTGTATAATGGCATTTGACCACCTTCAAAACTTTTAATAGCTACACCAGATCTTGATTTTTGACCTTTAACACCTCTTCCGGATGTTTTTCCTTTACCAGAACCAATTCCTCTTCCAACTCTTATTTTAGATTTATTGATTTTTTCTCTATTATTTAAAGTAATCATTATCCTCTTTTTTCAATTATTTCAGAAATTTTTTTATTTCTAATTGCTGATATTTGTTTTGGTGAACTTTGTTTCATTAATGCTTTCATTGTAGCTCTAATTACATTATGCGCATTTGAAGTTCCCATAGATTTTGCAACAATATCTTTTACTCCTAAAACTTCACATACTGCCCTAACAGGACCACCTGCTATTATACCTGTCCCTTTGGAAGCTGCTCTAAGAACTATTCTACCCGAGCCGTCTTTTGCCTTAACGTCATGATGTATCGTTCTGCCTTCTCTTAATGGTATATGAGTAAGTTTTCTTCTTGCCATCTCATTAGCTTTTTTAATGGCATCAGGTACTTGCTTAGCCTTTGCATGAGCAATACCAATTTTTCCGGCTTGATTTCCAACAACTACAAGCGCTGAAAATCCAAATCTTCTTCCGCCCTTAACAACTTTAGTAATACGATTTATGTGGACTAATTTTTCTAATATATCGTCAGTTTTTTTGTCTTTCAAATTTTCCATAATTAAAATTCCATTCCGTTTTCTCTTAGAGTTTCTGCAAAAACCTTAATTCTACCATGATATTTGTAAGAACCTCTATCAAAGTAAATTTTAGTTATTTTTTTCTCTTGAGCTTTTTTGGCTAATTTTTGAGCAACCAATTTAGATAGCTCAGTTTTATTAACTTTATCAGATGATTTAAGATCTTTTTCTACAGATGAAGCTGATAACAAGGTTACATTTTTTGTATCATCAATTATTTGTGCTGAAATATTTTTTGATGATCTAGAAATACTTAATCTAAATCTATCTTTTGAAGCAACTTTTTTAACTTTGTTGCTAACTCTAAATCTTTTTCTGATACTAGTGTTTATTTTCATTATTTTTTCTTTCCTTCTTTTTTGAGGACATACTGACCTTTTTCTCGAACACCTTTGCCTTTATAAGGTTCGATTTTTCTTAATGTTTTAATTTTAGATGCAACTTCACCAACTAGCTGCTTATCAGATCCTGTGATTTTTAATGTTGTTTGTTTTTCAACAGCAATTTTAATACCTTCTGGTATATCAAAATTGATATCATGGCTATAACCTAATTGTAAATTTAGCTGATTTCCTTTTAACGCTGCTCTATAACCAACACCAACTAATTCTAAAGTCTTTTCATACCCTGTGCTAGATCCAATAACAGCATTATTGATTAAACTTCTATTCATTCCCCAAAGTCTTTTTGAGTTTTGATCTACTTTTTTTGGTTTAATAGAAATTTCTTTACCCTCAATTATGTCTAAATTAAACATTTCTAAATCAACATTAATTGATTTTTTTCCTAAAGGTCCTTCAATATTTATAATATTTCCAGCTAAAGCAACCTTTACTTTTTCAGGGATCGATATGTTAATTTTTCCTATTTTAGACATTAAAATACCTTACAAATTATTTCGCCACCAACTTTTTGTTTTCTTGCATCTATGTCTGTCATTACTCCTTTTGGAGTTGAAACAATAGCAATTCCTAAACCATTATTTATTTTGGGCAAGCTATCAGCAGATGAAAAAATTCTTCTTCCAGGTTTTGATACTCTTTCAAAGGCACTAATTACTGGATTACCTGAATGGTACTTAAGTTCTAATGATAAAATTGGTTTTTTCTCCTCAGAACTTACTTTAAAATCTTTTATAAAACCTTCATTTTTAAGTATATCTGCAATTTTTGTTTTAAAATTAGACGAAGGTAATTCAACTTTTTTATGATTTCTAGCTTGAGCGTTCTTCACTCTTGCTATCATATCTCCTATAGGGTCACTTAAACTCATAATTTTCCTTTCTACCAGCTAGATTTAACTAAGCCAGGTATCTTTCCTTGTAATCCTAATTGTCTTAATGCAATTCTTGAAATCTTTAATTTTCTGTAAACACCATGAGGTCTTCCAGTAATTTCGCATCTATTCATAACCCTTGTTTTAGCAGAGTTTCTTGGCAGTTTAGATAATTTTTGTTGCGCTTTAAATCTTTCTTCTAATGGAATCTTTTTATCCATTACAATCTTCTTTAATGATTGTCTTTTCTTATAAAGCCTATCTGAAAGCTTTATTCTTTTTTTATTTTTATTAACAGCGCTTAACTTTGCCATGTTTAATTATCTCCTTTTTTAATAAATGGAAAATTCATTTTTTCTAGTAATGCAAAACTATGTTCTTTATTTATTGCCTTAATAACTATTACTATATCTAAACCTCTAACTTTGTCAGCTCTATCAAAGCTGACTTCCGGGAAAATTATATGTTCTTTAATTCCAAATGTATAATTACCAAATTTGTCAAAACCTTTTGGTGACAAACCTCTAAAATCTTTAATTCTTGGTAATGCAATATTTACTAATCTGTCTAAGAATTCATACATTCTATTTTTTCTTAATGTTACTTTTAAACCAGCATTTGATCCTTTTCTGGTTTTAAAATTTGCTACTGATTTTTTAAATTTAGTTGTAACTGGTTTTTGTCCAGTAATTTTAGCCATATCTTCCTCGCATGATTTTAAAATCTTAGAATCTGTAGCATCTAAACCAAGACCCATATTTAAAACAACTTTCTCAATTCTTGGAGCCATATAAATATTTTTAAAACCAAACTGATCTTTTAATGCAGGCTGAATTTCTTTATTGAATATTTCTTTTAATCTTGGTGTCATTATTTTTTAGCCTCTTTTTTCTTAACCGCTTTTTCATCAATTAGTTTTAAGTTAGAAATATGAATAAAGCTTTCCTTTGGAAAAATACCACCTTTTTTCTCTTTTGTTGTTTTAACGTGTTTTTTAACCATATTTATTTCTTTAACTTTAGCTCTGTTATTAACTCTATCAATTTCAATAACTTCACCCTCTTTTTTTTTATCTCTGCCAGCCAAAACTCTTACTTTCAAACCTTTTTTAATCATTATAAAACCTCCGGTGCCAAAGAAATAATTTTCATTTGACCTCTGCTTCTTAATTCTCTTGTAACTGGTCCAAAAATTCTTGTTCCTACTGGCTCCCCTTTGTCATCAACTAACACAGCAGCATTATTATCAAATCTTACTTTAGAACCATCATTTCTGTGGATTCCCTTTTTAACCCTTACAACTACAGCTTTATGAACCGATCCTTTTTTAACTTTTCCTTTAGGTATCGCCTCTTTAACTGCAATCACTATTGTATCACCAATACTAGCGTATCTTCTTTTTGATCCACCTAGAACTTTAATGCACTCAATTCTTTTTGCGCCAGTATTGTCAGCAACTTGTAATTCTGTTTGAACACCAATCATTACTTTGTACTCTCCATAACTTGAAATTTTTTATTTTTAGAAAAAGGTTTACTCTCAATAATTGAAACTTTGTCACCAGTTTTGAACTTATTATTTTCATCATGAGCGTTATAGTTTTTTCTAACTCTAATTACTTTTTTAAGAACTGGGTGAGAATATTTACGTTCTACCATAACAGTAACTGTTTTATTTGGTTTATCGCTTATAACTACACCTGTAAGTATTTTTTTAGGCATTTGCTTTTCCTTTTAAAATTGTTTTTAATCTTGCTATTGTTTTTCTAGTTTCCCCAATTTTAGCTGGGTTTGTTACTTGTGAATTCATTTTTTGAAATCTGAAATTAAAAAGATCTTTTTTAAGCTTATCTATGTTCTTCACAATTTCGTCCTTTGATAATTTTTTAATTTCTTGTTTTTTCATTATGCAAATCTTTTAATTGTTTTAGTTTTAATAGGTAATTTTGCTGACGCTTTGTATAAAGCTTCTTTTGCAATTTGTTCAGAAACACCATCAACTTCAAATAATATTCTTCCTGGTTTTACTCTGCATGCAAAGTACTCAGGTGAACCCTTTCCTTTACCCATTCTGACTTCAATTGGTTTTTTTGAAACTGGTATATTTGGAAATATTCTTGTCCAAACTCTTCCTTGTCTTTTCATATGTCTTGTTAAAGCAACTCTTGCAGCTTCAATCTGTTTTCCAGTAACTCTTTCAGGCTGTAAAGCTTTTAATGCGTAAGCACCATAATTGATAGTACTTGCTCTAGTAGCAGTACCATGAATTCTTCCTTTATGCGCTTTTCTCCACTTTGTTCTTACTGGTTGAAGCATTATTGTTTACCTTCCTTTGGTGTTACCTTATTTGTCTCTTGGCTAAATTCTCTAGCAAAAACTTCACCTTTATAAATCCAAACCTTAATACCTATAATTCCATATGTCGTAAGAGCCTCTGCCTCTGCATAATCTATATCCGCTCTTAAAGTATGTGATGGAATGCTTCCATCTCTTAACCACTCTGTTCTGGCTATTTCATTTCCGCCAAGTCTTCCACTCACTGATACTTTAATTCCTTTTGCTCCAAGTCTAATACAAGATTGCATTGCTCTTTTCATAGCTCTTCTATAAGAAATTCTTTTAACAAGCTGCTGAGCTATGTTTTCTGCCACTAAATAAGCATTAGTTTCAGGTTTTTTAACTTCTTTTATATTTAGATTAACTTCATTTGTTGTGAATTTTGAAAGATTATTTTTAATTTTGTCTATATCACTTCCTTTTTTTCCTATAACAAATCCAGGCCTAGAGGTATAGATAGTAACATAACATTTATTAGATGTTCTTTCGATCATTACCTTGGATACACCAGAGTTAATTACATTTTTCTTGATATATTCTCTAATTTTAAAATCTTCAATTAGGTAATTACCAAAATCTTTTTTCTTAGCATACCATACAGAGTCCCATCCTCTGTTGACACCTAATCTAAAACCTACCGGATTAACTTTTTGTCCCATGTTTCTCCATTTGTTTTGCTTCTGATAAAATTATTGTAACAGTTGACCAAGGTTTTAATATTGGTGCAGCTCTTCCTTTAGCTCTAGGTCTAAATCTTTTCATAACTATTTTTTTTCCACAATATGCCTCTTTAACTATTAATTTATCAATATCGTATTGAAAGTTATTTTCAGCATTGGCTACAGCTGAACTGATAGTTTTTCTAACATCTCTAGTAACTCTTTTTTCTGAAAACTGTAAATCTCTAATTGCAACATCAACTTTTTTGCCAACAATGCTTTTTAGTATTGGACTTAGCTTTCTAACACTTGATCTAATACCGTTGTTAACAGACTTTACTGTTTTATCGTTAGTTTTATCAATTTTCTTTTTTTTACCCATAATTATTTCTTCTCTGCTGTTGCTGGTTTAGCTTTTTTATCAGCCGGTGTATGACCAAAGAACGTTCTTGTTGGAGCAAACTCACCTAATTTATGTCCAACCATATCTTCTGAAACAGTTATTGGTATAAATTTTTTACCATTATAAATTTGGAAACTTACCCCTACAAAATCTGGTAAAATTGTAGATTTTCTTGACCAAGTTTTAATAGGAATTTTCTTTGGATCGTCTTTATACTTGTCGACTTTCTTCATCAAGCTTTCTTCAACAAACGGTCCTTTCCAAACTGCTCTAGCCATTACTTAGTATCCTTCCTCTTATTTCTTCTCTTAACTATAAATTTATCTGTTCTCTTGTTATCTCGAGTTTTTAAACCTTTAGCAGATTGTCCTGTAGGTGAAACAGGATGTCTTCCTCCAGCAGATTTTCCTTCACCACCTCCATGTGGGTGATCAACTGGGTTTTTAACAACACCTCTAGTATGAGGTCTTCTACCCAACCATCTTGATCTACCTGCTTTTCCTATTTTAATATTTTTTTGATCTGGATTACTTAAAATTCCAATTGTAGCTAAAGCTCTTGAGTCGATTTTTCGAACTTCACCTGAAGCTAATTTTATTAGACTATAGTTTCCATCTAGACCACTAATAGTGACTGACGAACCTGCTGCTCTAGCAATTTTTCCACCACCACCCGGCTGTATCTCAACATTATGTATATTGATACCTACTGGAATGTCTTGCAAAGGCATACAATTACCTACTTTAATTTCTTTTTTGGAACCGCTTTCAACTTTATCTCCAACTTTAATTTTTTGTGGTGCTAAGAAATATGAGTGAGTACCATCCTCAAATTTAACTAACATAATGTAGCATGATCTATTTGGATCATATTCAATTCTTTCAACTGTGGCTTCCATGTCGAATTTTTTTCGATAAAAATCCACATGTCTGTACATTTTTTTATGTCCACCAGCTCTATTAATAGAGGTAATATGACCATTATTATTTCTACCTTTCA
Source organism: uncultured Pelagibacteraceae bacterium (assembly GCA_902595885.1). GTDB lineage: Bacteria > Pseudomonadota > Alphaproteobacteria > Pelagibacterales > Pelagibacteraceae > Pelagibacter. The sequence goes on from CACJRQ010000010.1 coordinate 37,878, forward strand.
TTGCATTTTTAGGTGAAACTAGGGTCTTGAATGGTTTACCTTTCCATAAATCAGCTCTATCAACTAAAATGGTACCTCTTGTAGATTTTGTATATGGTTTAAAAGTTTTTAATGCCATTTATTAAATTCCTGTTGTTAGATCAATGCTCTGACCTTTTTTTAAAGTAATTATTGCTTTTTTATATCCAGATACTTTTACTTTTTTGCCTCTGGTAACTTTTGTTCTGTTTTGTTTGTTTATAATATTTATCTTAGTCACATTAACTTTAAATATTTTTTCAATATTCTTTTTTAAATTTTTTTTATTTGCACCATCTGGAACTTTAA
>CACJRQ010000011.1 GCA_902595885.1 uncultured Pelagibacteraceae bacterium
AGATGCAGGAGCAGGAACAGCTGCACATAGAGCTGCAGGAAATGCTCCATGTGTAACTATCTCCTTAGATATAAAATTTATAGGCGCTTCAAAAGTTGGAGATGAAATTATTGGACATACAAAAATTTTAAAAAAAACGAATACTCTTGTGTTTTTATTTTGTGAGCTAAAGTGTAATGATAAAATAATTACCTCTGCGTCTGGAGTATGGAAAATTATTAAAATAAAGCTTTCTAATTTAGGTCCAGGTGGGTAATTTTACTCTTTTCTTTTTAAGTTAAAGTAGCCAAATACTACTAACAATAATATTGCTATAGGATAAACGATATTTTTGGATGGTCTATCCGAATTTTCAATTTTAAATTCACTTATATAGTCTCCCATTTCAAAACCACTTTTTTTTGCTTCTCCATTCCATTTCAAATTATCAACAACAACTTTATCATCTTGTTTCATTAATGTAATTCCATAGTCCTCTAAAGTAAATTTATCCTCAAAAGTATTTTTTGATATCACAAATAACTTATATCTTTCTCCGTATAAACTAGGCCTTGTTATTTTAATTTGAATTTCTTTTGTTGAGTCTAATTTCATTGAATTAATTTTAGTAATTTCCTCATAATTATATTTTGGATAAAATTTGTTTAAAACAAAGTCGGGTGATAACAAGGAAATAGAAATTACTAAAAAAATAATTATTTCATACCATTTAAGTTTATTAATAAACCATCCTTGAGTGGCTGAGGTAAATACTAAAATCCCAATTAAAGAAGTTATAATTACAATCAATCCATGCCAAATATTTTCAATACCAATAAGTAAAAGTTCATGGTTAAATAAGAATACAATTGGCAAAATTCCTGTTCTTAAACTATACCAAAAAGCTTGCACACCTGTTCTTAAGGGGTCTCCACCAGATATTCCTGCAGCTGCATAAGAGGCAAGTCCCACTGGTGGCGTTACATCAGCCATTAAGCCAAAATAAAAGACAAATAAATGAACTGCAATTAACGGAAAAATAAAACCTGAGGCATTCCCAACATCCACTAACACAGTCGCCATTAAAGAAGCAACAACAACATAATTTGCCGTTGTTGGCAAACCCATTCCTAAAAGTAAGCACAAAATAATTGTTAAAAATAATAATATAGTAACGTTATCTTTAGCTATAGATTCTATAACTATTATTAAATTAGTACTTAAGCCTGTAGATCCAACTGCACCAACAATAATTCCTGCAGTTGCAATCGCTATACCAACAGCAACCATATTTAAAGCGCCTTTTTCAAAACCAACTATTGTTTGATTAAACCATTCTTTAAGAGCATCTTTTTTAATTTCATTTTTAATTAACAAATTTATTAAATTGACTAAAACCAAAGTAATGGTTGCATAAAAAATTGAATATGAGGCAGTAAATCTTAAATAAACCAAAGTATAAATTAAAACAAAAATTGGTATTAAAAAATGTATCCCAGATAAAAAAGTTTTTTTTAAATGAGGAACATCTGCATCATCCATTCCTTTGAGATTTAATTTTAAAGCTTCTAAATGTGAAATATAAAATAATGCTATGTAAGAAATAATTGCTGGTAAGAAAGCATGTTTAACTATTTCAAAGTAAGTTACACCAATAAAACTTGCCATTACGAATGCAGCCGCGCCCATGACAGGTGGCATGATCTGACCATTGACTGATGAGGAAACCTCGATAGCACCAGCTTTTTCTTTTGAAAAACCAGTTTTTTTCATAATTGGAATTGTAAAAGTTCCAGTAGTAACTGTGTTTGCAATTGAAGATCCCGAAATTAATCCAGTCATACCTGAGCCTAATATTGCTGCCTTTGCAGGTCCTCCTCTCATTTTTCCAACCATTGCAAAAGCAAGATCTAAAAAATATTTCCCACCACCAGCAGTTTCAAGCAAAGCGCCAAATAAAACAAATAAGAAAATAAAATCTACTGATACCCCAATCGGAATTCCAAAAATTGCTTCTTGATCAAGCCACTGGAAGCCTACAAGTCTATTTAAAGATAAACCACCATGCGATATTATTTCAGGCGCATACCTTCCAAAGTATGAAAACAACAGAAAACAACTAGCAATAATTACTAAAGGTAAACCAATTGCTCTTCTGGTAGCCTCTAAAAGAATTAAAATTCCACATCCTCCCAAAATCAATTCTAACGGAAAATTTAATGTTTCTGATATCTTCAAATTTAAAAGAACGCCTCCTCTTTCAACCAACTGATCATAAAAAAAATAAATATAAAGACACGATATCGCTCCCATAAAACTGATCAAAACATCAAAAAACGAAATTTTCTTTCCCTTTGATATTGGGTAAATTAAAAAGGCTAAAGTTAAAGCAAACCCTAAATGAATTGCCCTTGCTGGCAATCCCTTAAACATTCCAAAATTTAACATAAATGGAAATGGTGAAGCGTACCAAAGTTGAAATAATGACCAAATAATTGCTATTGCTGAAACAATTTTCAAATGAAAACCAGTAATATTTCTAGTTGGTGATAAGTCTTCGCTTATTTTATTTTTAATTTTACTACTGATTGAGTCGCTCATTAAAATTATTCATACCATAAAAAAAAGGCCCGGTAAAAATTACCAGGCCTTTTTAATTAATAAAAATTGGATTACATTAACCCAGCTTCTTTATAGTATTTTATTGCTCCTGGATGTAATGGAGCAGATAAACCATCTTTAATCATGTTTTTCTTTTCCAAGAATCCAAATGCTGGATGTTGTTTTTTGAAATCATCAAAATTTTCCATTACAGCTTTTGTAACTAAATAAACAAGCTCCTCAGAAACATCCGCAGAAGTTACAACAGTAGCTTTTACGCCAAAAGTTGTAGCATCTTTTTTCTGACCTGTATAAGTTCCTTTAGGTATTACTGCCTGTGCATAATAGTCAGCACCATTAATTAAACCTTGAACTTCAGAACCTGTTAAATTGATTGGAGACGCTTTAGCTGCACAAGTTGCTGCTTGTTCCATGGCACCATTAGGAAATCCAACAGAATAACCAAATGCATCTATTTTTCCATCACATAGAGCTTTAACTTGTTCAGAAGAAGTAAGTTCAGTTGTTGATTTAAAGAAACTATTATCAACACCCATTGCTTTCATCAGTTCTTCCATAGTTCCTCTTTGACCTGAACCAGGATTACCGATGTTAACTACTTTTCCTTTTAATCCAGCAAAATCTTTGATTTTTGCTTTTTTTCTAGCCCAAATTTGAAAAGGCTCATTGTGAACTGAGAAAACTGCTCTCAAATTACTAAATTGTTTTCCTTCCCATTTACTAGATCCATTAACAGCATGATACTGCCAGTCTGATTGCGCTACACCAAATTGGAATTCTCCAGCTGCTATCTGACCAATATTGTAGTTAGATCCACCAGTGGATGGAGCAGTACATCTATAAGCTTTAGCTGTACCTTTTTTTCTACCATGTTCAGCACTAATTGCTGATTTGTGAAGCATTTTACATATAGCGTTCCCTGTTTGGAAGTATACTCCTGTAGGTCCGCCTGTTCCTATCGTAAAGAACTCAGCTGATTTAGCAACAGTTGTCAAAGACAATGATGCAAATAAAATCAGTAAAGCACTTGATAGAGATGTGATTATTTTTTTCATTGTTTACCCCTCTATTTATATGTCGTTATTTTTATAAGTTTATTCTAACAAAAAATAATCGTAGGTGTACAGAGTGATTTTATAAGTTTTCTGACCAATTCTTTAGTTTATTTACACCTTCTACTACTTTTGGCGCAAACTTATTAATTAAATTTTCATCAATTTTTTTAGTTTCATCAATATTTTTCATAAACTCTTGTCCATCAAAATCTGTAAAACTTAACCTTGCTAACATTTTATCTGGATTAAATCCAAAATCAGAACCTGGTAATAAAGCAACTCCAGTACTATTTAATATATCGCTACACATTTCTGATGAAGTTTTAAATTTGTTATTTAAAAATTCTGGCATCAAATAAAACCCCCCCTGAGGCTCATTAATCAATACCTTATTTGATTTTAAATTTAAAAAAACATATTTACCAACTGCATTTAAAATATTTATTGATTTTGTAATATAATTTGAATGATCATTTTCGTAAGCTTTAATAGCTGCATACTGAATAGGTGCACTCACAGCAGAAAAAGTTTCGCTTGCTAATACATTGATCATATTTTTTATATCATTCAATTCATCTGGAATTATAAAATAACCAAGTCTCCATCCCCCAGCACCACACCATTTACTAAGTCCTGTGCTAATAATTGTTTTCTCAGGACAATAACTTGAGATAGATTTGAAATTTTTTGAAAATGTTAATTCCGAATATATTTCATCTGATAAAATTATAAGATTGTATTTTTTGGCAATTTCTGAAATTTCTTCTAGTTTATCACAAACCTGCCCAGAGGGATTGTTTGGTGAATTTAAAAACAATAAATAATTTTTATTTTTATCTTTTAATATGATTTTCTCAATTTGTGTTCCTGTAGGAAACCAATTGTTATCCCTTTCTGTTTGGAGAATTTGAATTTTATTTCTACCTAAAATAGCTTGCGGCACGTATGAAACCCAACTAGGTGCTGGCAGTATAATCTCACCATCAAAAATTATATGTAACAAAAACATTAATTCTTTAGATCCAGGTCCAATTATTACATTGTGCGATTTATAGTTATAATTTTTCTTTTTAGATGAATATTTAGCAACAGCTTCCCTCAGTTCGTCAAGACCCTGCATAGGTAAATATTTATTTTGATAAGCATTATTTCTTAATTCTTCAACTATATCTTCAGGCACTTTAAATGGGGATTGTCCAAAACCAAATTTAAAAATTTTCTTACCTTGATCTTCCAATCTTTTTGAAGTTTCATTAATTAAAAGAGTAGAAGATGGCTTTAAATTTTTAACTAATTTTTTTAACATTAAATTATTTTATTATTATAGGATTAAACTTATTTATGATAATCTCACTAAGTTTAAAAAGAAAATGAGAACTTTTTACCCTACGATTCGGTCATGTTTTAGTCTATTTTTGTTCTTTAACAGTAACAATATCTGGTAGGTAAAAAAAAAGAAGCACAAAAGATAGAAATGACTAAAAATAAAATTACAGCTGTTCTGGGTCCTACCAATACAGGCAAAACTCATCTTGCTATTGAAACAATGCTTTCATTTGAAACTGGTATGATTGGATTTCCACTTAGATTACTTGCAAGAGAAGTTTATGACAAAGTAATAAAGAAAATAAATTTAGATAAAGTTGCACTTATAACCGGCGAAGAAAAAATAATTCCATCTAACGCTAAATATTTTTTATGCACGGTAGAGTCTATGCCAATTGACAAACATCTAGAGTTTGTTGGCGTGGATGAGATTCAAATGTGCTCTGATCATGAAAGAGGTCATATTTTTACTGATAGACTTTTAAATATGAGAGGAGAAAAACTTACAATGCTAATGGGTTCAAGCACCATTAAAAATATTATCACAAAATTAGATGGAGATATTGAATTTATAAATAGAGAAAGACTTTCTAAACTTACCTACGCTGGTCATAAAAAAATATCGAGAATTGACAGAAAAACAGCAATCATTGCATTTTCAGCAGAGGAGGTTTATGCCATTGCTGAGTTAATAAGAAGACAAAAGGGTGGTGCCGCTATTGTAATGGGATCACTAAGTCCAAAAACAAGAAATGCTCAAGTTGAATTATATCAATCTGGAGATGTTGATTTCCTGGTTGCGACAGATGCAATTGGGATGGGAATAAACATGGATTTAGATTTTGTTTATTTTTCAAATGTTAAGAAATTTGATGGAAAAAAATTAAGAAGATTAAATCTATCTGAAATAGGTCAAATAGCCGGTAGAGCCGGTCGATACCTTAACGATGGAGGTTTCGGTATTACTGGTGATTGTAAAGAAATATCTCCAGAAGAGGTAGAATTATTAGAAAATCATAAATTTGAAGAAATAAGAACTTTGTTTTGGAGAAATTCAAATCTTAATTTCAATAACCCAATTAGTTTAATTAAAAGTTTAGAGGAAAAACCTCAGGTGGAATGGCTAAGAAAAATTCATGAATGTGAGGATGAAAAAGCACTTAAATATTTTTTAAAAGATCAAAAAATTTTAAATAAAGAATTTGATAAGAAAACTTTAATGCTCTTGTGGGAATGTTGCCAAATACCTGATTTTGTAAAAAAAACTTATGGGAATCATTTTGAAGTTATAGGAAATGTATTTAAATTTTTAACTAGCAAAAAAGGACTAATTTCTGAAGATTATATGAGATTACAGCTCATGAAACTAGATAAATTAGATGGAAATGTAGATTCTTTATCAAATAGAATTGCAAATGTCAGAACTTGGTCATATGTTTCAAATAAAAATAATTGGGTAGAAAATCAAAGTTATTGGATTGAAAAAACTAAACACTTAGAAGATAGACTTTCAGACAGATTACATGAAGAACTTACTAAAACTTTTATTGACAAAAGAGCAAGCGTGCTCGCCAGAGGTTTAAAACAAGATATGGAATTTAAAACTGAAATTTTACAAAACAATGATGTTAAAATTGATGATCAATTCATCGGAAAGATAAAAGGACTAAAATTAGAACTAGATCTAAAAAAAGGTGCTTTGGAAACAGATATTAAATCTTTAAAAAAAGCTGCCAGGCAAACTATTGGTCCAGAATTAGAAAAACGTGTTCAATCAATAATTGATACAGGATTAATTAGTTTGAATGAAGATTTTAAAATTTACTGGAATGAGTTCCCAATTGCCAAATTAACAACAGGTAGTGACTATTTAAATCCTAATTTTGATTTAATTGTTGATGATGTTATTCAAAAAAATACTAAACAAAAATTAAATGACTATATTAATAAATGGATACATTCAAAAATAAATAACGTTCTTAAAAGTTTAATTGATTTAAAAAATATAAAAGAAAATAATTCATCAATTAAAGCACTGGCATACCAACTCTATGAAAATAATGGAGTATTAAAAAGAGATCAAGTTTCTGAATACTTAAAAAACTTAGAACAAAATGAAAGAAAAATTCTTAGAGACTTAGGAGTAAAGTTTGGGAGATATCATGTTTTCCTTTATCAATTAATTAAACCAGAAGCAGTATCTTTGCGAACATTATTGTGGAAAAATTTTTATCAAAAATTTCATAATTTAAAACCACCTACCTTCGGTTTAAATTTTTTGGATAATAAAGAAATAAAAAATAAAAACTTTATGCTTTTGTGTGGATTTGAAAAATTTGATAATTTTTTCGTAAGAATTGATATTTTGGAAAGATTATTTGTATTAATAATAAATTCTAGTTCAAAAGAAAATTCTGAAATAAAATTAGTTCCAGAAATGTTAAATCTTTTAGGATGTAGTAAAGATAACTTCAAAAAATTACTTCAAAAAATGAATTATAAAATATTTGAAAAAGAAAATGATACATTTTTTAAATATAGCCCTACTAAGAAATTTAAAAAAATTACTACAAAGAAGATCTCAAATGAAAATCCATTTAAAATATTAAAGAATTTGAATTTAAGTTAAAATGTTTTTTAAAAAAAAAGAAATAAAAAATTATAATTTTCTTACAAAAGTTTGTGCTTTATTAATTCATGCTGCTAAAATAGATGAGAATTATTCAGATAAAGAGGAAGAAATTATTAAAAAAACACTTGGTGAGCTTGGTTTAGGAGATAATAATATTTCTAAAACGATTGAAGAAGCAAAAATAATTGAAGAAAGCTCAAATCAAATTTTAGATTTTACTAAAGAAGTAAAAAATTTACCTGAACAAGACAAAATTAAAATCGTAGAGGCTTTATGGTCTATAATTTATTCAAACAAAGATGCTGATATATATGAAACTAATTTAATGAGACGACTTGCGGGATTACTTTATATTGACAACAAAACTATGGGCGATATTAAAGAAAAAATTAAACAAAATTCAAAATGACATATATCGTAAACGACAATTGTATTAAGTGCAAACTAACAGACTGCGTTGATGTCTGCCCAGTTGATTGCTTTTACGAAGGTAAAAATATGCTTGTAATTAAACCCGATGAGTGTATAGATTGTGGCGTTTGCGAGCCAGAATGTCCCGTTGATGCCATAAAAGCAGACACTGAACCTGGAAGTGAAAAATGGTTAGAGATCAATAAAAAATATTCTGAAATCTGGCCTAACATAAGTGAAAAAAAAGATCCACCAGCGGATCATGAGAAATTTAAAAATGAGCAAAATAAGTACGAAAAATATTTTAAAGAAAATCTTTAAAGGCAAAACAAATAAAAAAGTGAAAAAAAAAGTTTCTAAAAAGAAGGTTGTAAAAACAAAAAAAACGGTAAAAGCTAAAAAAGCTAAAAAAATAATTACAAAAAAAGTCAAAAAAGTTACTAAAAAAGTTTCACCTAAAGTTAGTAAAATAAAAAAAACCGTTAAAGCTGCAGAAACAACAGCTGATCCAAAAGTAGATAATTTAAGAATTTCTAAAACAAATGAGGTTAAACCAGAAATTAAGAAAGTTAAAAAACAAGATAGTGAAAAAAGAGAATTTAAAGTGAAAGATTATATAGTCTATCCTAAACATGGAGTTGGTCAAATTACTGAATTCAAAAAAATCAACATAGGAGGAATTGATGTTGAAACCTACGTGATTAAATTTGAAAAAGATAAAGCTAATGGGATGGTTCCTGTAAATAAACAATCACACTTAAGACCACTTTCAACTGTTAATCAAATTAACAAATGTATTTCAATATTAAAAAGTAAACCAAAAATAAAAAGATCTATGTGGAGTAGAAGGGCCCAAGAATATGAGTCTAAAATTTCATCTGGAAAGGTTTATGAGTTAGCTGAAGTGGTAAGGGATTTAAACAAGGGTGATGACCTTATGGTAGAACAATCATACAGTGAAAGACAATTATTTGAAAAAGCATATGATAGAATACTTAATGAATTTCAAATAGTTTTGAATATATCCTTAGAAGATACCCAAAAAAAATTAGATAAAGCTCTAAAAAGAAATTTAGCTGGACAATCTCAAACAACATCAATTCCAAAACCTCCAGCTTCGGATCTGCCAGTTGATGAACCTATTTCAGAAACAGAAGAACCTATAGAAGAATAAAAAAAAACGCCTCTCACACAAACTGTAATGAGAAGCGTTTTTTATAAAGAATACTAAGTTACTATTTTCTTCTTCTTTTTTTTGCTTTTTTCTTAGCTTTTTTCTTAGCTTTTTTCTTAGTTTTCTTTGCCGCTTTTTTTCTTTTCTTAGGCATCTTTAGCTCCCTTTTTTAGTTAAACGAATCAAATTGATTCGCTATTAACATATTTTTATTTTTTTCTATACGTTATGTCAATTCTTTAATTAGAAATTAAGTTTTATAAAAATTATTTTTTACTTTTTATTTTTATAAAACTTTTTTTTATTAATTTAGTTAATGTTTATGCGGTTAATAAACAACTTTAATTAAATAGTTTAATAAAGATTTTCTAGCAGATTTTTATATTTTTCTGTAACTTTTTTTCTTTTTACTTTCATTGTTGGTGTCATTAAACCATTTTCAATAGAAAAATTTTCATCTATTAATTGAATTCTTTTTATCTTTTCTAATAAAGTTAATTTTGTATTTATTTTTTCAATTACTTTATTTATTTTTTCTTTTTCATTTAAAAAATCTTTATTAGGAACAATTAAAGCAACTAAATAATTTTTTTTATCACCGTAAACCATGCATTGATCTATCTCTGGCTCATTTGTAATCATATTTTCAATTTTAGCTGGTGAAATATTATCTCCTCCAGCACTTACTATGATATCTTTTTTTCTATCAGTTATTTTTAAATAGCCATCATTTGGATCTATCTCTCCAATATCACCTGTATGTAGCCATCCATTAATAATTACTTTTTCAGTTTCTTCTTTTTTGTTCCAATATCCTAACATTACATTTTCTCCTTTAACCAAAATTTCTCCATCTTCAGCAATTTTGACTTCATTTCCTTTAAATGGAGGTCCTACAGTTTCTACTTTTATTTTGTGTATTGGATTACAACTTACTACTGGTGATGTTTCTGTTAAGCCGTATCCCTGAAGTGTCGGTAATCCTATAGCATTTAAAAATTCACCTATTTCTTTATCTAAAGCACCACCACCTGAAACAAAAGCTTTCAAATTTCCTCCGAACTGTTTTTTTATTTTTTTTCTAACTAATTTATCAACTATAAAATTGAGTAATTTTTCAGAAAATGTCATTTTTTGATTTAATAGTTTTTTTCTTCCCAAACGAAGAGTTGCTTCAATTAATTTTGCTTTAAAACCTGTTTGTTTTTTTAAATTTATGTTTATTTTGTTGTAAAGGTTTTGGTAGAACCTGGGAACTGCTGTCATTATTGTGGGTTTAGCTTCAGATATATTTTCTAAAAGTTTTTCTATTTTCTCTGCATAAAATACTTTTGCTCCTACTGCTATCTGCGCAAATTGAACACTATGCTCATAAGAGTGTGAAAGTGGAAGCCAAGTTAAAAATACTGGTCTTGAGTTAAACAATGGTTTCATAATTTCACATGCTCCTACGAGATTATTTAAAATTCCACCATGACTTAAAATTACTCCTTTAGGATTACCCCCAGTTCCGGAAGTATAAATAATACATGCAGGAGAATTTCTTTTTAATTTATTATTTTCAATTTTATCTTCTGCTAATAAATTATTCTTTATAATTGAATCAAAGTCTAAATATTTTTCTTTGTTAATTATATTTAAGCTATTTGTTACCTTGGTTTTTTCATCCAAAGTAATTACTTTTTTGATAAAGTCTTTTTCATTAATTGAATTATTTAATTTTTTTAACATCTCATTGTTTGAAACAACAACTAAGCTAGGCTCACAATCTTCTATCAAATACTTATAATCATCTTCTGTATAAGTTGTGTATGCTGGAACTGTAATTCCACCAGCTAACATAATAGCTAAATCAGAAACAAACCACTCAGGTCTATTCTCTGAAACTAAAAGACATCTATCGCCTTCTTTTATATTTTCTTTAATAACTTTTGATAATTTTAAAATATTCTTTTCGGTTTGTTCCCATGTGTATGTTTTTTTATTGGTTGGATTTAGCCATTCTAAAAAAATATCTTTTTTATTTTGTTTATTTGCTTGATGAGCAAATAATTCGATTAAGTTATTTAAATTATCTAAATTCATAGTTACTTGGTGGGCGAAGAGAGAATCGAACTCTCACTTCTTGCGAAACACGATTTTGAGTCGTGCGCGTCTACCAGTTCCGCCATTCGCCCTAGGTATTCAATTAAATTATATTTAAATAGTATAAGAACTAAATTTATATTAAAACCAAAAAATGTTTCAAACACTTTACAAAAAATGTTTAGAATTAGCTGCACATAAAAGTTCTAATTTTTATTTAGGGCTTGTTTCTTTTATAGAAAGTTCTTTTTTTCCTATACCTCCAGATGCAATGATAATTCCAATGGTTATTGCTAAAAAAAAGGAATATTTTAAAATATTTTTAATAGCATCAATATTTTCAGTCTTTGGTGGAATTTTTGGGTATTTAATTGGGTATCTATTTTTTGATTTAGCAATGTATGTAATCGAATTTTATGGATATCAAGATAAAGTTGAAAATTTAAAATTCAGCATGTCCCAAGGTAGTGGATTCCTCGCATGGCTGAGTATTCTTTTTTTAGCTGGCTTTACTCCATTACCTTATAAAGCCTTTACGATTTCAAGTGGCTTAATCGCTTTTAATCTTCCTGTTTTTATAATTGTTAGCTTAATTTCAAGAGGCCTGAGATTTTTTATAGTTGCCTTTTTATCTTATAAATTTGGAGAATTATTTACAGAGTACATGGAAAAACATGGATCAAAATGGTTCACCATAATTGGAATTATTATAGTTATAATATCTATTATTATTTATTTATTTTTTAAATTTAATGTTTGAGATTAACAAAACAATTACCTTAAAATTAATTTTTTTAATCAGTATTATTGCTTTATCTTCGGCATTTTTTATTGAATATGTTTTAGGTCATCAACCTTGTAACTTATGTATTTTAGAGAGAATTCCATACTTAATGGCTATAATAGTTATTGTACTAAATTATAAATTTATTCATCTTGAAAAATATTTTATACTTTTGCTTATCTTAGTTTTTTTAGCTGCTACAATTTTATCTTTATATCATCTAGGTATTGAACAAGGTTTCATTGAGGAATCGTTAGTTTGTGATTTAAAAAAAGGGTCAGATTTAATATCTAAAGAGGACATATTAAAACAATTACAAGAAAAAAATATAAACTGCAAAGATGTGACATTTAAAATTATGGGATTATCACTTACAAGTTATAATATTTTGATTTCTTTGCTAATAACTATTAGTACTGCAAGGATTTATTTAAACTATGACAAAAATTAATAAAAAAAGAGTTGAGGAATTTATAAGAGTTGACCACGCAGGTGAACGTGGGGCTGTTAAGATTTATGAAGGGCAACTGCTAGCTTTAAATACTTTTGTAAAAGATGAAAATCTTAAAAAAACTATTGAGGAAATGAAAATTCATGAAAAAGAACACTGTGAATTTTTTGAAAATGAAATTAAAAAAAGAAATATACAACCAACTAAATTTTTACCTTTGTGGGATTTATTAGGTGTTGGACTAGGATTTGGATCAACTTTACTTGGAAAAAAAGCTGCAATGTTATGTACTGCCTCTGTCGAAGAAGTTATAGATGAACATTACTTAAATCAAATTAACCAACTGGATAAGAGTGAGAAAGATTTAAAAAAAAAGATTACAAAATTTAGAAAAGATGAAATAGACCATAAGGATATTGCATATGATGAAGGTGCAACAAAAAAAGGACCCTATTTATTGCTAGATAAAATTATTAAAACTGGCTCTAGAATTGCAATAAATATCTCTGAGAAAATTTAAGCCTCTAACTCTACATCCCAATACAAGTAATCCATCCAGCTTTTATGCAAAAAATTTGGAGGGAAATTTTTTCCATTTTTATGTAGATCTTCTGTTGATGGTCTATAAGGATATTGATGTAGTTTCATACCTGAATGCTTTAAAAGTTTTCCACCCTTTTTTACATTACATGCAGAACAAGCTGTCACCACATTATCCCAATTTGTTTCGCCACCTTTTGACCTAGGCAATAAATGGTCGAAAGTTAACTCCTCATTGCTTCCACAATACTGACAAGAAAACTTATCTCTTAGAAACACATTAAATCTAGTAAAACTTGGCTTGCTTTGAGGAACAATATAATCTTTTAATGCAATGACACTTGGCAATTTCATATTAAAAGAGGGACTTCTTATAGTTCTATCATAATTACTGACAATAATAACTCGATCAAGAAAAACTGACTTAACTGTATCCTGCCATGACCATAAAGATAAAGGGTAATAACTCAAAGGTCTGTAGTCAGCGTTAAGAACTAATGCTGGACACTTTTCTAATGAAACATTTTGTTCAATAAAGTTATTCATTGATTTAATTTTAACTTAGTTAAACAAATTTATCAATAATAAGAGATGTTAAATTTTTTTTAAGATAAAATTTAAAGCTGTACTTGATGCTTCAATAGGAATATGATGATCACAATTTTTTATTAATAATGTATCAACTTTAACATTATTTCTAATTAAAAAATCTTTTGCTTCTAGTAAATGTGTTGATGAGACAATTTGATCTGCTTCACCGTGTATAAGTAATGCTTCAGTATTATTTTTGATTCTGTTTTTCAAATCTTTTTGATTAATTATTTTTCCAGAAAAACCAACTATACACAAAAATTTTTCTTCAGATGTAAGACCAACATTTAAAGACATCATACAACCCTGACTGAATCCTGATAAACAGATTTGATTATTTGATAACTTAAACTCTTGTTTTATTTCATCAATAAATTTTTTTAAAACTTTTTCAGCTTTAATTGATTGCTCTAGGATGTAGTCAGAATCATCTTTAGTTAAATCAAACCACTGGTAACCCGAAGGATTTATAGCGCATGTTTCGTGACCATTAGGACAAATAAAAATTGTGTTAGGCATATGTCTTTTCCAGTTTAAAGAAAGCATGCTTATATCCTTTCCATCACCTCCATAACCATGAAGCAAAATAATTGCGTTTTTGATTTCAACACCATTTTCTGGTTTAATAATTATTGAATCTAGGCAAAATGTCATAGCTGATAAATTATGTTTTTTATTTCAAAAAACAATCTAAAATAAAAATATGTTATCAGGAATATTTGTAAAAGTATTATCAATAGCTCTTTTGATTGCTGTAGGAATAGTTTTAATTTTGGGCATAGGCACTCTTTTTAAAGGTGGAGAAACTAGTAAAAAATATTCAAACAAATTAATGCAATTAAGAGTTCTTCTGCAATTTATTGCTATTCTTGCTTTGGTTGGCTTTGCTTACTTTTTTAAAAATTAGTTATATTTTTTTATCCAATTAACAAAATTTTTATCTTCAAAATCAATTGAACCAATTATTCTAGCAAATTCTTGACCCTCTTTATTAATTAGAATTGTTGTAGGGACACCTCTTAAAGTAAACATTTTTGCTAATGTAGTAGGTGGATCAAAATAAGGTTCAAAATTTTTAATGTTAAGATCTATAAAAAATTTATTAACTTTGTTTAAAGTTTCTTTTCCAATATTAATTGGAAAAATTTTTATTTTAACCAATTCTGGGTTAGCTTGGAGTTTATCTAAAGATGGCATTTCTTCTTTACAAGGTTCACACCAGGTCGCCCAAAAATTCAATATCAATATGTTGCCAGTATATTCATTGATATTAATTTTTTGATCATTTTTATCTAAAAAAATAACATTATCATATGTTTTTGGTATTTTATGGATTACAATATTTTTAATACCAGGTACTTCTTTGGCTACAACATTTGTTATCAAAAAAATAAATATTATTAAAAATCTCATGTTAAATAGGTATAATTAAATATCATGGCAAAAAATAAAAACAACCAAGCAATCTGGAACACTCGGATAAAAAAAAATACATCAAGTTTGTTTCAAAAAGTCGGTAATTCATTAGATATTGATAAAAGACTCTATAAAGAAGATATTCAGGGATCAATTGCTCATGTTGAAATGCTTTTTAAACAAAAAATAATTTCATTTAAAATAAAAAATAAAATTATTTATGGACTAACAAAAATTGATAAAGAGATCACAAACAATAAATTTGAATTTAATAAAAAATATGAAGATATTCATATGAATATCGAAATGAGACTTTTTCAAATTATAGGTGAAGAAGCTGGCTATGTTCACACTGCAAGATCAAGAAATGATCAAGTAATTACAGATTTTAAAATTTGGATGAAAAATTCAACTAACAAAATAAATAATAATCTTAATAAAATTATTAAGAGCACAATTAAGTTAGCTGAAAAAAATGTTGAGACTATTATGCCTGGATTTACACATCTTAAAAATGCTCAAGCTATCTCTTTTGCACATTATTTAATGTCTTATGTAGAAATGTTTAATAGAGATAAAAAGAGATTTTCTAATAATTTAGAAAGTTTAAATGAAAATCCCTTAGGCGTTGCAGCTTTAGCAGGAACATCATTTAATATAGATAGAAATTATACAACCAAAAAACTTGGTTTTAAAATACCTACAAATAATTCTATTGATACAGTTTCAGATAGAGATTTTGTTTTAGATTTTTTATATGCTTCGTCTGTATGCGCTATGCATATTTCTAGAATTGCTGAAGAATTAATTATTTGGAATTCTGATGGTTTTAACTTGATCAATTTATCTGATAAAGTTGTTACCGGATCGTCTATAATGCCACAAAAGAGAAATCCTGATCTTTTAGAGTACTTGCGCGGAAAATCAGGAAGCACTTATGGAAATTTATTTTCGATGCTTACAATTTTAAAAGGTTTACCATTGTCTTATTTTAAAGATTTACAAGACGACAAGGAAATTGTTTTTAAATCGAACGATAATCTAAATAATTGTTTAAAAATTTTTGATGAAGTACTAAAAAATTGCAATCCAAATAAGAGAAGAATGTTAGAACTTGCTAATTCTGGATACATTACAGCAACTGATTTGGCTGACTATCTTGTAAAAAATCACACAATGTCTTTTAGAAAAGCATATCAAAAAACTGCTGCTGTAGTTAATTTTGCTGAAAAAAGAAAAAAGAAATTAAACGAATTAACTTTAGACGAGTTAAGAAAAATTGAACCTAAACTTAAAGAAGATGTATTAAAAGTATTTAATTTAAAAAATTCAATTAATTCGAAAAAATCTTATGGTGGAACTTCTTTTGATAATATTAAAAAAATGATAATGAAATATAAAAAAGAAAAATGATTAAAAAATTTACCATAATTATATTGTTATTTTGTGTAGTTATTTCTTGTGGAAAGAAAGGTGATCCTAAGTACGTAGATCCAGATAAAAAAACAGAAATAAAAAAAGTTTTAATTAACTTAACTTAATGAAATACATAAATAGAAAATTAACAATAGAAAAAATTAGTCTCCAAAAAATTGCAAACAAATTTGGAACTCCATTTTATTCTTATTCTTATTCCAAATTAAAAGAAAATATTAATAATTTTAAAAAAAGCTTTAGATCTTTTTCACCCCTTATCTGCTTTGCAGTTAAATCCAACACAAATGTTAATATAATTCGAGAAATTAAAAAATTTGGATTAGGTGCTGATGTTGTTTCGGTAGGAGAACTCATGATGGCATTAAAAGCAGGAATTAGTCCAAGCAAAATAGTATTCTCTGGTGTTGGAAAAACAACAAGTGAAATCAGCTTTGCTATTGATAAAAGAATTTTGCTTATTAATGCTGAGTCTTTAAGTGAAATAAAAGAAATAAATCGAATAGCAAAATCAAAAAATAAAAGAATAAAAATTGGTGTGAGACTAAATCCTAATACAGATGCAAAAACATTAAGTCAAATATCCACTGGGAAAAAAGAAAATAAATTTGGTGTAAATAAAAATACATTATATGAAATTATAAATTATTGCAAAAATTCTAAAAATATTGATTTAAAATGTCTAAGCGTTCATATAGGTAGTCAAATTTTAGACCATAAACCTTATGAAAAAATGCTTAAAGCGGTTAGTCAAATTCTCAATAAAACAAATCATAATTTTGAATTTATTGATTTAGGTGGAGGTATGGGCATTACTTACACTGATAAAAACAAAAAACTTAATTATAAAAAATACAACACAGCTATTCTTAAATTTTTAAGAAAACATAAAGTTAAAATTATATTTGAGCCTGGTAGATCAATTATTGGCGATACTGGTACATTAGTGTCAAAAATAATCTATATAAAAGATAGCGGAAGTAAAAAATTTATCATTTTAGATGCAGCAATGAACGATTTAATGAGACCTGCTTTGTATGGTGCGTTTCATAAAACCTTACCTGTTACAAAATCTAATAAAACATCTAAAAAACCATATGAATTTGTAGGTCCTATTTGTGAAAGTACGGATAAATTTGGTACATTAAAAAAGTTTCAAGTGTTGAAAGAAAAAGATTTAATAGCAATATGTGATGTGGGAGCTTATGGAATGTCACTTAGCTCAAATTATAATTTAAGACCTAAACCAGTAGAATTATTAATAAATGGTTCAAAAATTAAAGTAATAAGAAAAAGACAAAAGCATAAAGATATAATTTAGCTTTTGACAAAAATGATAAGAAACTTTTTATTTTCAATATTATTTTTCATTGGAATTATTTTTATTTCGATAATTTTTTTACCATCATTTTTTTTGCCTAAACAGGTCGTTTTAATAGGAGGTAAATTAATGGGACATTGGGCAAGTTTTTGCTTAAGGTTTATTCTTTCAGTAAACATTTCAATCAAAGGAAGGGAAAATATTATTAATAATGAAAAATTTTTTATAGCAGCATCTCATCAATCAATGTTTGAAACTTTTTATTTACAAACAATCTTTAACTCACCTGTATTTATTCTAAAAAAAGAATTATTACTAATTCCAATATTTGGTTGGTACTTAAAAAAAATAGGATCAATTTCAATAAAAAGAAATAAAGTTACAAAAGATAACTTGGGTTTTTTTGATGATATTTCAAAAATGGTAGCTAATTCTAATAGACCTTTAATTATTTTTCCTCAAGGAACTAGAGTTCTTCCAGATGAAAGACCACCTTTTAAAAAAGGTGCATCGAGAATTTATGAGCAGCTAAATGTTACTTGTCAACCAGTTGCAATTAACTCTGGATATGTATGGCCTAAAAAAGGTGAAAAAAAATCTAATAGAACTATTACAATCTCTATTCTAAAACCTATTCCCTCTGGGTTAACAAAGGAAAATTTTATTCAAATTCTTGAAAAAAATATTTATTCAGAGTTAGACTTAATCAATTAGCCCTTCATAGGCATGACAACAAAAATACTATCAAAATCACCTGGATCTTTTATTAGTGCTGGTGAACCAGTATCATTAAAGAAAATTTCAACTCTATCTCCATCTAGTTGTGAAGCAATATCTATCAAATATCTAGAGTTAAAACTTATCTCTAAGTCATGATCAAACTTAACACTTAAAGTTTCTTTACCATCACCACTATTGGTATTATTTACCGAAAGATCTAAAGTGTCTTTTGATAAATTGAATTTCACACCATCTTTTTTATCTAATGAAACTGATGCTACTCTATCTACAGAATTTAAAAATAATTTTAAATCTGTTTCTAATTTTTTTTGATTATTTTTAGGTATAACTTGAATGTAATTAGGAAATTTTCCATCAATAAGTTTTGAAATTAAAATACTATTATTTAATTCAAATTTTATTTTTGATTTCACATTTGAAATTTTTACATCTCCGTCATAGCTATCTAATAAAGAACAAAGTTGAAAAATTGTTTTTTTAGGTAAAATTATTGGATCAAAATCAATTTTTTTCTCTAATCTAATTTTTGAAATAGACATTCTATGACTGTCAGTTGCAACTGCTGTTAAATAATTTTTATCTTCAACTTCTGTTTGATGAAAATAAATTCCACTTAAGTAATGCCTTGTTTCATCATTTGAAACTGAAAATTTACACTTATTTAATAATTTCAACAATTGTTTTGATTTAATTATAAATTCATTTTGATTAAAATTTTCATCTGTCAATGGAAACTCCGTTGCACTTATGCAATTCAAATTAAAAATAGATTTTTCAGACTCTACTTGTAATTTACTTATATCTGTTAAAGAGAGATTTATTTTTTTTCCTGAGTTGAACTTCCTTATAATGTCATACATAATTGAGGAAGTTGTAGTTGTTTTGCCCTCTTCTAAAATTTCTACATTGTTTAACTGATGTATAAATATTAAATCTAGATCAGTTGCAGTAATAGTAAGTTTTGAATTACTTGCATCTAACAAAATATTAGAAAGTATTGGTAATGTACTTCTTTTTTCAATAACTCCTTGGCAATAATTTAATGCTTGCTGAAGGTCTTGTTGATTAACGTTAAATTTCATTTTCTTTATTATTATATAAAATCTGGTTTTTTAATTTATTTATATTATCAACCATCTCAGGATCTTTTTCTTTTATCTTTTCAATAGTTTTTACTGAATGAATTATTGTTGTATGGTCTCTGTTAGAAAATTCTCTTCCAATTTCAGGTAATGATTTAGAAGTCAAAATTTTAGTTAAATAAATCGCTGTTTGCCTAGGTCTTACTAAATATCTTGATCTTCTAGAGGATAACATTTCATTTTTGCTGATTTTGAAAAACTTACAAACAATTGTCTGAATTAGATCTATTGTAACCTTATTTTCTGCTAAATTTAATAAATCCTTTAAAACCACTTTGGTTTCAGCAAGATTTGGGACTTTGTTGTAAATTCTTGAAAATGAAACAATTCTGTTTATTGCACCAACTAGTTCCCTTACACTTCCAGTTATTTCATTACTTATAAAATCTTGAATTTCTCTAGAAACTTGTAATTGTTCGGAATACAAAGCATTTAATTCTTCAGTTTTTTTTTCAACTATTTTTTTTCTTAGCTCAAGGTCAGGCTTTTGAATATCAACAACTAATCCGCCAGAAAATCTTGATTTAATTCTTTCTTGAATCCTTGATAATTTATTTGGTGCCCTATCAGCTGATACAATTATTTGAGATCCCTTATCAAGTAATGCATTGAATGTATGAAAGAACTCCTCCTGCATAGCTTCCTTCCCACTTATAAACTGAATATCATCAATCAATAAAATATCTGTGTTTCTAAAATATTCTTTAAACTTTACCATATCATTTGATTTAATAGATTTTACAAACTGATACATAAAACGTTCAGCAGAAATAAACATCACTTTGTTATTTTTTTTAAGCTCTAAGCCTATTGAATTTAATAAGTGAGTTTTTCCCATTCCAACACCACCATAAATATAAAGCGGATTATAGTGAGATATATTTTCTGAAACTTTTAAAGAAGCTTCGTATGCCAATTTATTCGAAGAACCCGTTATAAAATTATCAAATCTTTTATTTGGATCAATTCGATTATATTGAAGGTAAGAGTCTTTTATAAATGAAATATTTTCATTTTTATTGTTCTCTTTAATATTGCTTTCCTTTAAGGCGATATCTTGAACTTTTTCAACTATTTTAAACTCTATTCTTATAATATCTTTTTTATATACTTTAATTATTTGTAATATTTGGTCTAAATATCTTGACGTAATCCAGTCTCTAATAAATCTAGTTGGAACTGATAATAATAAATAATTATTAAATTCCTCTACAAAAGAAATCTTTTTTAACCAGCTCTCATAAACTTCTAAGCCGAGTTTGTTTTTCATTTCACTCTGAATTTGTTTCCAGTCGAAGCTTTCAGAGGAAAAATTATTAATATTTTTTGTATTTGTTAATTTATTCATAAATTAAGGGGAAATCTCAGTTAGAACTATTTAAAAAAATTTGCAACAAGTTAATAAGGAAAATAAAAAAAAAAATAAAATCTATGATTGTGAATTATATTTTCAAAATAATTTAAAATTAAAAAAAATTTTAAAATTATAAATTGAATCAAATATAGATTGAATCAATTAATTCATTGAGTTAAAATTAAATCAAATACAGATTGAATAACTAAAATCCAAATATTTACTAAATCTAAATATAGTAACTTGAAAAAATAATTAAATATATAATGTAGATATCAGGAGTTGTTTAAAATTTAAGCTAACGTTTAGATTGCAGCAATTTTTTTGGTAATTCTAGAAACATTTCTAGAAGCATTTTGTTTTTTTATTATTCCTGTTTTTGCAATTTTCATCAACTCAGAGTTTAACTTTGGTAAAAATTTTAAAGCTTCATCTTTCTTTTTACCATCAATTAAAAGATTCATTTTCTTAAGAGCATTTCTAAACCTGCTCTTTCTAGCTTTATTTACTGCTGTTTGTTTAGAAATTCTTCTAATTCTCTTAATTGCTGATTTTGTGTTTGCCATCTGCGCAGGGGTATAGCTTGAGAATTTATAGTGGTCAACTAAATATTTAATTATTTTTGACAAGAAACACAAAAAAAAGTCGATCTATTTGATGTTATTTTTTTTTTTATAAAACCCTTGCACTTTGTGCGCTTACAATTAGTACCGTCTTGCTGATAAACTTTAAACTCCTTTTGAAAGTTACCTTTATTACCTGAGATATCTTTAAAATCTCTGATACTTGAACCTCCCTTATTAATTGCTTGTTGAAGTATTTTCTTGGAATTTAAGATAACACTTAAACATTCGTTTTTATTTAGTCTTTTTGCTTTTTTAAACGGATTTATTTTACTAGCGAAAAGAATCTCACTTGCATAAATATTACCTATTCCAGAAACAAATCTCTGGTCAAGTAAAAAACTTTTTATATCTTTATTTTTATTCTTAAAATAATTAACTACATAATTTAAGTTAAATTTATCACTAAAAGGTTCAGGTCCCATTGATTTAAATCTTTTCTCTAAATCTTGATGATTTTTGATTATTTCAAAAAATCCAAAGCGTCTTGGATCATTATAAATTACTTTCAAGTTATCAAATACAAACTCTGCATGATTGTGTTTTTCAGTTAAAAATGGTGAACGATAAAAACTAGTGTTTGTAAATTTTAGAGGCTTTTTCTTATCAAGAATATGGATTGTTCCTGACATTCCTAAATGAATTAAACAATAGTCATCATTTTGAAAATGAATGATTAAATATTTAGAAAATCTACTAACTTCAATTATCTTTTTATCTTTTAGAAAATTTTCGAAATCACCTGGTATTTTAAACCTTAAATTCCTGTTTCTAATTATTACTTTTTGTATGCTTTTTTTTTTGATCTTTTTATGGAGGGATTGTCTAACAATTTCTACTTCTGGTAATTCTGGCATTTGATACTATATTCAATATATATTTTTTTATGCAACAAAATCTTCAAAATAAAAAAGGCCTTGTAGAAAATGTATTTAATCAGGTCTTCAACAAATATGACTTGATGAATGATTTTATGTCTATGGGTGTTCATAGATATTGGAAAAAAAGTTTAATTAAAATGATGAATCCAAGAGATAAAAGGAAGCTAATTGATGTTGCATGTGGGACGGGAGATGTTGGAAAGTTATTTTTAGATAACACAAATAAAGAAGCTGAAGTTACTTGTATAGATCCCAATAAAGGGATGATTGGTCAGGGAAAACAAAAATTATCTAATTATAAAAATATAAAATGGGTTATTTCGCCAGCAGAAAAGTTACCAATAGGGGACAATTCATTTGATTATTACACTATTAGTTTTGGGCTCAGAAATACAAAAAATTTAAATAAAGCACTTTCAGAAGCTTATAGAGTTTTAAAACCTGGTGGGCGTTATCTATGTCTAGAATTTTCCAAGATTCAAAATTCAAATCTTGATTTTATATATAAAAATTACTCAAAACTTATTCCTATAATTGGTCAGTTTGTAGTTGGAGAAAAAGAACCTTACGAATATTTAATCAAAAGTATTGAACAATTTATTAATCAAGATGAGTTAATAGAGTTGATGGAGAAAAATAATTTTCAAAAATGTTCTTATAGGAATCTTTCTGGGGGTATTGTTTCAATTCATAGTGGTTGGAAAATTTAATGATTAAAAAACTTATTACTTTATTTAAACTAGGGAGAAAAATTGCAAAATCTGATATTTTAAAAATTGCATCAAAATTTAAAAAACCTCCTTTAGCTGTAACAGTATTTTTCCAAATTTTATCTATTTCATTTGAAAAAAAGGAACAAAATAATTTAATTGAAGATGATGGTGAAAGACTATCTAGATCATTAGAGTCAATGGGTACAACTTTTATTAAACTTGGGCAATTTCTTGCTACTAGACCTGATATAATTGGAGAAGAATTATCTTTAAGGCTAGAAAAACTTCAAGATCGGTTACCGCCTTTTTCAATTCATGAAGCAAAAGAAATTATTAAAGAAGATCTTGGAATTGATGCATTTAATTCAATAATAGATTTAAGTGAGCCAGTTGCTGCTGCATCAATTGCCCAAGTCCATAAAGCAAAAATAAATGACAATGGAACGATCAAAGATGTAGCTATTAAAATTTTAAGACCAAACATAAAAAAAATATTCAATGAAGAAATAGATGCGATGATGTTGTTTGCATTTATTATCGAGTCATTTATAAAAAAAACAAAAAGATTAAAACTTGTTGAAGTTGTTTTTTTGCTCAAAGAAATAACTAATCTTGAAATGGATTTAAGATTCGAAGCTGCTGCAGCAAATGAATATGCAGAAAACACTAAAAATGATGCTGGGTTTAAAGTTCCTGAGATTTATTGGAATTTTACTAGTGAAAATGTAATGACTTTAGATTGGATAGATGGAATTTCAATAAGAGAAGCTGAAGAGTTAAAGAAAAGAAATTTAGATACTAATAAAATTGCAGAAGATATTATCCAGCATTTTTTGAGACATGCTGTGAGAGACGGTTTTTTTCATGCAGACATGCATCAAGGAAATATTTTTGTTGATAATAGTGGCCAGATCGTACCTATAGATTTTGGGATTATGGGTAGGTTAGATAAACTTAGTAAAAGGTTTTTAGCAGAAATTTTATTTGGATTTATTCAAAGAGATTATCGCAAAGTAGCTGAGGTTCACTTGATTGCTGGATTAGTTCCCAAAGAAGTACCAATTGATGATCTGGCTCAAGCTTTGAGATCAATAGGTGAGCCTATATTTGGTCAAGAAGTAAAAGATATTTCAGGAGGTAAATTACTCAAACAATTGTTTGATGTAACAGAAAAGTTTAATATGCAAACTCAACCTCAATTATTAATGTTGCAAAAAACTATGGTTGTTGTTGAAGGTGTAGCAAGAAAATTAAATCCAAACACAAATATTTGGACAACTTCAAAACCTGTACTAGAAAATTGGCTTAAAGAAACAAAAGATCCAATTAATAATTTAAATGAAACTTTAAAAAATACATCTGAAGTTATTAAACGTTTACCAGAATTTCCTGAGATTATGGATAAAGCTAATCAGGCTTTAACATTTTTAGCCAGTGGTCAAATTCCACAAAATTCAAATTCATATACCGCTTTAAATGATAAGAAATCAGAAATGATAGCATTTAGAAATCAATCTATTATTGGTTTATTACTTCTTGTAATTTTTGGCCTTATAGTATTTTAATTCTGCAAATGAAAAATCTTTCAAATAAAAAAATACTATTTATTATCTGTGGAGGCATATCCGCCTATAAAAGTCTTGAAACAATTAGAATTTTTAAAAAAAATGGTGCAGAAATAAAAACTATCCTTACTAAAAGTGCAAAAGAATTTGTAACTCCACTTTCAATTACATCACTTTCTCAAGGTAAAGTGTATAGCGATTTATTTAGTGTAGAAAATGAGGCTAAAATGGATCATATCTCACTTTCAAGATGGGCAGATATAATTGTGATTGCACCAGCAACGGCAAATACAATTTCAAAACTGGCTCAAGGAACAACTGATGACTTAGCATCTACTGTTGTTTTAGCATCAGATAAAGACATTATTTTAGCCCCAGCTATGAATGTAAGAATGTGGGAGCATCCAACTACTAAAACAAATATTAAAAAATTAGAAGAGTTTGGATATAAACTAATTGGTCCAGAGATTGGTGATATGGCATGTGGTGAATATGGAGAAGGTAAAATGTCAGATCCATTAATAATTGCTGAAGAAATTAATAAATATTTCTTAAGTCAAAAAAATAATAAAAAATTAAAAGCATTAGTAACAGCAGGACCAACTAATGAGTATATAGATCCAGTTCGTTTTATTACAAATAAATCAAGTGGCAAACAAGGATATGAATTAGCAAAATCATTGTCTAAAAAAGGTTTTGATACAACATTAATATCAGGTCCAACTAATCTTGAAATAATAAAAGATGTTAATCTTATAAAAGTTGAAACAGCAGATGAAATGTTGGTTGCAACTCAAGAAAATTTACCTGTAGATGTTGCAATATTTTCTGCTGCAGTAGCTGATTTTAAAATTAATAAAAAGTATGAAAATAAAATTAAAAAACAAGAGAACTTAAACTTAAATTTAGAAAAGAATATAGATATACTTAATTATGTGTCCAACCATAACTCCATGAGACCTGAGCTTGTCATTGGATTTGCGGCAGAAACTAATGAGATTGATAAAAATGCAGAAGAAAAATTAAACAAGAAAAATTGTGACTGGATAATTTCTAATGATGTATCAAATAAAGATATAGGATTTAATTCTGATTATAATGAGGTAACAATTCATTACAAAAACAGAGATTTTAAAAAAGAAAAACTTTCTTACAAAAAAAAATCTGGAATTTCTGATGAAATAGTTGATAGAATAATTGATCAATTGAATTAATGGCAAAAGTTCTTATCAAAAAGTTAGATCCTGCAGTTGAATTACCTTCCTACAAAACAGATGGTGCATCAGGTATGGATTTAATGGCATTACTAAATGAACCCATCAATCTGAAACCAAACTCTTCATGTTTGATTCCCACTGGAATTGCAGTCGCATTTTCAAGTGATTTCGAAATCCAAATAAGACCAAGATCTGGTTTAGCTGCAAAAAATAGTATAAGCGTTTTAAATACTCCTGGTACCATTGATAGTGATTACCGCGGAGAGATAAAAGTAATCCTTTTTAATCATGGAAAAAATGATTTTTTAATAAACAATAAAGATAGAATAGCACAAATGATTTTAACACCTGTAATTAAAATGGAATTTGAAAAAACAGATGATCTTCCAAAAACTGTTAGAGGAGAGGGTGGTTTTGGCTCGACTGGAAAATGAGCAAAAATTTAAGCAAAAAAGAAATAGATAAATTTTCGAGGCAAATAATTTTAAAAAACATAGGTCCATTAGGACAAAAAAAAATTCTAGACTCAAAGGTTTTAATAATTGGAATGGGTGGTCTAGGATGTCCAGCAGCTGATTTTTTAACCCGATCTGGTATTGGGAAACTAGGAATTGTTGATCATGACTTCGTTAGCCTATCAAATATTCATAGACAAAGTTTATATGATGAAAAAGATTTAAATCACTCAAAAGTTATAATTGCGAAAAAAAAACTAAATAGAATAAACCCAAAAACAAAAATAAATCTTTATAAATTTAAAATGGATAGAGTAAAATTTGAAAAAATAATAAAAAATTATGACTTCATTATTGATGGTACTGACAATTTTGAAAGTAAATTTTTAATTAATGATTTAAGTTTAAAATATAAAAAATATCTTGTGACAGGAGCAATTAGTAAATTTGATGGTCATATTTTTACTTTTGATTTTGTAGATAAAAACACTCCTTCTTTACGAGACTTCTATCAAGAGGAAGTTATTACTGATGAAATATTAAACTGTGAATATGAAGGAATATTGGGACCAGTAGCAGGAACAATTGGGACAATGTTAGCTAATGAAGTTTTAAAAAAAATATTAAAAGTTGGCCAAAATTTAAATGGATTTATTCTTATTATAGATTTATTAAATTTAAGCTTTAGAAAAGTTAAATTAAATAAAACAAAAAAAAGTGAAAATAAAAAATTTAATAAATAATATTTTTATATTCGCTCTTTTAATATTCTTTATTACCTCAAGTAATGCAGGAGAAATATTCGTCTCTCTTAAAAAAAATAAGGTGAACGTACGCTATGGACCAAGTTTTGAATCTGACATTAAGTATGTTTATAAAAAAATAAATTTACCTTTAAAACAAATTGATAAAAAAGAAAATTTTAGACGAATTATTGATTATAAAAATAACAGTGGATGGATTCATATTTCACAATTAAAAAAAAGTAATTCAGTAATAACCACGAAAGATAAAGTTTTATTTAAGAAACCTACATCTTTTGCTAAACCAGTTGCTCGAATTAAGGAAGGAAGATTATTAATTATTGAAAAATGTGAACAAAATTGGTGCAAAATTAAATCAGATAAATTTGAGGGTTGGATTAAAACAGATAATATTTGGGGGCTAAATTAACTAAAATCAGTAGATAAAGAGGATATATTTTCTTTAGATAATTTTGTGCTGTGAGAATATTCTTTATGATCAATACCAAGCTCAATTTCTGAACTACTAGATTTAAATTTTTCTATTTGATCATCGGTAAAATTAAAATGAATAAATTGTACTGAAGATGCTTTTCCCTCAGTAGAAGTTCTATCTACATCTTCTTCTGGAACCGCTTTAATTTTCTCACCATTTATTTTCATAAATACTGTTTCTTCTATTCCACCAACTTTTCCAAGAAAAGACGCTCTTGAAATAGGATTATCTATTTCAAACATTAGGGTTGCTGTAAGCTCCTTTCCGTTAGGTATTAGAGGATTATACGCAGAAAGCTCGTCTTGAAGTTGTTCATCACCACCTTTTTCAATGTATAGCATTTCTTGAACTTGAGCTAACATTGTTTCATAACTTTCAAAATAAAAAGTAGCATAAGGACCTAAAGCAACTCTTCTATTTTTTTTATAATCAACAATATTTTTTCTTAATTCACGTCTCTTACCTATATAAACATCTAGAGGCATGATATCTTCTTTTTGGATTTCTCTTTTTTCTCTAGGCATGATTATAAGTTATAACTTTTTGCCATCAATTCTATAGGGTGTAGTGCCTCATCATTAGATATATTAGTGTCAACTTCTAACTGTTTTAGATGTTTGCCAGCTAAAGGACAATCCGAAGCCATATACTTATTATTTTTTGTTTTAATTTGTCTAGCTGTAGGCCTTCCAACTTTATTAGCTAAATCATGAGTTTCTTTCATTACTCCAAAAGTTCCTCCATGACCTGCGCATCTTTCAACTACATCAATTTTAACATTTGGTATTAATTTTAACATATCTCTTGCTTTAATACCCATATTCTGTGCTCTTGCATGACACGCATGATGCACAGTTACTCCTCCATCAATCTCATTTAATCCTTCTGCTAATCCCTCATTGTTTGCTATATCAACCACATATTCATCAATATCCATAACATTTGCAGACAATTTTTTAATTTTTTCATCATTTGGTAATAACAAAGGCCATTCAAATTTTAACATCAATCCACAACTTGCTGTCAAAGTTAATACTTTGTATCCTTTATCTATCCATTGTATTAAATCTTTTGAAACTTTCTTTGCCTGTTCGACAACTTTTGGAAGATCTGCTTGCTCTAAAAATGGCATTCCACAACAACCAGGATAAGCCTCCTGAACCTCAACACCATTTTTTTTCAAAACTTTTAAAGCAGCAATACCTGTATTTTTTTTATTAAAATTTACAAAACAAGTTGAATATATAACAACTTTTCTATCCTTAGAGGATATTTGATAATTTATTTTATCTTTATTTTTTTTGAAAAAATTAGAAAAAGTTTCTGTGTTATATTTTGGCAACTGAACTCTCTTATCTATTCCAGTAATTATTTCCAAAAGTTTTCTAATTAATTTATTTTTAATATTTGATGCCCAATTAATTATTTTAGAGAACATTACACCAATTTTAGCGTTTCTGTCTATTTGGGCTAATTGTGTTGGTACGCTTGATAATTTACCTAATTTTTTTTGCGCTGTTCTATATCGCAGCATTAAATGTGGAAAATCTAAATCGAAATCATGAGGTGGAACATATGGGCATTTAGTCATAAAACACATATCACACAAAGTACACGCATCAACAACAGGTGGAAATTGATTGCTAGATAAGCTTTCAACATCCTCATTTTTAGACTCATCAATCATGTCAAACAACTTTGGAAATGAATCACAAAGATTAAAACATCTTCTGCACCCATGGCAAATGTCAAATACTCTTCTCATTTCAGCATCTAATTTTTCTGGATTTAAAAAATCAGGATGTTCAAAATCTATTGGATGTCTTATAGGTGCGCCTAAGCTTCCTTCTTTGCTCATATAATTAAGTTATTTGAAATTCGAATTATTTTTAGTGGGCGTTAGTCGCCCACTAAAAAAATTGATTAGCTAATAGATTCTAAAGTTTTTTGAAATTTACCAGCGTGTGATTTTTCAGCTTTAGCTAAAGTTTCAAACCAGTCAGCAATTTCTTCAAAGCCTTCTTCCCTAGCTGTTTTAGCCATACCAGGGTACATATCAGTGTACTCATGAGTTTCACCCTGTACTGCAGAAGCCAGGTTAGCTTTTGTTTCGCCAATTGGCATACCAGTTCCTGGGTCACCAACTTCTTCTAGATACTCTAAATGGCCATGTGCGTGACCAGTTTCACCTTCAGCTGTTGATCTAAAAACTGCAGCTACATCGTTGTAACCTTCTATGTCAGCTTTTTGTGCAAAATAAAGATATCTTCTGTTTGCTTGACTTTCGCCAGCAAAAGCTTCTTTTAAATTTTCTTCTGTTTTACTTCCTTTTAAAGACATTTTTTCTCCTTTTTAATGATAAATAAATCATATAATCAATATTGACTGTATGTCAATACTTTAGAATTATTATAATGTAGATTTTAAATGATTGATTAGATAGAATTATTTTTGAGTTTGATTATCACTCGCAACTTTAATCAAAACTTCCACTGAATTTATTTTTTTTCCAGTAATATTTTTTTTTATATTTACCGGATCAATATCACTTTCATCACAATCGATTAGCTCATGTGTGTCTTCATCAAAAAAATGATGATGTGCTGAAGTGTTTGTATCAAAATAACTTTTATGACTATCAATTGATATTTCTTTTAAATATCCTTTTTTTTCGAATGCATGTACCGTATTATAAACTGTGGCAAGAGATATTTTTTGATTCATTTTTTCAGATATCATTTTTACCAGATCGTTAATTGTGAAATGAAAAGTTTTTTCCCTATTATATAAGACCTCACATATTTTTACTCTTTGCTTAGTGGGTCTCAGTCCAACTTCTCTTAATTTAACAATAAAATTGCAGTTTTTTGCCATAATTGTTTATAATTGTTCTAAAGTAAGAATAAAAATATAGTGTTTTATTATATTATATTAGGATTAAATCAAGTATTAAGGGTGCTCAAATTATGAAAAAAAACTCATACTCCTATGATGATCTTATAACTTGTGGAAATGGAGATCTTTTTGGGCCCGGCAATGCAAAATTACCTCTTCCGCCAATGCTTATGTTTGACAGAATAACTGAAATCAATGAAAATAATGGTGCATTTAATAAAGGCTCTTTAAAAGCTGAATTAGATATAAAAGATAATCTTTGGTTTTTTGATTGTCATTTTAAAAAAGATCCAGTTATGCCAGGATGCCTAGGTTTAGACGCTATGTGGCAACTGGTTGGGTTTTTTCTAGGTTGGCTAGGAAATCCTGGAAAAGGAAGAGCTTTAGGTGTTGGTACTGTAAAATTTACAGGTGAAGTTTTACAGAGTGTAAAAAATGTAAGATATGAAATAGATATGAAAAAAATTATGTCTCCTGGAGGAACAACTGTTGGGCTTGCAAATGGAATTGTTCTTGCAGATAATAAAAAAATATATTCAGCAGAAAGTTTAAAAGTAGGATTATTTAAATAATGAGAAGAGTAGTTGTTACAGGTTTAGGGGTGGTTTCTTGTTTAGGAAATAATCAAGAAGAAGTTCATCAATCTTTATTAAATTCAAAATCAGGAATTTCTTATGCTGAAGATTATAAAGAGCATAACCTAAAAAGTCATGTTCATGGTAAACCAAATATTAAACTTGAGGATCATATCGATAGAAAAACAATTAGATTTATGGGATCAGGCTCAGCTTACAATTATATTGCAATGAAAGAAGCAATTGAAGACTCTGGATTAGAAGAAAGTGAAGTAAGTAATTTTAAAACTGGAATTGTGATGGGCTCAGGGGGACCTTCTATAGAAAATGTAATTTTAGCTGCAGATAAAACTAGAGCGAAGACACCAAAATTAATGGGACCTTTTATTGTTCCAAGAACTATGGCCAGTACTGCCTCAGCAACACTTGCAGTACCATTTAAAATTAAGGGGACTAATTACACAATGAGTTCTGCTTGTGCAACAAGTGGACACTGCATAGGAAATTCTATGGAATTAATTCAAATGGGCAAACAAGATGTTGTATTTGCAGGTGGAAGTGAAGAAATTCATTGGGCGATGACAGCAATGTTTGATGCTATGACAGCTTTATCATCAAAATATAATGACACTCCACAATCTGCGTCTAGAGCTTACGACAAAACTAGAGACGGATTTGTTATTGCAGGTGGTGCTGGCGTGTTAGTACTTGAAGAATACGAACATGCTAAAGCTAGAGGTGCTAAAATATACGCGGAATTAACTGGTTATGGAGCAACTTCAGATGGATACGACATGGTAGCACCATCAGGTGAAGGGGCTGTAAGATGTATGCAAATGGCGATGGCAACAGCTAAAAATAAAATTGATTACATTAATACTCACGGAACATCTACTCCAGTTGGAGATATAACTGAACTTAATGCTATTAAAGAAACTTTTGGGGAGGATATTCCAAAAATAAGTTCAACAAAATCTTTGTCAGGTCATCCATTAGGCGCTGCTTCTGTTCATGAAGCAATTTATTGTTTGATAATGATGAAAAATAATTTCATTACGGGTTCTGCAAATATTACTGATATGGATGATGATGCTAAAAAATTTCCTATAGTTTCAAATACTGAAACAGGAGCAACTTTAAATACAGTTATGTCAAATAGCTTTGGTTTTGGTGGAACTAATGCAGCTTTAATTTTTGAAAAGGTTTAATTTATGAGTTTAATGAAAGGTAAAAAAGGATTGATTATGGGTGTTGCGAATGAAAGATCTATTGCCTGGGGTATATCTCAAAAACTTGCGGAGGCTGGAGCTGAGCTAGCATTTACTTATTTGGGTGACGCTTTAAAAAAAAGAGTAGTTCCTTTAGCAGAAAAATTAAATTCAAATGTTACATTTAGTTGTGATGTTGAAAAAAAAGAAGAGGTTGTAAAATTATTTGAAGATATTAAATCTCAATGGGGTGAAATTGATTATGTAGTCCATGCAGTTGCTTTTTCAGACAAATCAGAGTTATCAGGTGAGTACCTAAATACGACAAGAGAAAATTTTTTAAGAAGTATGTTAATTTCTTGTTTTTCATTTACTGAAGTAGCAAAAGAAGCTTCAAAAGTAATGAAGCAAGGTGGAAGTTTATTAACTTTAACTTACGAGTCTACTAAAGCTATTCCAAATTATAATGTAATGGGTGTTTGTAAATCAGCTCTTGAAGCAAGTGTTAAGTATCTTGCAAGAGATTTAGGTGCCAAAGGTATGAGAGTAAATGCTATAAGTGCTGGACCAATTAAGACATTGGCTGCCTCTGCAATTGGAGACGCAAAATTCCTATATAAATGGAATGAAGACCATTCTTTCCTTAAAAGAAACGTAGATATCCATGATGTTGGAAATTCAGCATTATATCTATTAAGTGACCTTGCAAATGGTGTTACTGGTGAAATTCACTATGTAGATGCTGGATATAACAAGGTTGGGATGCCAGATCCTAAAAATATATCTTAAAAATGATTGAAGATAAATTTCGTTATTTTATAGCAAATGCTAGATTTTTACAATCTATTGTAAGCAAATTTATTTTATCAATACCAATTTATATTCCTCATAATATTTCTAAATATAAAACACTAAATAAAATTATATACACTCTCTTCATTGATAATATCAAAGGTGATTATGCTGAATTTGGTTGTTTCACAGGATCATGTCTTGTTCATTCCCATAGATGTTTTGAAAAATACTTTGGAAAAAATAAATCTTTAATTTATGGATTTGACTCATTTGAGGGATTTCCAGAAGAGGTTCATAAAGAATTTAAAAGTGATAATTTTATCAGTAGCTATCATAAAGTAAAACTTTTAGAAAAGAAATATGAAGGTATAAACATTATCAAAGGTTTTTTTTCAAATTCTTTAAATGACTTACATATAAAAGATAAAATTAAAAATATATCACTAGCATTTGTGGATTGTGATTTAGCAATTTCCTCTCAAGATGTATTTAAGTTTATTAAACCAAGACTAGTAAATGGCGCATTTATAATGATAGATGACTACTTTAATCTAGATAAAAATAAAAATTCAATACATCAAGAATTTGTAAAACACTTTGAAATAAATAAAGATGTTTTTAAATTTAAAGAGTTTGGAGTCGCAGGTATTGTTTTTAGGTATAATAAAAAACCCTCAGAGTTATAGTTCTGAGGATTTTAAAATTTAATAATTTAATTATTCAATTGCTTGTTTCATAGAAAGTTTAACTTTACCTCTGTCGAAACCAATTACTTTAACTTTTACATCGTCGCCTTCTTTAACAACATCAGTAACTTTAGCTACTCTTTTATCAGCAAGTTCTGAAATATGAACAAGCCCATCTTGTTTTCCTAAGAAATTAACGAATGCACCAAATTCCATAATCTTCATTACTTTACCTGAATAAATTTTATTCAGTTCAGCTTTTGCGGTTATGTCTTTAATCATTTGCATTGCGATGTTTCTAGACTCTTCATCTGGAGCAGCAACTGTTACAATACCTTCGTCATTTACATCTACTTTCGCACCTGATTTTTCAACTATCTCTCTGATGGTTGCACCACCTTTTCCAATTACAGCTGCAATGTCTTTTTTATCAACATTAACTTGTTCCATTTTTGGAGTATGTTTTCCAACATCAGATCTTGAAGCTGATAATGCTTTATTCATTTCTCCCAAGATATGAACTCTTCCATCTTTAGCTTGGCTCAATGCCTGCTCCATAATTTCAAAAGTAATACCTGTAATTTTGATATCCATTTGAAGAGAAGTAATTCCATCTTTAGTTCCAGCAACTTTAAAGTCCATGTCACCAAGATGATCTTCATCACCTAAGATATCTGAAAGGACGCTGAAATCATCACCTTCTTTAATTAATCCCATTGCAATACCAGCAACTGGCTCTTTTATTGGTACTCCAGCATCCATTAATGCTAAAGAAGTTCCGCAAACAGTAGCCATTGAAGAAGAACCATTAGACTCTGTAATCTCTGAAACTACTCTAAAAGTATATGGAAATGCTTCTTTTGTAGGTAATGAAGAGTTAATTGCTCTCCAAGCTAATTTACCATGACCAATTTCCCTTCTACCAGTTCCAATTCTTCCAGTTTCTCCAACTGAAAAAGGAGGAAAATTATAGTGAAGCATAAATCGCTCTCTTTGTAATCCATCTAGACTTTCAATTCTTTGCTCATCATCAGATGTTCCTAAAGT
>CACJRQ010000012.1 GCA_902595885.1 uncultured Pelagibacteraceae bacterium
CTGAAGAAGATATAAAATTATATCAATCTCTAACTGAAAATGGGACAAAAATTCAACACATATGTTATGAACCAGAAGATTTAGATTTACTTTCCGATGTATTAAATAAAGGAAAAATATCTAAAGAAGGAACATGGTGTTTGTTTGTTATTGGTCACTACTCTGGAAAAATAAGTGATCCATATAAAATTCCATTATTTTTAGATAAATTAAATAATAATAATTTAAATGCAGATTGGGCAGTTTGTGCTTTTGGTAAAGAAGAGATTGATTGTTTAAAAAAAGCTATAAGTTTAAATGGAAAAATTAGGATTGGATTTGAAAATTCAATGCTAATGCCAAATGGCGAAATAGCTCCAAATAATCATACAAAAGTTAAGGCTGTTAAAGAGCTTTTAAATTTAAATTAATAATTTTAAATTTCTTTTTGTTATTAATTTAACATCTTTCAAGTTTTTAATTGATGCAAGAATAAATCTATCAGGTCTAACAATTAGACCTTCACAATTTGCATTTTCTAAATATCTTGAAAGATTAGTATTACTTTTGTTTCTATAAAAGTTAATTTTATTTGATAATGATTGTTTGAATTTGTCTGAAAGAACTAAAATTGGTTTTTTTGAAAATTTTATATCTAAATTTTTTCCATTATTTTTAAATTGTGGAAAAATGTTTCCTCTAAATTTATCGTTTGGCTTACCTAAACCACGTCCAAGCTTAGGTTTTATTGATTTCATACTTTTTCTACCTTTGCTATCTGCAGAAATATTATTAGTTATTGGAGATTTTCCTACTGCATTTACAAATTCTCCCATACGCATCGTGGTTTCTATGTACTCTTTAACATTTGAAGATCTTTCAGATTGGTAAGTACTTAAAAGCTTATCATCATGTTTTTTTCTTAAACAATGTGAAATCTTCCATGCAAGATTTGAAACATCTCTTATACCAGCACACATTCCTTGACCCATAAACGGTGGCATCAAGTGGGCCGCATCTCCAGCTAAAAAAATTCTCCCTTTTTTCCAACTTTTAGCTAGTGCTGATTGAAATGTGTATATTGTTTTTCTCTCCATTCGAGCTTCTTTTTTGTTAAGCCAAGGCTTTAAAAAATTCCAAATATATTTTTCAGAAAGAATAGTCTCTATTTTTTCAGTTTTTTTAATTGCAAACTCCCATCTTCTTCTTTTACCCACGTTTCTACAATAAGTAGCGGGTCTTGTAGGATTTGAATATTGAATAGTCCTGTCAGGTAAACTTTTCTTATTTTTATTTAATATTAAATCTATTACTGCCCATTTTTGAGTAAAACCAAGATTATTCATTTTTGTTTTCATTTGTGATCTTGTTATTGAATTAGCTCCATCACAACCAATTAAATATTTTGATTTTATTTCAAATATTTTTTTTGAATTAATGTCTTCAAACCTGATATCTACATCATTTTTATTATTGATGATTTTTTTGACATTAGAACTTTGTTTAATCTCAACCTTTTTGTAAGATT
Organism: uncultured Pelagibacteraceae bacterium; assembly: GCA_902595885.1. Classification (GTDB taxonomy): domain Bacteria; phylum Pseudomonadota; class Alphaproteobacteria; order Pelagibacterales; family Pelagibacteraceae; genus Pelagibacter. The sequence goes on from CACJRQ010000012.1 coordinate 1,508, forward strand.
TTAGTTTCTTTCTAAGTTCTCTTTCTAAATCAGGTTGGTTAAATCTATAACTAGGATACCATCCGTTCTCTGTAATTTCTCTTGGTCTTGGCCAATCTAAAATTACTCTATTTTTTTTATCAACAAACTTTGTTCCTTTATTAATTATTGTATGTTTTAAAAAAGTATTGGTTATACCAATTGTTTCAAACACTCTCATAACCTCGTCATCAAAGTGTACTGCTCTTGGCAATGGATAAAAACTTTTTTCCTTTTCCAAAACTAAAATTGAAAAACCGTGTAGAGCTAATAAATTTGCTAAAGTGCCTCCTGTTGGACCAAAACCTACAATTACAACATCATACTTTTTCATTACAAAATAATAATCCTGTTATTTTTTGTTTATAGTATTTGAATATAACCAAGGGCAATCAATAAAAAGTGGTGCTTGTTTTCCTTCTGAGGCGGTTTCTAATCTTTTGTTTCTAAATTTCATTCTCTCTTCATCTGGCAAATATAATCTTTCATGACCCCAAAAACTTGGTCCCTCAAAAGTTTCTATAGGTTTCCATGTTTTTGGATCAATAATTCTTCCGCCCCATCCATTTTCAATAAAAAAGCCTGATGGTGTTATTGAATAAAATGAAGTCATATAATCATTCGTATGTCTTCCTAAAGTATAAGCTATTTTATTGTCTTCATATTGTAGCAAGTCATATCCTTGGCCAACATCATCAAGACTATTGTATTCTACCATAAAATGATGGAAGCCTGTTCTCCCTGATCCAAATAACGCTAAACTATGATGTCTGCCGTTAACATGAAAGAAACATAAAGAAATAGGTGTGTGACTGTAGTCACTAATTTTAAATCCTAAAACCTCTGTATAAAATGGGATCAAATCATCAATTTTTTTTACATGAACAACGGCATGACCCATACCTAATGCTCCAGTTTTAAATCCTGATATTGGACGACCTGGTTTAAATGGATCATTGTCATTCATCGGATTATAAACTAATTCAATTCTATTTCCTTGTGGATCATTGAAGTAAATTAAATCTTCTACAAATCTCTTATCGGCAAATGAATTGTTTCCTTGGTTTACCTTAATATTATTTTGTTCTAGTTTTGAAGCAAAAAATTGTAAGTCTTTTTTATTTTCAACTTCCCAACCTAAAAATCCAAGATTGTCCCCTTTATCACCAGTTATAGTTAAACGTTGTTTTTGATCGTCCATTCGAAAAGATAAAATACCTTTTCCTCTATCCACTAGTTGCATTCCTAAATTTTTTTGACTGTAATAAGACCAGTCTTCAAATTTATCTGAATTTACTCCAATGTAGCTTAGAGCTTTTATAGCCATTAAAATTCCTTAAATTAAATGAGCCCACATAAAATGTGGGCTCATAAATAGTGTGTGTTATTTTAGCCTTCTACAGCAGTGATGATTTCTCTTGCTCTATTTAGAACAGCATCACCGTCAAGACCTTTTCCGCTCATTTCTTTTAACCAATTAGACTCAATTGGTGCCAAGATTTTTTTGTATTCAGCAATAACATCATCTGAAGCAATTATAATTTCATGTCCATCTCTTTTTGAGATTTCATTTTTCATAATTGCATTTTGATTATCAATCAAACCTGACGCCCAGTCACCGAAAGCATGGCCGCTATATTTATTTATACAAGCCTGATCTCCTGCTGGTAAACTATTGAATTTATCTTCATTCATAATTAAACCAAATGTAGCGTTAGTGATATTAACTTCAGTATGATACTTAGTTACATCAAACAATCTGAATGAACCTACAGCAGTGTATGGAAATGGGGTTCCATCTACAACACCTTTGCTTAAAGCTTCAGAAGTTCCTGGAGCAGGTACTTTCACTCCCGTTGCACCCAAAGTTTTTAAAATTGTTCCAGCAATTTTGCTTGGTACTCTCATCTTCTTACCTTTAAAATCTGCAGGTTTAACAACTTTAGTATCCTTCATATGAATTTGATATCCAGGATTAGAGTGAAGACCAATTACTTTAATTCCAGCCATTTCTTTGTCTAAATATCCTTCGTTAAAAAGAGTATTTAAAGCTGTAGTTCCAGCTTTAGACGTTCTTGTAAGAAACGGTAATTCAATTACGGAACTTAAAGGAAATTGACCTCCAATATATCCTAAAACTGTCCATGAAATATCTGCAACACCTGATGTCACGATATCATATTGTTTAGGAGGACTTCCTAAAACTCCACCAGCATACATTTTTACATTTAATGTTCCCGAACATTGATTAACTTTTGTTGCCCAAGCTGCAAGAATTTTACTTGCAATAAATGCTTTTGGTGGTTCAAAAGTTGCCAACTTAAGCTCAGTTGCAGAAGATGCATTAACTATACTGAAAGAAAAAATTCCAATAATTAATCCAATTAATTTCTTTTTCATAAAATTATCCCCTTATTGTTTAAAATTATTCTAAAATAGTAACTTGAAATTTAGATTATTTCATCTTTAATTGTGTTAGATAAAACACCAATTTGGGTCACTTCTACCTCAACTTTGTCGCCAGGTTTCATGAAAACTGGTGGGTTTCTCTTAAATCCAACACCTCCTGGTGTTCCAGTAACCAACACATCTCCAGCTCTCCAAGCCATTGCTTTTGAAACATAGGAAATCAATACTGGGATATCAAAAATTAATTGGCTTAATTTTGCATTTTGCATGACTTCACCATTTAATCTAGTTTCAAGAGTAAGCTCTTTATAATCTTTAATGTCTTCTGCAAGAACCATGTGTGGCCCAAAGCTTCCTGTCTTTTCAAAATTTTTTCCCATCCCAAATTGTCTAGTATGTCTCTGCCAATCTCTAATGGTACTTTCATTATAACAAGAATAACCAACTATATGTTTTAAAGCGTCTTCTGGCTTAATATGTTTGCCAGCTTCTCCCATTATTACAGCCATCTCACCTTCAAAATCTAAATTGTCAGAAGCAATTGGTCTTTGGATCGGTTGTAAGTGTGCTGTTTGACTTTCTGGAAAACGATGAAAAATTACAGGATTTTCCTCTACAGTTCTATTGGTTTCCTTAACATGTTCGCTATAATTCAATCCTACACAAATAATTTTTCCAGGATTTGGTATTAGCGGTAAATATTTAATATCATCTACACTCAAATTACCAGGGTTTGCAGAAGCATATTTTTTTGCTTCCGAGATACCTTTTTTTAAAATCAGATCTTTTAAAGAAGTTGCTCCTGATATTTTACCTGTAAGATCTGTTATAAGATTATTTTCTAAAATACCAAATTTATGTTCATCGTTATGCGAATAAGAAATAAACTTCATAAATAATACTTTCTGTTTTAAACCAACCTTATATGCTAATGTTTCATATATTTGAAGATAGTTTTTAAAAAATATGAATAAAATATTTGATTACTCAGCCATTGCCTCTGGTTTAATACTTTTACTATTATCAGTATTAACTTTCTGTGACGTATTTGGTCGAAGATTTTTAAACTCTCCTGTTACAGGAACAATCGAATTAGTTGAAATTGGTATGGCTTTAGTTGCTTTCTTAGCAATGCCAAGAGCTTTTTTTCTAAACGCAAATGTATCTGCTGATTTTATTAATAATTTAAATTTAGGAATATTTAAAACTTGGCTCATAATTCTTAAATTTTTTTTAATGATAATCATTATGTCTTTAATGGCTTATGCAACGACAAAAACATCTTTAAAATTTATGTCAAACGAAAGAGTTACGATTGATTTAGAACTATATTTTTATCCGTTTTATTTTATCTGTGCTTTTGGTATGTGGTTGAGTGTATTAGCTATAGTTTTTTGGTTTATTAAGGAATTATCTCAAACAAACTCTATAAAGGAAGATATTTAATGGAAATGGGCCCAATCATTAATGGAGGTATAGCTTTTGCAGCAGTCTTAATACTTATGGTCTTAAATATTCCAATAGGAATTGCAATGTTGCTTGTAGGATTTACTGGATTTGCATTAATATCAGGTTTTGATCCTGCTATTTTTGTTTTAGGCACTGCACCATTTGATGCGGTATCAAAATATACTTTATCAGTACTTCCACTTTTTGTTTTAATGGGAAACCTTGCTAATAGTGCAAATTTATCTAGAAATTTATATGACGCTGCTTATGCAGTTGTTGGTCACTATAAAGGTGGATTAGCAATGTCAACTGTAGGAGCTTGTGCTGGTTTTGGAATGATTTGTGGATCTTCAATTGCAACTGCAGCAACGATGTCTCAAATGGCAGGACCAGAAATGAAAAGGCATGGATATAGTGATGCTTTAATAAGCGGATCAATTGCATCTGGGGGAACTCTTGGAATTATAATTCCACCAAGTGTTATTTTGGTAATTTACGCATATTTAACAGAGCAATCAGTTCAAGAACTTTTCTTTGCAGCATTAATTCCCGGACTTATAGCTGTAATTTTATACATGATAGCAATTAGAGTTTATCTCATAGTCTATCCATCACAGGGAGGTTACGGAAAAAAGATGCCTCTTAAAGAGAGAATTTCTGCAATTTCAAAAGTATTTCCAATCTTTTTAATCTTTGTAATTATAATGGGTGGTCTTTATTTGGGTTTCTTTACCGCTACGGAAAGTGCTGCTGTCGGAGTAATTTTGGTTTTAATATTTATTTTTGCTAGAGGGCAACTTACATTAAAATTGTTAAAAGAGGCATTATGGACAACAATTAAAACTGTTGGTTCATTATATTTAATTGTAATTGGTGCAAGTATATTCAACTACTTAATTACAGTAACACAACTTCCTTTTGCAGTTGTTGATTTTATAAATTATTTAGAACTAACACCATTAGGAATTATTTTAGTTATATGTGTAATCTATCTCGTACTTGGAACTGTAATGGACTCTTTAGCAATGTTATTTTTAACAATTCCAGTTTTTTTTCCAGTTATTGTTGATGCAGGTATAGATCCTGTTTGGTTTGGTATATTTGCTGTAATAGTGGTTGAATTTGGATTGGTTTCTCCCCCTGTAGGAATGAATTTGTTTGTAATTAAAGGAGTGATGCAAAATACACCTTTACAAACTATTTGGTTTGGAACAATTCCTTTTTTACTAACTGATGTGATTAGAGTTGCGCTTATTATTGCATTTCCAGCGATATGTTTGTATTTACCGAGTTTAATGGCATCCTCTTAATTACCAAACACCAATCATGATACCATCATCTTTAGTGTAATCTCTTTCTTTAGTTACAAACTCATCAGTAGCCGCAACTCTATTTTTTCTATCTATAATCCTTTTTAAAAGTAATTCTTTCATTTCTTCTCTAATCTTTGAATGTTTTTCAGATTTACCCAAATCATTAAATTCGTCAGGATCATTTTTCAAATCAAATAGTTGCGGCTCAAATCCTTTGTAATAAATATACTTCCAGTCACTATTCCTTATCATAAAAGCTCTTGCATCTGATGCTCCTATGTTCAGAATTTTTCTTGCTTCATTAAAAGCATAGTCAATTTCACTAAAAACAAATTCTTTCCAATCTTTAGTGCTTTCGCCTTTCAATAATGGAATTAAAGAATTTCCCTCTAGTCTATGTTTACTAACTGGACTTTCTACTGCATCCATAAAAGTTGGGAGCAAATCTATTGCTTCAATAAATCTTTTTTCTTTTGTTCCTCTAGTTTTATTTGCATATTCACTTGGATCATAAATAATCATTGGAACTCTAACTGACTGCTCGTGAAATAATTCTTTTTCTCCCAACCAATGATCACCTTGGTAATCTCCATGATCGGAGGTAAAAATGATCATAGTATCTTCCATATGACCTGATTCCTCTATAAATTTAAATAACCTTCCTAAGTTATCATCAATTTGCTTAATCAATCCCATATATCCTGAAAGCACTGTATTTCTTACTTCATCTTTTGAAAAAGTTTTGGAAATACTATTTTCCATAAATGCTTTGTAAACTGGGTGATCATTGTTTCGTTCTGCATTGTTTCTGTGAACAGGATAAAATTCATTAGCAGAATACATATTGTGATAAGGAGCTGGTGCCATATAGGGCCAATGAGGTTTAATATAAGATAAATGCAAAAACCATGGTTTATCTTTACTTTCTTCTATAAATTCCATTGCTCGATTAGTCATGAAAGCTGTTTCAGAATGCTCTTCTGGAATTCTAGCAGGCTTATTAGAATTTCTTAATCGCCAACCACTCAATATCTCACCATTTTCTCCCTCAGCAGAATTTGCCCAATCATTCCAAGGATTAGGTCCATCATATCCAAGTTTATTTAACCACTCATTATAGGATAAAGTTTTTTTTGAATTTTTAATTTGATTATTTGGATGAAGTCCATCATCTCTTTCATAAGGATCAAAACCTGGTTCACTGACAATCAATCCTATTTCAGTATCTTTTGTAATACCAAGTCTATTCATACCATCTAAATCTGGTCTCATATGAGTTTTTCCAACAACGCCGGTTCTTATTCCTGATTGGCGCAGATAATCTCCAATAGTTAATTCTCCAATTGGAAGTGGAACCTGGTTCCAAGTTGATCCATGACTAAAAACTGTTCTACCGGTGTAGTAAGATGCTCTAGAAGGGCCACATACAGGTGATTGAACAAAAGCAGATTCAAATTGAACTCCTTTTTTCGCTAAACTATCAATGTGTGGAGTTTTCAAATGAGGATGACCATAACAAGATAGATAATCCCATCTCAATTGATCAGCCATTATAAAAAGAATATTTCGAATTTTATTCATAAGTTAAAAAATAACTTATCTAAAATTCTAAAGTTTTTGAAGACCCATCTTTATAAGTGAACTCTACTTTTTTTTCTGAAATACTTTTAATTGATGTAAAACCATCATATTCGGCAATAAATTCGTTTAATTTTTTTCTACCTTTTTTACTCATTTTTGGACCTGGAGCATTTACACCAACATCAATGATTAATTCAGCACCATTTAAAAAAGCATTGACCCAAGCTTTTACCGGTGGACCACAAGTCATTGCTTCTGTTAACCAAATAGGTTTATTTATATCTACACTTTTTAGTAACGAAGCAAATTCATCTACCCAAAGTTCTTTATCACATTGTCCATCTGGACCACTTATGTGATGAATATTTGCTATATCAAAATGATCCTTAATTTTTGGTAAAACAGATTTCCAATACCTTTTATTTTCTGGAAACATTCCTGCAGCTCCTGCCATAACAATTACCGCATCATTTTGTTTTTCTTTAATTACTTTTGATGAAAAATTAAAAATTTCAATAAAATCCTCTTTGCTCCCTTTAAAAAACATTTTAAATTCTGGTTCATTCATTACATCCCAATATTTTATCGGTTTAGTTAATCCAGGCATATCATTTGAACCATCACCATCATAACGATCTACTAATTTTATAAGAAAATTTTTATAATCATCCATTGAACAAGGCTTGCTTAAATATTTTGTAAAACGTTTTCCAAATGGACTTTTGGCTTTTTTTCTTTTGCAAGATTTTTGCTCCCAATTTGCATGAGGCCAAATAGTAGCTAAAATTGTTTGATTATTTTCTTGAGCATAAACAACATATTTGTCAGTTTCTTCCCAATTAAATTTTCCCTTTTCTTTTTCAATGTGATTCCAAATAAAAGGCCCTGGATGTGGCCTAACCCATTGATCATTTTTTCCTCTCATTTTCTCATCACGTATTTCAGTGAGCTCACCAAATCTTGAATCGGAAAATGAACTGCTTAAAATAGAAAAAATAATTAGAGAATTAATTAAAATAATTTTTTTAATCACATCATTAAAAATTATTTTGGACCTGGGTCTCCACCACCTGGGCCTTCTGGACCTCCAGGACCCCCTGGGCCTTCTGGACCTCCAGGACCGCCTGGTCCACCTGGTCCACCTTCACCTCCCATTGCTCCTTCAACTGCTCCACCAATGTCACCCATTGGGCCTCCATCAGGTCCACCCATAGGTCCCATGTCACCCATTGGACCCATATCACCTGGACCTCCAGGGCCTCCGGCCATTGCACCTGCCATAGCTCCACCCATTGTTCCAGACATACCTTCTTGCATAGCGCCGCCCATGGCTTTACCCATGTCGCCTTCACCCATTCCACCAACTCCCATGGCAGCACCCATTGCATGTGAGCCCATAGCTGAAGCTGCAGCTCCTTGAGCAGACATAGCTGCTCCCATAGCTGCACCCGCTAAACCACTTCCTGCTTCTCCTGCTGCCATTGCAGCACCTGCTACTGAGCCCATAGCTTTTCCTGGATCAACTCCAGTGCCCATTGCTGCAGATACTTGACTTAAATTCATTCCACCTTTCATTGCACCATCTAAACCTTCAGGACCTCCAGCCATTATATCTCCTAATTTGGCTCCTCCAGGCCCTCCTGCTATTCCCATGCTTGCTGCCATTTCAGGATTTATTTCAGCATTTAAATTCATATCTCCCATTCCAGTCATACCACCACTCATTGCAGCTAAACCCATGTCGCCACCTTGCATTCCCATTGCTCCACTTAACTCTTTCATTCCTTCTGCGCCCATAGCTGCCATTGTTCCTTGGTTTACTAATCCTATTTCCATCATATCACCCATCATTCCAGCAGACATATCTCCTGCTTTAGCCATGTTGGCTATTCCTTGTACAGCTTTACTTCCAAGTCCAGCAACATTTGTTGACATAACTGAAGTAATGTCCATACCAGCCATTCCTGCAGCACCCATACTCGCTACCATTCCAGGTGTTAATCCAGTCTGAGCAGCCATATCTGCCATTCCTAATTTATCCATTGCTCCTACATCCATTCCAGTCATACCTGCTATAGCTACTCCCATTTGAGCTTTGCCCATATCTTGCATTACAGCACCCATCATCATTCCCTCTGCTGGCGCGTTGCCTGAAAGCATTGAACCCATTGCTTTCGCTGTCATTCCTTCTGGAGGAGCCATTGCTCCTGGTAAACCCCCAGCTAAAGAAGGTTTTGCCATAACCATGGCACCCATCATCATTCCTGACTCGCTTATATTCTCAGGCATTTCTATGGCTTGAGGTCCTTTTTCAGACATGCCATTAGCAAATGAATCTTTTATCTCCGCACCTTTTTGTATTGCATTTTTTTCTTTAGGAGCTTTACCTGAAATTGCTTGGCTTATCATTCCAACTGTACCGGACATAGCCGCAGTAATTCCGACTTCTGGGTTTGCAAAAGCAGTTGATAAAGATTTTGCAACATTTTCCATTCCCATATCTGCCATTGCCTTTCCAATTTCTTTCATTCCTCCAACTCCACTCATGTTTTGAGCCATATCTGCCATTCCCTGTATTCCAATATTACCTTCCATACTTTTCATCATGTCTGCACCCATCCCTTTTGAAGTCATAGTGGCAACAATTGCTCCTGTCATTGTTTGACCCATTTGACCCATTGCTTCAGGGTTAGCAGCAAGTGTTTCTAGTGCAGCTGTTGCTGCACCAACTGGAAGAGCTTCTAAAGCTCCAGCCATCATAGAAGGATTCATTCCCATTTCAGCTACATTCATGGAAGCAAAGTCTCCAGGATTAAAATTTGTCATATCAAAATTTGCTGAACCTGTTATTGATTTCATATCTACCATTCCAGCACCTGCAAGTCCTTCCATAGCAGCGCCCATTCCAATTCCTTGAGCATCAAGAGATCCCATCATTCCCTTGGCATCAAATCCTGCTGTATTGAGTGCATTCATCTGTCCAGCCATTTTTTGTAATGCAACAACTTTTCCAGCACCCATTTGGCCAGCAATGCTTGACAAAGCTGCCATTTCCTCTGGAGAAAAATCTTTTGAAAAATCAATACCAGACATATCTAATGCAGTTGGGTCTGGTATAGCTCCTAATGCCATATCAGTAACACCCTCAACTAAAGACATGGCTTGTACTGCAGATGTAATATCTCCTTTTGCTAAACTTTCTGTAGCAAACTTCATTGCATTTTCAGCTTGAGCAATAGATGCGTCTAATGCCTTACCTATGTCACTTTTGGCCTCTCCTAAAGCCTCAGTTGCACCAGCTATATTTTCTGCTACTTTACCAGCATCATTTGCTAGTTGATCAGCAGCAGCTTGTGCTGAACTACCCGCTGCATCTGAAATACCTGCCATTGATTCAATTTCATTTGCGTTTGAGGAAAAACTAAAAATTAAAATGAATATTAAAAAACTTTTTATAATTAATTTTTTCATTACTGTTTTGTTTCTTCAATTTTTTCTTGTGCTTTAATTGTTGCTGCTCTTTGAGCATTTACTTTAGCAGTAGCAATTTGTTTTTTTAAATTTGCTAAAACGGCTGCTCTTTCGGTTACCTCAGGAGTTAACTGTTTATTTTTCTTTTTCTTTTTCTTTTTATTTTTTTTATGCGCCGCATAAAGCATTTTCCCGGTTGCCCAAAATTTCAAAACTGCCTCAGAGGACTTTGCTTTCGGAGAAATATTTAAACTCATCCTCATTGCCTCTCTACCCTTTTTTAATCCTTCAAGAGTTTCAACTTTGGCTTTTTTATCATTAAGCATTTCATTAAATAATGCCTCGAAGTAGGCCATATCTCTTATCATATGGTGTTGATATTTGTTTAACGAACTTTTTCCTTTAACAAATCTCTGATAAACTTTTTTTCCTGCCTCGCCTTGTTTTTGTTTACTTTTAATTAAACTTTCATGAAACATTCCCTCTGGGTAATCTATTTTTTCATAAATAAATGCTGAAGGTCTTTCACTTTCGGGCCAATCACCTAACTTTTCATACTTTTTACAGTAAATGCAGTCTTTTTCTTTTTTATCTTTTTTCTTTGCTGCCTCTAGATTTGAGATGGAAAAAATAATTATTAAAAATAAAATTAATAATTTAAAAATTGTTATGGTAGATTTACTACCAAATGCGCCTGGCTAAACCTTTCATAAATAAAGCGTACACCTAATTGTCGCACTAAAAAAGCTTTTATAAATAAGTGAAAACAACTTTTATTAAAATTTTATTCAACTCTTAATTGTAAAGAATTATTTAATTTTTTTTTTATTTATGATTTTTAAATTTCTCTTCTTTTTTTGGTTTTCTAAAAACTATACTATCTAAATAAACTCTTTGATCTGGCAAACTTTCCCAATCAGAATTCCAATATCCAATTGTACGATGTCTATAAATTCCAAATTTCATATACCCGCCAGTGCAAGTATCAGCTAAAGTTTTTATATTTTTAAGATCTGCGATAACTTCATCATTTTTATAAATTTTAAATCTACCTGTCTCATCCAATTTCCAAAGAACATGAAACTTAAGGTGTGTCCATTTTCCTTTTAAATCCTCAATTTTTCCAATAACAACAGGTTCAGATGAATAGGCTGCTTTGCTAGCCCAGCTATAATAATGTTCCCCTTTATATTTAAAATCTTGAGCCCAAAAATGACAACAACTATGACAACCTTTTGCTTTGTTGTCAGTATGCATCTGTCCAATTATTACGACAGCACCTTTTTTTAAAGGTTCATAAGTTTCATCAAAATAAACAGCGTACTCAAAAATATGCTCCTTATTTTTAAGTTTCATATCACCCAAATTTAATTCTTGCCTACTTCTATTGCCCTTACCATCACATTGAATTTGAGTAGTTTGTGCTTTTCCTGTGCCGCAACCTGCATCTTCTCTATTTACTGTAACTTGAATACTTGTTTTTCCCTCATATACTGGAAATCCCTCTGATGCTTTTACTTCTATAATTCTATTTACTTTTTTTTTATGCATAGAAATAAATTGCTTTTTATAGCCCTTAATATCTTTGAATTTAACTTTGTGGCCATCTGAAAATGCTGTGCCAGAAAATAATATAAATGAAATGATTAATATAATTTTGTTCATTTACCTTTTTTAAATGGATCGTACAGTAGTTTTTTGTGATTATATTTATATTTTTTATTATTATAATGGAGTGAATTAACAACCAGTATTCTTGAATTTTCTACATCAATTAAAATCATATTCCCACCATAGCCACCCATACCAAATATAATTTTGTCTTTTAATCCTGGAAAATCCATATGAAATTGACCCCCGTATGATTTTGTACGATTAAATAAGGGCTCTTCTTTTTCTTTGCTTCCTTTTGGTATTCTTCTTTCGTAAATCTCTTTTAAATATTTTCCAACACAAGTACCATTCTGATAATCGTCCATTATAGCTTTTGCAATTCTAAGATAGTCAAATCTCGTTGCCATTATGTTAGGATGTCCATTTCCCCAATTTTCATTTAAACTAGTGTAGCCATAACGAATGCTATTTTTGATCTTTATTTTATCGTTGAAAACTTTGCTATAAAATTTGTCATAATCTTCACCAATTTTAAATTTCATATAGTTTAAAATTAACTGAGTGACAAATCCATTGTAATTGTATCTTTCCTTAGATTTTTTTGTATTTTCGTTGTTAAAGAAAGAGCGCATGGTTGTTGCAATATCTCTATCTTCATATGCACCTAATTTACTAGTACCATCTTCAAACTCATCGATATATTTTTGATCACCAGTATTCATGTTTAAAAAATTAATTAATTTTTGATCATGATAAAGTGAATCTTTTATTATAGGCCAGTCATTTACTCTAGCATCAACTCCTTCAATATAGCCCTCACATATGGCATGACCTACTAAATAAGAAGTTACTGACTTACCCATCGACATTGAATAAAATTTTGTTTCATTATTCAAAAACTCTCCCAGTCTTTCTTTTGGAGAAAATTCGTCAATTAATACTTCACCATCTTGATAATATAAATAACTAAGGATACCTTTGGTTTTCATTTGCTTTTTTACAGTTTTCGTTTGCTTTTTTATAAATTCATCCTCAATTAAGTTGAATTTAAAATCGTAGGAACTATTTGTTGGTTTAAACTCTTTTAAATGTTGACTTCTATCTCTATATGAATATTTCCATAAATAATAAATCAGCGTATCTCTGTTTGGGTTTGAATGATAGGCAATATTAGTAGCTGAAAACGCTTTATTTTCTATTTTGATATTTAGATTGTGAGATCCTTGCTCATTTAAATATTGATGATGTCCGTTTTCAGAAAGCCACTTACTAAAAAACCAATTTAATCTCTCAGCAAATGAATTGCTTGAAGTTAATAAACTTAAAGTAATGACTAGTAATATTTTTTTCATAATAAATTAAGCTTTAAAAAGCTTATCCGATAAATTTGGTAAATTCTCTCCCCAAAATACTTCTTTAGTAATTTTTTTAAAATCTACGTCAAAGACTGCAGACATTGCAGAAGCATAAATTGCTCTAGAGTCTATTGTAGAATTTAAATCTCTTCCTTCAAATAATTCCTTTTTCTTTAATCCTGGCCAATCCGTGTAGACTTGTGCTTTTTTAACAAGTCCTCCTGCCATTAGAATGGCTGAACCGTAACCATGCTCTGTACCATTACTACTGTTCTGCTTAATTGTTCTTCCAAACTCTGTTAGGGTTAAAACTAAAGTATTCTTAAATGCCTCTTCAGACATTGATGATTTAAGAGACCTAATGATATTATCATAATCACTTAAGCAATCAGCATGAGCGCCATCAGTTGCTCCTTGCGCAGCATGCGTGTCGAAACCATCCACTTCAAATACTGCAACTTTAGGGCCATTTGGTTTTGATAACTCGGTACCAGCACTTGAAGCTAAAATCCAAGCATCATCTCTTGATCTATTATTAAAATCTCTATTTAGGATTATTTCTAAATTATCACTTAACAGCTTTTCATCATGTTCTTTGTAAGCTTGTTTTATTAATTCTAGAGTGTCAGGATATGGAAGACTACGACCTACAGGAAAATAATTATTGTTCATTGGAACCCCTCTAATTAATAAAGGCATTGGTAGAGCTAAAGCTAATCCCTGTCCTGTTAATCCAGCTACTTTCATTCCTCTTCCGAGCCAACCTGTTTTTTCTTGGTAAGGTATTTTACCTCCAGACTCCATTAAATTTTGACCATCAAAGTGTGATCTTCCAGTATAAGGGATATTTGTTGCATGAACTGCAGCACTTAAATTTTGATCCCAAAGACCTTTGAATGTTTTTAATGCTGGGTGTAAATCAAAATCTGATGTTAATTTTAAAGTTCTTTCAAGATTAATTTTGCTTCTTAATTTTTCAAAATTCTTATCACCTTTAATTGGAATTGCACACAAACCATCCATTCCTCCACGTAACATAATTATTACTAAATTTTTTTTTGTTTGCGAGGCATAAGCTGGTGCTCCAAAACCAGCAAAATATAATGACGTTAAAGCTGTAGTTTTTAAAAAATTTCTTCTTGATATTTTCATGCCTTTAAAAACTCCGGGTGATTAAAAAGCAAAGTATGTTTTTCAATAGACCTATTTTTTTGATTTATGTATTTCATTATTTTATTTGGATTGTCGAAATTTTTTTCAACCATTTCTTCATAATATGTAGTATTTTTATTGTTTTCCATTTTAGCAAAATTATGACTTGCTTTTGCATATACAAGTCTTCTGATTAATAATTCTGGTGAAATCCAATCATCAGAATGGTCTGACCAACCATTTGGTTGTTTTGCTCTGTAAGGATGATGACCAATATTTCTCAAAAGTCGCTCTGGTTCTCGATGTGAACCAAACGGTTTTTGACCTAGCTCATATTTATCCATTAGATCTGGTGATGGCGGCCAATTAAGATCTGCAATTTTAGCAACTTGAATCAGCCAATTCTCAGGTGTCTGAAATTTTTTATATTTATCATTATATTCAAAAGCTACTTTAATTGCAGCCTTATGTATTTCTGGCAAATGTCCGTCAGATTTTTTGAAAGCGTCAATAATCGGCTGCTTCATCTCTTTTGTAGGTTCATCTGTGATTAAAAATCTACATAGTCTTTCTGCAACAAAATCTCTACAGTTAGGATGATTTACTAAATCTTTAATAACAACAGCTAATGCTTTTTTACCTTTTTTATATTCTTTTCCCAAAACATTTTTTTTACCTCTTTGATGATATTCGGAATTAAACCAGACATTACCTGTTTCTAAATTTTTTTTACTCCATCTATGTTGCCAGCCAGTCATAATATATGCTAATTGAATTACATCTTCCTGGGAATAACCAGCTTTTGGAGAAACTGTATGGAGTTCTAAAAGTTCTCTTGCATGATTTTCATTAATGGTTGCAGGTTCTTTTTTTCTTCTTCTCCACTCTTCACTTGCTGTAACACTTTTAGGTCCAGCACTCTCACTATTATCTAGATGATGAATCATAGCCCAGGAAGTAGTCACATCATAAACCATTTTCTCAAATGTTTGATTTAAATTTGGTCGAATAATTTCTCTTTGGTAAGGACCAGTTGAGTAATTTGCTAAAAAATCTTTTTCACTTATTGCAAAAAAATTTCCCCAAAACATCCATAATTTTGCTAAAACTGGATGACTACTATTAATTCCTTCATTATGTCTAATCGAAATTTCTAGAGACTCCCAAAACTTTTGACCAGTTTTATGTCTCAGTATATCTTTGTGAGTTTTATATAGAGTTTTATTATCTTTATATTTTTTTCTTAAAACTTTTCTGTCTCCATAAACCCAATCTCTATAATGTTTTCTTAATTCTTTCTCTGAATGTATTTTTCCTTTCCAAGATAATTCTGGAACCTTATCCAACTGTATTAAAGCCCAATTTAGAGGATCTGTTGGAATTTTCTCGTTAGGTCCAATACCAAAGGCAACTTTTCTAAAATAATTCTTCATGTATATTATGTTGTCCCTTGATTTACAAGTCAGCACAACCAGACTTGCCACATGAAATAAAATGATAATAAAAAAAAATTTTAAGTCAATAAAAAATAAATTTATTTAATTTTATCAATTTCATGAATATTTGATAAAGAATTATTAAATTCATCAATATTTTCTCTTAAAGCTAAACTGGAAACTGAATAAATCATTATAAGCAACAATACTAAAGGTATTGAGGTTATTACTGAAGCGTAGCTTTTGATAAGCAAAATATAAAAAACAATAAACAAAGCTGATCGTATAAGAACAGTTTTTCTAAAAACGCTAATGATTGCAAGAGAGTGTTTTAATAAATTAAAAAAACTCATTTGAGAAGGACCATGATATCTTTGTCCTCTAATCGATGGGACACTCAATAATTCGTTTTCAGTTTTTTTTAGTGAACCTGAGAAACTATTCCAAGTGGCCTTTTCATCAATCATTTTTTTAACTGTTGATTTTGGTAAACAGGTAAAATTTCCAAATTTAATAGATTGTCCTGTAAATGATAAAGTTAAAAATTTATGAAACTGATAACATGTTTTGAAAAATAAACTTTCTGATCTTTTTACTCTTTCGCCTACTATAGATTTCTCACCAGATTGTTCAGAAAGTTGAATAAAGTTTTTAATCTCTTCCGGCCTATCCTCTCCATCACCATCCATGGGAATTACATAATCAAATTCTTTATTTTCAAAGATAAATTTTAAGCCAGATGCAATACATCTGGCGTGTCCTCTATTTTCTTTCATGTTCACAATCTCTATTGAACTAATATTTTCTATGTTTGGATAGGTATCAATTATCTGTTGTGATGATGCATCATTAATAACCACCAATGATATCTCGTGATTTAAATCTTTTATTTCATAATTAATATTTTCAATCAATAATTTTAGAGACTCTCTTTCATTGTAAATAGGAATTAAAATTATGTATTTCATCTACCTTGATCCTACACAAACATTATCAAGACACATATAATCTTTCAATTGATCAAGCTTTTCTCTATCAACAAAACCCTCCCAAACAGGTCGTGACTTTAAATGATAAGATAAATTTCCAGCATTCCATTCATTACCCAAAACTACATTTATTTTTGTATCAAATTGCTGATCCCAAGCATATTGAGTTTTTATTGCAATTTCTTTTCCCATATAATCGGTCCTTTTATTTTCATTTGAAATTGAAACATAAGCGTAAAGTCCTGGTGATAAAAAGAAAAAGAAAATAAATCCAAGCATGAAAGGTTTAAGTTTCTTAATATTTATTTGTGCCTGAAACAAATAAACAATTAAAGTTCCAAAAAATAAATAGAATGGAGTCATCCACATTGTTCTAATTTTTGATCCAGTAATTAATGAAGTAAAAAACATTAAAATAATTGGCAAAATATTAATTGCTAATAAAAATAGTAATTTTTTATCCTGAAACTTTAAATTCAATTTAATTTTTTTAACCATTAACCAAGATAATATTAAGAAGGGAATTAAGATCCCTATTTGTTTCAACAAAAAGATTAATGGAAATTTAATATGATCTATAAAGCTAGATTGTTCTAAACCAGTTCTGGCTAATCCATATGTAATTGTAATGAATTCATTATTATTTAACCAAATTAAATGTGGAACTAAAACTACTAAAAAAACTTCAACAGTAATTAAATATTTAAAATCAAATTTTCTCTCTTTTTTAAAAAAGATTAAATAAATAAATAAAAAATCAATAGAAACTAATAGGTAAATAAATAAATATTTTGACAAGAAGCCAAAAGCAGCAAACAGACCAACTAAAAAACAATCTAAAAACTTTATTTCTTTACCACTATATATTTTCCAAGAATAATAAACTGTTAAAGACCAAAAAGGTAATTGACAAACATTTACATTAAATTCTGGTGTGGTGAAGTTATAAAAATAAATTGCTTCAATTAATAATACAGAAATTAAACTTAATAAATTGTTCTTCAAAATTTCTTTTGAAAATTTAAAAACATAATAAAAAGAAATAATTACAAAAATTTGACTTAATAAATAATAAACCCAATCTTGAGGTCCAAAAATTTGATAAAAAATTTCTGGAAAAAAGGCACTCATTGGCGGATGTTTATTAAAACCCCAGTCTAAATTACTTCCCCAAGCTAAAGCTTCAATTGTATCCAGTGGTAAATTGTGATTTGTAATCGATGGAATCAGAGTCCAAAAAATTAGATGGGTTAAAACAAAAATATAAAAAACATTGTTAATATTTTTGTTGCTAATGGTCATTTATAAATATTTATATCAATTAAGCTTGCTTGACACCCCTAATTTGCTGAATATACTCCGAGCGATTAAAATTAAGCTATGCCAAAGACTGCTAAAGCAAGGAAAAAAGTATCAAAACCAAAAACTAAAGTTGTAAGTAAAGCAAAACCAACTACAGCTAAAGTTGCACCCAAAGGTCCTGTAAAAATTTCAAAAACTTATGTTCCAAAGGACACTGAAAAATATATGTGTGAAAAACACAAAGTATATTTCAGAATGAGACTAACTGAATGGAAAAAAGAATTAATCAAAGCTAATAATGAAGCTCTTTATAATGGTGGGATGGATGACAATAATATTTCTGCTGATATTGTTGACCAGGCCAACTCATATATTGATAGCAATGTAGAAATGAAAGCAATCAATAGACAAATTAAATTAATTTCAGAAATTGATAAAGCTTTGAGAAGAATTAGAGAAGACACTTATGGTTTTTGTTTAGATACAGCAGAGCCAATTGGATTAAAAAGATTAATGGCAAGACCTGTTGCTAAATACACTATTGCAGCACAAGAAAAGCATGAAAAAGAAGAAAAAGTTCACGCAGATGATTAACAATGAAAAAAAAATCATCTAAACAAAGTTCAATATCCTTTCTTTTTGCTAAGAAATATATTTATTTTTACTATCCTTTCTTCTGGATTGTATTGTTGTTATATTTATTTTTAAAATGAATAAAAAATTAATCTTAATTATAATTGTAATCGTTGCTATTGAATTTTCAGGTTATGGAATACTTAGTACTCTTTACAGACTTTTTGGATAAATTTTAAAGTTTAGGAATTTTTGCATCTCTATCCATAAAACTATAACCTTTAACTACAGCTTCACGATTTGCTATTTCCAAATACCATCTTGCTAAATTTTTATAATTCTTCAATCCAATATCATGCCATTCGTGTCTTGCCATCCACGGCCAAGTTGCAATATCGGCAATCGTATAATCAGAACCAGCAAGAAACTGAGATTCCTTTAATCTCGCATCCAATTCTCCATAAATTCTTTTAGTAATTTTAAAATATCTTTCTTCACCAAATTCACTTTTTCCAGGATTATAATGATGAAATTGATGATGTTGCCCTATCATAGGTCCAACAGTGCCCATTTGTGCCATCAACCATTGATTAATAACCAGTCTATCTTTTTCATTATAAAGTTTCCCACTTTTATCTGCTAAGTACATCAATATTGCACCTGACTCGAAAATACTTTTGTCGTTATCATGATCAATGATCACTGGAATTTTTCCAAAAGGACTTATTTTTAAATATTCTGGTTTAAATTGTTCTTGCTTACCTAAGTCAACAGGAGTAACTTTATATTCATACCCGATTTCTTCAAGCATAATGCTAATTTTCCATCCATTAGGAGTATTTGCAGAAAAAAGTTCTATCATTTTTTAACTCCAAGTCTTTCTTGTGCAGCCTTGGATGTTGTTGTGAATTCAAATCTTAATTTTTCATCTGGTTTAGCATACTTAAAACATCCTCTTGCAGCTAAAGCACCTTCATGAAAACCTGAAAGTATCAATTTTAATTTACCCGGATAAGAACAAATATCGCCTATAGCAAATATTCCATTAATATTTGTTTCAAAGTTTTCAGTATTAACTTCAATAGTTTTCTTATTTATATTTAATCCCCAATCTAAAATAGGGCCAAGTTGCATAATTAAACCAAAAAAACCTAATACATAATCACATTTAATCTCTTTAATTTCTCCTTCATCATGCTTAATTTTTATACTTTCAATTTTTTTATCTCCACTAACAGAATCTATCTGGTATTTTGTAAATAAATTTAACTTTCCTTTATCGTTTAGATCTTTTACTTTTTGAACACTAGACTCTGCACCACTAAAACCATCTCTTCTGTGAATTAGATTTACTTTTGAAGTATTTGATAGCTCAATAGCCCAATCTAAAGCGGAGTCTCCTCCCCCAAAAATTGAAATGGTTTTATCTTTAAAAATAGATTTGTCTTTAATTGAGTAAAGTAACGAATTTTTCTCAAATTTTTCACACTCTTTAACTGAAAATTTTCTAGGTTCAAAAGAACCAACACCTCCAGCTATAACGATAGATGCAACATCAAATTCTTTTCCACCTGAAGTTTTTACATTCCATCGACTTTCAGTCTTTTTTAGTTGTTCCACTCTTTCGTTTAAATGAAATTTGACATTGAAAGGTTTAATCTGTTTTAAAAGATTATTGGTTAACTCTTCACCAGTACACTCAGGTATTGCAGGAATATCATAAATAGGTTTATCAGGATAAAGTTCGATACATTGTCCCCCTGCTTTATCAAGATTATCTACTATCTCACAACTCAACCCTATAATTCCAAGTTGATGAGCACAAAATAAACCTGTTGGTCCTGCTCCAATAATTAATACATCTGTTTTATTCATCTAGCCTTGCTTTGTCGGAATATTTACTTCCAATCCGTCCAACTCATCTGAAACAATTAACTGACAACTCAACCTACTATTATTTTTTGGCTCAAATGCCATATCAAGCATGTCTTCTTCACCATCCTCTTTAGCTGGAAGCTTATCTAACCATTCTTCTTTGACATAAACATGGCAAGTAGCACAAGCCATTCCTCCCCCACAATCTGCATCAATTCCTGGAATATCGTTTTGTATTGCACCTTCCATCACAGTTAGTCCCTTTTGAACATCAATTGTATAAGTTTTATTATCGTGTGTGTGGTAAGTAATTTTTGCCATGCGTTATATATAGTTTCTTATCTAAATTGGACAAGTAAGTAAAATCATACTTAGTATATTTTTATATGTTTTGAGCTTGAGGTAGCTCTTTTTTTATAAAATAGCTTTTATCATCTTTTTGCTTCATTAAAGCTGGAATAATTTCTTTATAAGCATCAATTAATCCATGATTTGGCCTTGGTAATTGATCTTTTATATAATGATGCAACTTATCAAGATTATATGAAGGAACGGTTGGGAACATATGATGAGTTAAATGATATTCCATTTTCCAATATAAAAAACTTAATATTGGATTTAAATACATTTCACGTGATGTAACCCTATGATCTTTTATGTTTCTTGCCAAACCTGCGTGTTGAGTAAATGCAACAAGTTTATGTAAAGTTTTTCCATAAAATTGTGGTAACACAAAATATAATAAAGGCATCCAAGAAGAAACAAGTATAGACCATAGAATAATTAAAAACCAAATAGCAACATAAATCCTTGAAATAAAAATTGCTTTTGCTTGTGCATTTTCTGGGATGCTGTCTTGCATAACTTTAGTTTTAATTCCTAAAGCATGTTGAAAAATTTCAAATGAAATATGTTTTTTAAAGAAAACTAAATCTAAAAATGGAATTATATTTATAATTAATCGCTTTGGTGTTTCTTTTAAATCATTTCCATATTCAATTTCATGATCAAATGGATTTTCTGTTGAGTAAGTATTTCCGTGGTGAACAAAGTGTGTGTATCTCCATCTTGTTGGTTCAAAATTGGCCATGTATGACGAAATATAATAAAAACATTCATTTAAGAATTTTGATTGAAAAGCAGTTTTGTGTCCAGTCTCATGCCATAAAGGATTAGAAAAGGAATAAATATTTCCATAAACTAAAAACCAAAATACCGACCACCATGTACCCCAGGTTTGATATGCAAAAATTCCAGTTATCAATAATAGTCCAAAAAATACTGAAATATGTTGAAGTCCTTTTAAATCAGATTTTTTTGAAAGTTCTTTTAGGACCTCTTTATCAACTTGGCATTTGTGCCATTTTTCTAATTTAACATCCATAAAAAAAATATGTATAGTTATTATACATAATTTTACTGAAGGTAAAAAAAAAGGGCAAGTACAAAATTGTACCTGCCCTTAATTTAAATTTTAGTTAAATTATTTAGCTCTTCTTCCGCTTGAACTAGTTGCAGCAGCCCAGATTACTAGACCAAATGCAATTTTGTTAATGAAGTCAGCTAAGTTGTAAACGACGTTAAGTGAGTCAGCGTCTACACCACCAGTTAAGTAACCAAATACATAACCTAATGGGTAAATTGCCCAACCTACTGTAACGATCATTCTCATTGCTCCGAATGCAGTTACAAGAGCTTTGTTACCACTCTTCGATGCAGCTTTACCAGCTTCACCTGAGAATACTTCATAAAGAATGTATACCCAACCTGCCATTCCGATGATGAAACCTAGTGTAGCATTAATGTATCCTGCTTCACCTAAGTATCCACCGATTAGCATTACTAATGAACCAATTAACAATCTCCAGAACATTCCAGAGTTTGCTTTACCAATAGCTGCTAGAATTAAATAGAATTCTACCATCTGTAATGGCACAGTGATTAACCAGTCAATGTATCTGTAAACAGTTGGCGAGTCTCCAGTAGATACCCATACTTCTCTCATGTACATGTAGTGTATGAATGCAATACCAGTTACTAGACCAGCAACAATAACTGATGTTCTCCAGCCTGATGCGACATTGCCCGCTTCCATGAAAAAGAAAGCAGTAGCTGCTAACATCCCCATAGAGATAACCCAGAATGAAATTCCTACGAAGTCATCTTGGCTCAACATCGTTGCGTCTGCTGCAATAGCTATACCTGAAAAACCTATCAAGGCCATAGCTGCTAAAGCAAACAGTTTAAGTTTTTTCATAAAAAACTCCCTCTTCGTTAGTTTTTATTTAGTTTATATAAACTAGACTTAAGTTTCCCTAAGCCAATGTCGCGGTTAATAGCAAATTAAATTAGATAAATGAAGACTTAATTGCGACTAATTCTCATTGATTTTACTTAATTTTTAAAATTAAATACAATTTATAAGTTAAAAATCAAAAAAAATAAGGAATTCGAATCAAAATTTATGTCCTCAAAGTTTAATCAAATTTATGAAAATTCTATAAAAAATCCTGAAAAATTTTGGCAAGAAGCATCGGAAGATATCTTTTGGTTTAAAAAACCAACAAAAATTTTGAATAAATCAAACCCACCTTTCTATAAATGGTTCGAAGATGGGGTGACAAACACTTGCTATAATGCTTTAGACATTCATATTGATCAAGGAAGAGGTAAAAAAACAGCTTTAATATACGATAGCCCTATAACTGGTAAGAAAAGTAAGTTCAATTATGAAGAGCTTAGGTCAAAAGTTTCCAAATTTGCAGGCGCATTAAAAGCTCAAGGTGCAAATAAAGGTGATCGGGTAATCATTTACATGCCTATGATACCTGAAGCTGTAGTTGCCATGCTCGCTTGTGCTAGAATAGGTGCAATTCACTCCGTAGTTTTCGGAGGATTTGCATCAAATGAGCTTGCAAGCAGAATTGATGATAGTAAAGCAAAAATTTTAGTAACTGCTTCATGTGGTTTTGAGCCGGGAAGAACAGTCGAATATAAACCTCTTGTGGATGAGGCTATAAAAATAGCCAATCACAAAATTGAAAAGATGATTTTATTCCAAAGACCTGGTCATGAGGTAAAGTTAAATGCTCCTAGTGAGGTCAGCTGGGAAGAAGTAGTCTCTTATGCTAAAGATGCAGACTGTATTGAGATGAACTCAAATGAGTTTGCCTATATTTTATATACATCAGGGACAACTGGTACTCCAAAAGGGATAGTGAGAGATATTGGGGGTCATATTGTTGCTCTAAAGTGGACTATGAAAAATATATACAACATAGATACAGATGATATTTGGTGGTCTGCAAGTGACATTGGTTGGATTGTTGGACACTCTTATATTGTTTACGCTCCATTATTCAAAGGATGCACTACAGTTTTGTTTGAAGGTAAGCCTGTAGGAACACCTGATGCCGGTGCTTTCTGGAAAATCATTTCTGAATATAAAGTAAAATCTCTTTTTACAGCTCCCACAGCCTTTAGAGCTATTAAAAAAGAAGATCCTGAAGGTAAATTTTTCTCAAAATATGATTTAAGTAGTTTTGAAAGTTTATTTCTTGCAGGAGAGAGAGCTGATCCAGATACTATTAAGTGGGCCGAGAATTTACTTAAAGTTCCAGTCATTGATCATTGGTGGCAAACAGAGACTAGTTGGGCAATCAGCTCAAATTGTACTGGTATTGAAATGATGGAAACAAAGTATGGTTCAGCCTGTAAAGCTGTCCCAGGATACAATGTCAAAATCATTAAGCCAGACCAATCTTTAGCTAAACCAAATGAAATGGGAGACATAGTGGTTAAACTTCCTTTGCCCCCAGGAACATTTCCAACATTATGGAACGCAGATCAAAGATATAAAGAAAACTATATGTCCAATTATGATGGATATTACCAAACATATGATGCAGGTCACATCGATGATGATGGTTACATTTGGATAATGTCTAGAACTGATGACATCATTAATGTAGCGGGCCACAGATTATCAACAGGTGCTATAGAAGAAGTTTTATCAGAACATCAATCTGTTGCAGAATGTGCAGTACTTGGAATTGCAGATAAATTAAAAGGTCAATTACCTATAGGTCTAGTAGTTTTGAAATCTGGTGTTGATAAAGATAATGACACTATATCTAAAGAATGTGTACAAATGGTAAGAGATAAAATTGGACCAGTTGCTGCATTTAAAGTTGTAATTGTTATTAAAAGATTGCCAAAAACAAGATCGGGTAAAATTTTAAGAGGAACAATAAGAAAAATTGCAGATAATGTAGATTATAAAGTGCCTCCTACAATTGATGATCCAGCAATATTAACAGAAATAAAAGAAGATTTAATACAACACAAAATTTTAAACAATGGTTAAAACATATTTATTTCTTGCAGGTGCAGTGTTTTTTGAAGTTGCTGGTACGATGTTATTACCTGTAACTCAAAATTTTACAAAACTAATTCCAACAGCTGCTCTTGCATTCTTTTATCTTTGTGCTTTCTATCTTTTAACTTTTGTAGCGGACAAGATTCCTATCGCTATTATGTATGCAACATGGAGCGGTCTTGGAATTTTTACTATAGCAATCCTTGGATATATATTTTTTAAACAAACTTTGGCTTGGCAAGCAATAATGGGACTATTCTTAATAGTGATAGGTATAATTTTAGTAAATAGTTTTACTGGAAAACTTAGCTAAACTGTAAAGGTGTACCGTCAGGATCACCTAAAATTTTTCCATCCTGCATTTTAATTTTTCCTGCAATAATCGTATGAGTAGGTGTTCCCTTGAATTTAAATCCATTAAATGGAGACCATTTGCATTTACTCTCAATATTTTCATTCTTAATTTCAATAGTTTTGTTCATATCTACAATTGTAAAGTCTGCATCATAACCTTTTTTGATAAATCCTTTGTTTTTAATTCCAAAAATCTTTACTGGATTTTCACAAACGAAGTTCATCAATTGGTTAAGAGATAATTTTCCATCATTAATATGATTTAACATTACGGGCATTAAAGTTTGAACTCCTGGCATGCCTGAAGGAGTATTTGGATACACTTTATCTTTATTTTCTTTTAAATGAGGAGCATGATCTGACCCAATCGTATCATTGAAATTATTTCTAACCCCATACCATAATCGATCATAATGAGATTTATCTCTTAATGGTGGATTCATCTGTGCATAAGTTCCAAGCTTGTCATAACAATCTGGAGCATAAAGAGTTAAATGCTGAGGAGTAATCTCAAATGTAATGTTTCCTTTGTGTTGTGATAGAAAATCAATTTCTTCTTTTGTTGTAATATGAAGTACATGAGCTTTTTTGTTGTGCTTTTCTGCAATTCGAACAATTCTTCTAGTAGATGCTATTGCACATTCTGCACTTCTCCATACTGGATGGGTATGAACATCACCCTCTTTTATTAATTTCTTGTTTACATTTAAAATTGCCTCATCTTCAGAATGAACTGCCACAACTTTAGAGGCGTTTTGAAAAACTTTATCAATATCATCTTCTTCGGCAACCAATAAATTACCAGTTGATGACCCTGCAAAAAGTTTAATTCCACAACAACCTTCTAAACCTTCTAGACTTGCTAAATCATCAGCATTATCTGCTGTTGCTCCAAAATAAAAAGCATAATTAGAATACATTCTGTTTTTAGCGAGATCTAGTTTTCTTTGAAACTCTTTCATGTTTGAAGTTGGTGGATTAGTATTGGGCATTTCAAATACACTTGTAATACCTCCTGCTATTGCCGCTCTACTACCTGAATGAAGATCCTCAGTATCTGTTGATCCTGGCTCTCTAAAATGTGTTTGGGTATCTATACAACCAGGTAATACTGTAAGACCCTCCGCATTAATTGTCTCTTTTGCCTCTTCTGAAATTTGTCCAATCTGTTGAATTTTTCCATCTTTAATAGCAACATCAATATCTTTTAACTCACCATCGATGTAACATTGTCCATTTTTAATTATAAGATCTAACATTTTGAGAAATTGTTATTATATTACATACTATAATTAATCAATTATGAATATCAAAAACGTATACATTTTAGATGACAGAGCAATTATTTATATTAACGGAGAAGATGCAAAAGAGTTTCTTCAAAATCTTATTAGTAACGATATAAACAAAGTAAGTGATGTAAATAGTTGTTTTAGTTCATTACTTACACCCCAAGGTAAATTTTTATATGAATTTATAATTGTAAAACATAAGTCTGGATATCTTTTGGATTGTGAAAAACCTCAGGCAGAGGAGTTATTCAAACAATTATCCCTATATAAATTAAGATCAAAAGTTGAAATTCTAAATTTAAGTAATGAATTTGTTGTAGCAGCATTTTCTCATAAAAAATTCTTAACTTTTGATGCTGCAAAAGATCAACCTGGATGCACAATTAAATATAGAGAAGATCCAATTTTTTTAGATCCAAGAAATAAGAATTTGGGTGCTAGAATAATTATTAATTTAGAAAAACTTTATTTATCTTTAAAAAAACTAAATCTACATGATGCAGACCTAAAAGAATATTATTCATTGAGTCATAAACTTGGAATAGTTCCAAAAGATTTAAATAAGTTGCAAAATAAATTATTTGGTATTGAGTGTAATTTTGAGGAATTAAATGGAATTGATTTTAAAAAGGGTTGCTATGTTGGACAAGAGAATACTGCACGAATTAAATTAAAAAATAAACTTTCAAAAAGATTGTTTCCAATAAATATAATTAATGGAAAATTACATGAGGGTGAAAGTATTTATAGCAATGAAGTTGAAATAGGTAAGGTGTTAATTGACAACGAATATCCTTTTGCCTTAATCAAATATTTAGATAAAAATTTTGATGAAAAAATTGATTTTAAAACAGAAGAAGCTTCAATAAATATCAAAAAACCAGAATGGATCGATTAATACTTTAAATTTGGTGCGGTCGGAGAGACTCGAACTCTCATGGACCAAGTCCACACGGCCCTCAACCGTGCCTGTCTACCAATTTCAGCACGACCGCGATATGTCCCATAATAAATGAATGACAATCATGTTTCAAATTGGTAAAAATCCTCATGGAATTTACACAAGAAATTCGTAAAGCAACAGATCCTATTTATCAAAAAATTTCTAAGGTTATGCCTGAAATTGAATGGTCAGTGCACGCACCATATATCCATAAAATTAATAAATTAAAAAAAGAAAAAAATGCTGTAATTCTAGCCCATAATTATCAAACTCCAGAAATTTATCATGGTGTTGCAGATTTTTCTGCTGACTCTTTGGCACTGGCAATTGAAGCTTCAAAAACTTCTGCAAATATTATTTTAATGGCTGGAGTTCATTTCATGGCAGAAACTGCAAAATTAATGAGCCCAGATAAAAAAGTTATTCTTCCAGATATGGAAGCTGGTTGTTCATTATCATCGTCTATTACGGGTAAAGATGTTAAATTATTAAAAGAAAAATATCCTGGTGTCCCAGTGGTTTCTTATGTGAATACTTCGGCAGAAGTAAAAGCTGAAACAGATGTTTGCTGTACCTCTGCAAATGCTGTTAAAATAGTTAAATCACTTGGAGTAAAAAGAGTAATATTTTTACCTGACGACTATTTAGCTAAATACGTTGCTTCTCAAACTAATGTTGAAATTATTTCTTGGAAAGGAAT
This sequence comes from uncultured Pelagibacteraceae bacterium, assembly GCA_902595885.1. Classification (GTDB taxonomy): domain Bacteria; phylum Pseudomonadota; class Alphaproteobacteria; order Pelagibacterales; family Pelagibacteraceae; genus Pelagibacter. The sequence goes on from CACJRQ010000012.1 coordinate 29,712, forward strand.
TTGCATTGTTCATGATCAATTTAATAAAAAAGAAATTGATGACATTAGAAAAAATAATCCAGGAATAAAAATTATAGCACACCCAGAGTGTCCGCCAGATGTTATTAAGGCAAGTGATTTTGCAGGATCTACATCTGGAATGATTAAATATGTAAAAGATAATCAACCAAAAAAAGTTATGATGGTTACTGAATGTTCAATGAGTGATAATATCCAGATAGAAAATCCAAATGTAGATTTTGTTAAACCATGTAATATGTGTCCTCACATGAAAAAAATTACACTTCCAAAAATATTAGATTGTTTAGAAAATGAGACTGGTGAAATTATCATGGACAAAGAAACAATTGAGAAGGCCAGAATATCTGTAGAAAGAATGGCAGCCATCGGCAGATAATTGAGTGTCAAAGATTAAATTAAGTAAAGAATTTATTAAAAGCAGTGTTAAGCTAGCACTTAATGAAGACCTTTATCCTTCAGGAGATATCACTTCAAGTCTAATTAGTAACGATAAGGTAGTAAAATTTAAATTAATATCAAATCAATTTGCAATTGTTGGAGGATTATTATTCGCTAAAGAAGCTTTTTCATTAATTGATAGTAGAATAAAATTCATTATTAAAAAAAAAGATGGTTCTAGAGTTAGAAAAGGTAATTTAGTAGCTTTAATTAAAGGAAAAGCAAAAAATATTCTGATCGCTGAAAGAGTAGCTTTAAATTTTTTGTCTCATATTTCTGGAATTGCAACTAAAACAAATCGGTTTGTTAAATTAGCTGGAAAAAAAACCAAAATTTGTTGCACAAGAAAAACAATACCCAATTTAAGAGTTATCCAAAAATATGCCGTTAAATTAGGAGGTGGTACAAATCATAGATTTAATTTAAGCGATGAATATTTAGTTAAAGATAACCATATTGCGAGCTCAGATTTAAAGACTTTAGTTTCAAAAGCTATAAAAAATAAAAAAGGAAAAAAAATTACAGTTGAGGTCGATACAATCAAACAACTTAAATCAATTTTAGGTCTAAAATTTAATACAGTGCTGCTTGATAATATGAGTACTAGAAATTTAAGAAAAAGTGTAAAAATTTCAAAAAAATATTATGAGACTGAAGCTTCTGGCAATGTTAATTTTAAAAATGTAAAGGCTATTGCATCTAGTGGGGTAAATAGAATTTCTATTGGCAGTATCACACACAGTGCTCCTGCGGTAGACTTTAAATTAGAAATTTAATTCACAAATCTAGACAGGTCTGGTTTAAAATAGTTAGGGCCTTTCATGACTTTTCCAGACTCATTATAAATAGGTTTTCCATTTTCATCTAACTTGCTCATGTTGGAGTTTTGAACCTCTTCAAAACATTTATCTAAGTCAATTCCAAATGCATGCCCTGCTCCATAAGTTACATACAATATATCTGTAAGCGCATCAGCTACTTCCAGTAAATCCTTATTATTCATAGCTTCTGTTAGTTCTTCTAATTCCTCTTTGATTAGGTCAATCCTTAATTTATTTATTTTATCACTACTAAATGAGGGTTTAGTTTTAACTTCCTGACCAAAGGTTTTCATGAAAGTGCCAACTTTACTAAAATTCGACATAATGCTCCTATATGTTTTTATAAATTTATTGTATGTTAATAATTATTTATTACTTAGAAGTTAATCAATGAAATTAAGAAAAGAATTTGACAGTATTGGAAGCATAAATGTCCCTAATGACAAATATTGGGGTGCATCTACCCAAAGGTCTAATAAATTTTTTAATATAGGTAAAATTTTAGTAAATATTTCAATTATAAAATCAATTGCAATCATAAAGAGAGCTGCAGCAATAGTCCATGCAAAAGATAAGTTGATTGATACCAGGATATCTAAAGCTATAATTAAAGCATCAGATGAAGTGGTTAAGGGTAAGCTCGATGAAAATTTCCCTTTAAAAGTCTGGCAAACTGGTTCTGGTACTCAAACAAACATGAATGTAAATGAAGTTATTGCTAACAGAGCTATTGAAATATTGGGTGGAAAAAAAGGAACTAAAAAACCTGTTCACCCAAATGATCATGTAAATAAATCTCAATCTACCAACGATGTATTTCCTACTGCAATGCATATTTCAGTAGCTAAAGAGACTATTTCTAAAATGTTACCAAGCTTAAAAATTTTAGAAAAAGAATTAAAAAGAAAGTCCAATGAATTTAAAAATATAGTAAAAATTGGAAGAACTCATTTACAAGATGCTACTCCATTATCTCTTGGACAAGAGTTTTCTGGATATCATTTTCAAGTGAAAAAAAGTATTGAAAGAATAGAATATGCTTTGAAAGAAATACTATTTCTTGCTCAAGGTGGAACGGCTGTTGGTACTGGAATAAATTCAAAAAAAAATTTTGATAAAAAAATTGTAAAAGAAATATCCAAATTTACAAAAATTAAATTCAAACCAGCTCCAAATAAATTTGCTGAACTTGCGGCTCATGATGCAATTGTAAACTTCTCTGGTGCTCTAAATACTTGTGCGGTTGCACTAATGAAAATATCTAATGACATACGTTTTCTAGGATCAGGTCCTAGAGCAGGTTATGGAGAGCTAATTTTACCTGAAAACGAACCAGGTTCATCAATTATGCCAGGAAAAGTAAATCCAACTCAATGTGAAGCTGTTACAATGGTTTGTGTAAAAGTAATTGGAAACCATAATGGAATAACAATGGCAGGATCACATGGCCATTTTGAGCTAAATGTTTTTAAACCATTAATTGCACACAACATCTTACAATCAATTGACTTGATAGCTGATAGTACTAAAAATTTTGCTCTTTATTGTGTTAAAGGAATAAAAGCTAATAAAAAAAAAATACAAGAGCATCTTGATAATTCGCTGATGTTGGTAACTGCTTTAGCTCCTCACATTGGATATGATAATGCAGCAAAAATTGCAAAAACAGCATTAAAAAATAATACTACATTAAAATATGAAACTTTAAAAACAGGATTAATAAACGAAAAAGATTACAATATTATAGTTGATCCTAAAAAAATGATTTATCCTGCATAACTCTTAATCGCTTCATTTAATAATTTTTTAAAATAAATTTTGTTTTGAAGATTCTCTTTTTTTAAGATTATATTATTTAAAATCTTATTTACATTTTGATTAAATTTATTATCTATTTTAATATCTTTTAACTCAGCTGTTTTTTTATCTAAATTATAAATAAAATTTAAATTAATCTGCTCAATTTTATTTCGGTAGTTTTTTGGCGTAAGAAGAAATTTATATAACTCATTATAATCTTTAATATTAATTTTTAATTTTCCATCTAAAACTAATTCTCCATCTCTTACAAAAATTAGACTTTCTAGTAATTCAAAAGCTGCAAAATTTTTCCATTCAAATTTAGTATTATCTGTGTCAATTAAACCTTCTTGAATTTTTGATTTTAAATTTAAATTTATGAAATTTTTATTATTTTGAATTTTATCTGCATTTATATTTAATTTAAAATCTATATTTTTATTATTAAATATTTCTGTTTTTAAAAGTTCTGCAATAATAGCATTGGAGCCAAGTAGATAGTTTAAATTTATTTCATCTAAGTCACCATCAAAATTAGAGTAAAAGGGCTTCAAATTAAACATTCCTTTGTAAGTTTTATTTGGTTGATCAGCTTTATCAAATATATGAAATTTAAATGAATTTTTTTCAATTTGATACTGTGCATTTCTTTTCAATTTATTGAATGTAATAACAGATTTACCTATTTTCTTTTGATCTTCAAAACTCAATTCATTTTCAATTTGAAGTTTCATTAAATTCAGATTTATGAGAGAAAATATTTTACTATTGTCTTGATCAAAAAATGATTCTATTGAAAATGGAATATTAAATATTTCGTTATCTGAATAAAAAATATTTTTGAATTCTT
>CACJRQ010000013.1 GCA_902595885.1 uncultured Pelagibacteraceae bacterium
GTTAAGAATTTTTCCTACTTATTCAGTAATGGCTGAACTTAATCTAGTGAATTCTTACTTTGGATTAATAGTTCCTATTTCAGCCTCAGCTATAGCGACATTATTTTTTCGACAATTTTATAAAACTGTTCCAGATGAATTACTTGAGTCCGCAAAACTTGATGGAGCAAATACTTGGAGATTTTTTGTTGATTTTTTAATTCCTTTGTCAAAAACAATGATTGTAGCAATGTTGATATTTATGTTTGTTTTTGGTTACAACCAGTACTTATGGCCACTATTGGTAACAACTTCAGAACAATATTGGACAGTGGTTATGGGGCTAAAAATGATGTCGGGTTCTATTGTCCATCGTTTTGCTTTTGTGATGATGTCTATGGTTCCACCAATTTTAATCATAATTGTGTTACAGAAACATTTTATTAAGGGGGTTTTTCAAGATAAATGAAAATTAAACCACTTCAAATAATTGCTCATATTATTTTAATACTAGGAGTCTTGTTAATGGTAGTTCCGATTTGGATATCTTTTGCAAGTTCTTCTCATGACTCTGTAACTATACTGACAGAAGGTATGAAGTTTCATATAGGTGATCAACTAGCAAGAAACTATAACGAAGTTTTAAATGAAAAAGGCGGTTGGTCAGAAGAAGTAACTGCTGCAAAAATGTTTATAAATAGTTTTATAATGGCATTAGGAATTGCAACACTAAAAGTAGTTATTTCTGCAATGTCAGCATATGCTTTAGTTTATTATAGATTTAAATTAGCTGTACCAATTTTTTGGTTAATCTTTATTACTCTACTTGTTCCTTTGGAGGTAAGAATTTTTCCAAGCTATAAAATTGTATCTGATTTAGGTTTAACAAATTCATACACAGGACTTATTCTTCCGTTAGTTGCTTCAGCAACAGCAACTTTTTTCTTCAGACAATTTTACAAAACTATTCCAGATGAACTTTTGGAGTCAGCAAAATTAGATGGAGCAAATGCTTGGAGTTTTTTCATAGATTTTTTGGTACCACTATCAAAAACTATGATAGCAGCAATGTTTATCTTTATGTTCGTATATGGATATAGCCAATATTTATGGCCGCTAATAATGACAACTGCAGAAGAATATTGGACTGTTGTAATGGGAATGAAAATTATTTACACAGAAAGCTATGAAGGAGTTGCTCTGCCAAGAACAGCAGAAAGATTTGCATATATAATTTTATCAATGATCCCACCAGTTTTAGTGGTAGTATTTTTACAAAAATGGTTCATAAAAGGATTAATTCAAACGGAGAAATAAATGAGTTTTTTAGATTTAAAAAATGTGACTAAGATTTACCCAAACGGAACTAAGGCTGTTCACGAAACTTCATTAAGTATAGATGAAGGAGAGTTTATGGTTTTTGTGGGACCTAGCGGATGTGGAAAATCAACTTTATTAAGAATGGTTGCAGGCTTAGAGGATATTACAGAGGGTGACATCAATCTTGATGGAAAATTAATGAATGAAGTTGATCCATCTGAAAGAGATGTAGCAATGGTGTTTCAGAATTATGCATTATATCCACATATGAATGTTTATAATAATTTGGCTTATGGTCTAAAAAACAGAGGAATTGACAAAGAAACAATCGAGCAAAAAGTAAATGATGCAGCTAAGCTGCTTCAAATTTCAGATTATTTACAGAGAAAACCCTCAATGTTATCTGGAGGTCAAAGGCAAAGAGTTGCAATGGGAAGAGCAATTGTAAGAAATCCAAAAATATTTTTATTTGACGAGCCTCTTTCAAACTTAGATGCAAAATTAAGAATTCAGATGAGACTTGAAATTAAAAAACTTCAGCAGAAAGTTGGAGTTACAAGTATATTTGTTACGCATGATCAAGTTGAGGCCATGACACTTGCTGATAGATTAGCAGTAATTAATAATGGAATTATTGAACAGCTTGGAACTCCTATTGAGATATATGATAATCCAAAATCTTTATTTGTTGCTGGTTTTATTGGTTCACCGCAAATGAATTTTTTAGATGGTAATTTAAAAAATAAAACATTATCTGCAGAAAGTTTTGAAATTAAAGATATTAATACTGACTTTGAGGGAGAGGTTACATTAGGAATAAGACCTGAGCATTTATTGCAATCTGAGAATGGTCTAATTAATTTAAAAGTAGACTTAGTGGAACAGCTTGGTTCGGATAATCTTGTTTATGGTCAATTAAAAAATAAAAAAGACTTTTGTTATAGGTGTCCAGGAAATCAAACTATTGAAAAAAATTCTAATTTAAGTCTAAATATTGAGAACAATAAATATTATATTTTTGATAAAAGTACCGGCAAAAGAGTTAATTAAATTTGATTTTAAGTAAACCAAATCATATAAAAATTTATGGTCACCGAGGAGCAAGAGGAGATCTTCCTGAAAACACCCTAGAAAGTTTTAAATATATATTTGAAAACAATATTAATGCATACGAAACCGATATATTAATTTCTAAGGATCTTGTACCAGTTATTGCTCATGATTTTAGATTAGATCCAAGCAGAACAAAAGATAATGAGGGGAATTGGATAGAGGATGAAAATTTAAAAATATTTGATTTAACTTATGAAGAACTTTCAAAGTTTGATGTAGGTTCAGTTAATAAATTATCCAGATATGGAAGAAGATTTATTAATCAAAAAAAATTAGAAAACCAAAGAATACCAAAACTTTCTGAATTATTAAAAATGTCTTCAGAAAATAAATCTGAAAAATTATTAATAAATTTAGAAATTAAATCTACGCCAGAGGAAGAAAATTTGACACCAGAACCAGAAGATACAGTAAAATTAATTATGAATGATATAAATGCAACATCTTTAAAAGATAAAATAATTATTTCATCATTTGATTGGAGAACTTTATCAGTAATTAAAAATCAGTATCCTGAAATTCCAAGAGCTTATTTAACTCAACATTTGACAGGAATTAATATTAATCAAACTATTTACAACAGATCTCCATGGTTGAGTTTTTTACCTTATTATGAGGATCATGAGTTGCCAAAAATTATAAAGTCACAAGGTGGAAAAGCATGGCATCCATACCGAAAAGACATTACAAAAAAACTTGTCGATATTTCTCATCAAGAAGAATTGCCAGTAAATGTATGGACAGTAAACAAAGAGTACGAAATGTTAAAGATGGTTGAGTACGGTGTAGATGGCATTATGACAGATTATCCCTTAAGGTTGAAAGAACTTTGTGAGAAAGAAAATATAAAATGGTTTTAGTTTATCTTAATGGATTTAAATATAGTCAATAACCAAGAGAAATTTTTAGCAGGAAAACTTGAAGGATATACTTTAAAAGGCGCAGAAAATAAATTTGATGATAGAGGAAATCCTTTACCATTTCCAGGCTGCACAATAATTTGCAATATTCCTCTTAATACTAGTTTATCTGATCAAATTATTAGTCTTCAAAAAAATATAGAGAATTTTAACCCTGAAAAAACTTACTTCTATTTACCTCCATCCAGTTTTCATATGACATTATTTGATTGTTGTAATTTTAATACAAAAAACACTAATTATTGGCCGTCAGATATAGATCCTGATATGGATTATAAAGATATAGCTGTTGAATTAAATAAAAGAATCCAGAACTATATCTTTCCAAAAGAATTCAATCTTAAATTAAAAATGTTTTTTGGAGGATACAGTATTATTTTAGAAGCATATTCTGAAAAGGATGAAAAAATATTAAGAAATTGTAGAGATGAACTAAGTAGTTTGTTAAAAATAAAATTTGAAAACCATCAAAGATATAATTTTCATATTACTTTGGCATATATCTTGAGAGAACTTAATCAAATTGAAATAAATAATTTAATTGAATTTAATAAAAAACTATCTCTAGACTTTAGTAAAAAATTTCCAAAAATTACTTTTACAAAACCTGAAATGTGTATTTTTGAGGATATGTTAGAATTTAAAAGTATTAATCCTTCCAGCCTGTAACAGTTTTTACTTCTAAATATTCTTCAAGCCCCCAAACTCCACCCTCTCTCCCATTTCCTGATTGTCTGTATCCTCCAAAAGGCGTGCCCGCATCTGCTGCATTTCCATTGATATAAACACATCCTGATCTTAATTTTTTTGCAACTCTATGAGCTTTCTCTCTATCCTCTGTTTGTAAATAATTTCCCAAACCATAAGACGTATCATTAACAATTTCTACTGCTTCATCTTCATTTTCAAAAGGAATTATAGAAAGCACTGGACCAAAAATTTCTTCTTTTGCAATTCTCATTTCATTTGTTACGTTAGTGAAAATAGTTGGTTTAATAAAATAACCTTTATTTAATCCATTCGGCAACTCAGGACCACCTGCTGCTAATGTTGCTCCCTCAGATATTCCACTTTCAATTAAATTTATAATCTTATCGTATTGAGTTTTCGAAATTACAGGACCAATATGATCTCCTTTTTTCGATGCTTGATCTACTTTTATTTTATTTGCTTCATCAACTGCTTCATTTACTGCTCTTTCATAAATAGATTTTTCAACCAACATTCTTGTTGGTGCATCGCATGATTGACCTGAATTACTCATTACATTTCTTATTCCATCTCTAACTGCATCTTTATAACTATCTGCAAAAACTATATTTCCACCTTTGCCACCAAGTTCTAAGCAAACTCTTTTTATAGTTTCAGCTGCATTTTTTGAAATTAATCTTCCTGCACGTGTTGAACCTGTAAAAGAAACCATATCAATATCGGGATGACTTGATATTTGAGTTCCTACTCCTTCACCATCTCCATTAACCAAATTAAATACTCCTTTTGGAAAACCAACTTCATCAATCATTTCTGCAAATAGCATTCCTGAAATAGGTGCTATTTCTGATGGCTTGAGTATCATTGTGCATCCAGTTGCAAATGCTGGAACTACCTTAAGAGCTATTTGGTTTATTGGCCAATTCCATGGAGTTATTAATCCACAAACTCCGATTGGTTCATAATAAATGTGGTTATTAGATTTTTGATCGAAATGTTCATCAAATTCAAAGTCTTTGAGTCTTAAAATAAAATCTTCTAAGTGTGTTTGGCCAGATCCAGTTTGAACATCTGTTGCCCAATCCATTGGCGCACCCATTTCGAGTGAAATAGCCTCTGCCATTTCTCTAAATCTTTTTTTATAAACTAGTAATAATTTTTCTAGCAAATCCAATCTTTCTTTTTTGCTAGTTTCCTTCCAATTTTCAAATGCAGCCTTTGCAGCTTTAACAGCGTTATCTGTGTCTTTTCTTGAACCTAATGAAATAATTGCACAAGGATCTTCATTGCAAGGATTAATTACCTCAAAGTCATTTTTTTCTACTGGATCAACCCATTTACCATTTATATAAAATTTTCTTTTGTCTAACATTTTATAATCTTAGCATATAAATTAAATTTCATATCCTTTTTCTTCTGGTTCATTATCCACAAGCTCATCAGGAAACCCCTCAGCTCTAAAATCAATTTTATTTAGATCCTCCATTCTTTTCACAATCATTGAAGACCATGCTCTTGAACCATATTTTTTTTGTCCATCTTTAAATATCTCAACTATCTTTGGAGAAATTTCTAAAGGAGCATCTAATTTCTTAGCTAGATTATCGAATAAACCTGTATCTTTCAAAACAAGATCCATTGTAAAATTAATATTATAAGAACCATTCAAAATAACCTGGCTTTCTGTTTCATGAACAAATGAGTTTCCAGATGAAACCGCAATACCCTTAAATGTTTTAGCTAAATCTAAATTTGATTTTTTTGCAACAGTCCATGCCTCACCTAATGCTACCAAATGTACCGATGCCAAATAATTTGTTATAACTTTAAGAACTGACGCACTACCTAACTCCCCAGTATGTAAAACTTTTCTACCCATTACAGTTAAGGCAGGTAATATTTTTTCAAAAGCTTTTCTATCTCCTCCTACAAATATTGCAATATTACCTGTGGCTGCTCTATGACATCCTCCACTAACAGGTCCATCTAGTGGGACAGCTTTTTTTGATATTACCTTATTTCCAAGTCTTTTAACCTCATCCTCATCTGTTGTGCTCATTTCTAACCAAATTTTATTTTCTGATAAACCATTTAAAATTCCATCTTCACTTTCCATAACCTCCGCGGAAATTTCAGGTGAAGGAAGTGAAGTGATAATTAGATCAGTTTGTTCTGCCAATTCTTTAGGAGACTTTGCAACTTTAGCACCTAGCTTTTTAAATTCATTTGTTAGACTTTCATCTATTTCTCTAACAGTAACATCAAAATTATTTCTTATTAAGCTTCCAGCTAGTTTACCTCCTACATTTCCTAAACCAATAAAACCTATTTTCATTTTATTTCCTCTTCTTTTTTATTTTTTGTAAACACTATTAAAATCACACCTACTATTATTATTGCACCACCTATAAATAATTCTTGCGTTGGTTTTTCACCTAAAAGAAATATAGCAGCTAGTAAACCTGTTGGGGGTATACCCATGGTAACGATAGGAAGCACTTTATAAAGTGGGTTGTTTTTTAAAACATAATAGAAACAACCATAAGTAATTGGTTGCATGATAAAACCAATATAAATTGCAATGATCCAGTGATCAATCTTGGCATTTGTTAAATAATTAATTGTATTTCCATCAATTATTGATGAAAGCATTATTAATATTGGCCCAGAAAAAAAAGCTAACCAAGCAACTAGAGCCAAAGGATTTATTTCTTTACTTAAAGGTTTAACCATAACTTGTCCAAGAGCCCATATAGCAGACCCTAAAATTGTAAGGCCAATTCCAATAAACTTTCCATCTAAGTTAGGAGATCCAGTTAAAATATAAACACCAACAAATGCGATAGCTATACCAATTAAAGCTCTAATAGTTGGTTTTTCTTTAAGAATTAAGTAAGCAAAAATAACTCCAAACGGAACTTCCATCTGAACCAAAAGAACTGCTGAAGATGCATCAATTAAATCTAAACCAGTATATGTAATACTATATTGCAATGTATTAGCTACTAATGATGCAGCAAATATTCTTTTTAAATATCCTTTTGGTATTGGAAACCACCAAACTAATAATGATGCAGCAAATGTAAATCTTATACCCATTAAAAGTATAGGGGGGAAAGATTCAAAAGCAGGTTTTGCAATTACAAAACCGAAGCCTAAAAAAATAGGCACCAAGGAGGCTACAAAAGTATCTTTTATATTCATGCCTATTTTAATATTAATGATTATTAAAGAACTTATGATATATTCACTTTTTAATTTATGAATTCAACAAAAATAGATCCTAAATTTATCAGCCAAGCTAATCCTAGAGTTGGTTTAATTGCTCTTGCCAGTGATTTTATGATTGAAAAAGATTTTATAAATGTGATCAAAAATAAGAAAATTGATTTCTTTGTTAATCGTATTGAGTGTTACAACCCTCTCACGAAAGAAAACTTGATTAAAATGTCTAATAAAATCACTGATGTTGCAAAGGATATTTTACCTGATCAAGACTTGGATTGCGTAGTTTATGGATGCACTTCAGGAACTATTGCTGCAGGTCATGATTCAATTGAAGAAAAAGTTAAAGTAGCTAAACCAATGGCAGATGTATCGACACCAAGTACGGCTGCAATTAAAGCATTAAAGAAATTAAATATTAAGAAAGTTTCAATCTTTACACCCTACAGTAAAAAATTAAATGATGATGTACTAGACTATTTTAAAAGCGAAGGTTTTGAAGTTACTTCTAATTCATACTTTGATATTCAAGATGACTATGACATTGGAAAAGTTGATCAAGATTATTTGTATGAAGTATTATCAAAAATAGATTTAAATGAGGCTGATGCTTTATTTGTTTCATGCACAGCTCTACCAGTTTTAGAAATTATTGATAAATTAGAAAAAAAATTAAACACTATAGTTTTATCTAGTAATCAAGCATTAATTTGGGATACCCTTGTAAAAATAAAAAAGAATAATTCAGTAGAAGGGTTTGGAAAATTATTCCAAGTAAATTAATGTCATTTAATAAAGAAGAATATAGACAAAGATTAAAAAAAGTTCAAAAAATGATGCATGAAAAAGGCATCGAACTTTTAATTTCACATGATACAAATAATATGAACTATTTAACAGGCTATGATGCGTGGTCTTTCTATTATGCTCAATGTGCTATTGTTCATGTGAATGCTGATGAACCTTTATGTTTTGTAAGAGCACAGGATGCTGGTGGTGCGTATATAACAACTTACTTAAAAGACGAAAGTGTTATTGTTTACGATGAAAATTATATTCATAAATGGCCGAAACATCCTTACGATTATTTAGTTGAAATAATTAAAGAGAGAAAGTGGGATAAACTAAATATAGGTGTTGAAATGGATGCGCATTATTTTACTGCATTTTGTTATGAAAAAATAAAACAAGGATTACCAAATGCAAAAATTAAAGATAGCGATCGTTTAGTTAACTGGGCAAGATTAGTTAAATCAGACGCTGAAATTGGTTTTATGAAATCTGCTGCAAAAATATCAGAGAAAGGAATGAAAACGGCCATAGAAGTAATTAAACCTGGTGTTAGACAATGTGATGCCGTGGGTGAAATTCAAAAAACATTATTTTATGGTACAGAGGAATTTGGTGGCGAGTATTCTAGTATTGCAACTTTACTCCCCACTGGAAAAGGAACCTCAGCTTCACATTTAACAGCAACTCAAGACAAATTTGTAGAAGGAGAGGCTACAATTATTGAATTATCTGGGGTTTATAAGAGGTATCATGCTCCAATGGCCAGAACAGTTTTGCTTGGAAAACCTGATCAATTAAAGATTGATACAATGAATAAAACAATCGAGGCATTAAACGCTGGGATTAGTGCAATCAAACCTGGAAATACAGCTGATGATGTTGCAAAAGCTTTTTGGAAAATTTTAGATAAATATGGAATAGAAAAAAAATCAAGAACAGGTTATTCAATTGGAATTGGTTATCCACCTGATTGGGGCGAGCACACTCTTAACATCTATAAAGGTGATATGACAGTTCTTGAGCCTAATGTTTGTTTTCATATGATAGCAGTAATGCAGTTTGGTGATTGGGGTGTTGAAGCTTCAGAGGCTATAAGGGTTACTGAGAATGGATCAGAATTATTCTGTAATTTTCCAAAAGAGCTTCATATAAAGAGTTAATTAGCTATTGAATTATATCTTTACAAATGTTTTATATTCACCTTTATGGGTAAAAATCCAGAATTTGTAAAGTTCGATAAAGTCGATAAAAGTTATGATGGCAAAGTTCTTGTAGTAAAAGATTTACAACTAGATATAGCTGAAGGAGAGTTCATAACTATGTTAGGTCCATCTGGATCTGGAAAAACAACCTGTTTAATGATGCTTGCAGGATTTGAAACGCCAACTAACGGTGAAATTTTATTAGATGGAAATATAATTTCAAATATTCCACCACATAAAAGAGGAATTGGAATGGTTTTTCAAAACTATGCTTTGTTTCCTCACATGACAGTTTACGAAAATTTAGCTTTTCCTTTAAGAGTAAGAAAGGTAGAAAAAGAGGAAATTGATAAGAAAGTAGATAAAGCTTTGTCTATGGTCTCGTTAAATGGTTTTGAAACAAGAATGCCAGCTCAACTATCTGGTGGACAACAACAAAGGGTAGCAGTTGCTAGAGCTTTAGTATTTGACCCAGCAGTTGTTTTAATGGATGAGCCCCTAGGAGCTTTAGATAAAAATTTAAGAGAAAGTATGCAATATGAAATCAAGCATATTCATGAGAGTATTGGAGTAACAGTTGTATACGTAACTCATGATCAAAGTGAGGCATTAACAATGTCAAATAGAATTGCAGTATTTAATGATGGAAAAGTTCAACAGCTTTCGAATCCTGCTGAACTCTATGAGAAGCCAGTAAATTCTTTTGTTGCAGAATTTATTGGAGAAAATAATACTTTTAATGGAGAAGTGATTGATATCGCTAAAGACAAATGCAAAGTTAAATTATCGAATTCAGAAATACTAGCTAATCCTATTTCAGTTAAGTCCAAAGGCGAGAAAACAACTGTCTCTTTAAGACCAGAAAGAGCTTTAATAAATCCAACTGATAAAATGGATAATATGTTTACTGGAAAGATAGAAGAAGTAATCTATCACGGAGATCATACAAGAGTAAGGTTAAATCTTTTAGGAAGCTCAGAATTTATTCTTAAAGTTCCCAACAGCACTTCTAATTTAGAACTCAAAGTAAACGAGGATATAAAAATCGGCTGGAATAGTACAGATGCTAGAGCTCTGGATCCAAAGTAATTTTTAATTAAAAATAATATATACCAACGATAAAAAGAGCTGTTGACTTCAGCTAGTCTATTTGTTGTACTTTTATTTATATAAATTAATTTATATCAACGTTTAAACGGAGGAATAATGAAGAAAATAAGTAAAATATTACTGACTCTTTCTTTTGCTCTTTCTATAACTTCATCAGCTTTTGCAGTTACAGTTGCATCATGGGGTGGAGCTTATACGGAGTCTCAAAAATTAGGGTACGGTGATCCAACTGCTAAAGCACTTGGAATTGAAGTCAACTGGGTTGACTATTCTGGTGGTTTATCAGAAATTAAAGCACAAAAAGAAGCAGGTGCTATTACTTGGGATATTATAGACTTATTTGCATTCGATACAATTAACGGATGTGATGAAGGTTTATTTGTTAAATTTGATTTTGACAAAGATTTCCCGGCTGCACCAGACGGAACTCCTGCAAGTGAGGATTTTTTCACAGGAATGCCAAGCGAATGTGCTGTGGGTAACATTTTATATTCTTGGAACTACGCTTTTGATACCAGAGCTTTCCCAAAGAATCAGCCTAAAACTATTCAAGATTTTTTTAACACTAAAAAATTTCCAGGTAAAAGAGCAATTTACAAAAGTGCTTTAACAAACCTAGAAATCGCTTTAGCAGCAGATGGTGTTAACATGGGTAAAGGTGGAGAAATACTTTACAGAAAGCTTGAAGAAGAAGGTGGTGTTGACAGAGCAATGAATAAAATTAAAGAACTATGTACAGATCCAAATGGCGGATGTGTATTCTGGTCTGCAGGTGCTCAACCACCAGAACTATTAGTAGCTGGTGAAGTTGTTATGGCAACTGGTTGGAACGGAAGATTCTTTAATGCTGAAGTAGGTGAAGGTGCTCCAATTAAACAAGTATGGCACGGTCAAGGTCTTGACTATGAATATTTTGCACTTGTTAAAGGTGGACCAGATGAAGCAAATGCTAAAAAAGCTTTAGCTATGATGACTAATACTGAAATGTTAGCTGGTAGTGCGAAGTACATTGCATATGCTCCATGGAGAAAATCTTCTCTTGAAATAATTAAGGCTGGTGAGCCATGGTACAAAGATGGTAAAACAGAAATGATGCCTCAAATGCCAACTGCTCCTGCGAATACTAAAAAGTATTTCTTAGTTGATCCTTTCTACTGGGCTGATAACGGAACAGAGATTGGTGAAAAATGGGAAGCAATGAAAGCGGGCCTATAATTCAGTTTTAATCACTGAATTTATATAATATATTTAGGGCGGTTATAACTAACCGCCCTATTTTTTTATGAGCTCTGAAATAAAACAAATATTAACAACTGACGGAATTCCTTTAGAGGTCAGTCTAAAAAAAGCTGAGAAGAAAAATAAAATAAAAGCTTTTCTTCTTGTAGCACCATTACTTTTATTTTTGATTATTACATATGTTTTTCCCATAGGAGAAATGTTTAGCAGAAGTATAGATGATAAAATGATAACAAATATGCTTCCAAAAACTTTTAAAGAAATGGAAAATTGGGATGGAAAAGAATTACCCTCAGAGGAAGTTTTTACAGCTTTTTATTATGATTTTAAAGTTCTTGTTGAGAAGCAAGAGCACGGTAAACTTGGTCAAAGATTAAACAAAGAAAAAAATGGATTTAATTCCATAACTAAAAAACTTTTTAGACAAGTTAAAAGAAAGAAAATTGATGAAAGTATAAGTATTAAAGAACAAGTAATGAAAGTTCATAAAAGATGGAGAAATGTTGAATATTGGCAAGCAATTAAAAGAACAGCCCCTCCATACACTTTAGCAAAGTACCTAAAAGGTATGGATATGTACTATGGAGCAGATGGAAGCATTACACAAGTTGATGAAGATAGAAGGATACATAGAATTCTTTGGTTGAGAACTCTCGAAATCGCATTTTTTGTTACTCTATTTTGTTTTTTAATGGGTTATCCAATTGCTCATTTATTAGCAACTTTACCAATGAAGTACTCAAATTTATTAATGATTTGTGTGCTTTTACCTTTTTGGACTTCTTTACTAGTAAGAACAGCAAGTTGGATGATTTTGTTGCAACAACAAGGAGTCGTAAATGATTTCTTTGTAATGATTGGTTTAGTTTCAGACGATAACAGACCTGAAATGATGTATAATAAGGTAGGTACTTATGTTGCGATGACGCAAATATTGTTGCCTTTTATGGTCCTTCCACTTTACAGTGTTATGAAAACTATCTCTCCTAGTTTAATGAGAGCTGGTAAATCATTAGGAGGAACTCCTTTCGTTGCTTTTTGGAAAGTTTATTTTCCATTAACTATTCCAGGAATCGGAGCAGGTTGTTTATTGGTATTTATATTAGCTATTGGTTATTACATTACGCCAGCATTAGTTGGTGGCGCGTCAGGAACCTTAATAAGTAATCAAATTGCATTTCATATGAAACAAACATTAGATTGGAGTTTTGCATCTGCAATGGGATTAATGCTGCTAACTGGAGTTTTAGTTATTTATTGGATTTATAATAAATTAGTTGGAGTTGATAATATCAAATTAGGATAATTATGGCTTTACCAAGTTATACAGAAACAAGATATAGAATATGGCATTATATTTATATTGGCATCTGTACTTTTGTATTTTTTTTCTTGATCGCACCCTTGTTTGTAATTTTTCCACTTTCATTTAATGCAGAGGAGTTTTTAGTTTTTTCAGAGGGAATGAAAAATCTTGATCCAGATGCATTTTCTTTAAGATGGTATAAAGATATGATCTATGGAACAAAAAATCCATGGGGATTAGCAGCAAAGAATAGTTTTGTAATTGCGATATTTGCAACCATAGGCTCAATAATTTTGGGAACATTGGCTGCTTTAGGATTAAGTAGTAGGCATATGCCATACAAAGGTATTATAATGGCCACTCTAATTTCACCGATGATTGTTCCTTTAATTATTTCTGGAGTAGCAATTTTCTTTTTTATGGCAAAAGTTGGCCTAGCCGCAACTCACACAGGTATTGTCCTGGCGCATATAATTTTAGGAACCCCATTCGTTGTGATTACTGTAACAGCTACACTTTCTGGTTTCGATCACAGTGTTACAAGAGCTGCTTCAAGTTTAGGTAGTAATCCAGTAAATACATTTATGAAAATAACTTTGCCTTTAATATTGCCAGGAGTAATTTCTGGAGGACTTTTTGCCTTTGTAACATCTTTTGATGAAGTTGTAGTAGTATTATTTTTAGCAGGTTTAGAAAACACTACTATACCTATACAAATGTGGACAGGTTTGAGAGAGCAATTAAGCCCTACAATTCTAGCCGTGGCCACCTGTCTAATCATTTTGTCTACCTTGATATTGATTAGTGCTGAATTATTAAGAAGAAGATCTGAGAGATTAAGAGGAATAAATAGATAATTTACCCAAATAATTTATTCATATATAGAAGTTGCTATGGAAATTAAAAAAGTTGTAGTTATTGGTTCTGGCACAATGGGGAGTGGGATAGCCGCTCATTTATGTAATGCAGGTGTACCAGTTACTCTGCTAGATTTAACTACAGAAATTAGTGAAAAAGCTAGAGAAAGAATTCATAAATCAAGACCACCATTGCTAATAGATAAAAATAAAATTAACAATATTAATGTTGGAAATATTGAGGAAAATTTTGATGTTGTAAAAGATGCTGATTGGGTAGTAGAGGCAGTAGTAGAAAGAATTGATATTAAACACAATATTTATGAGAAAATATTTAAGAACAGAAAAAAAGGTGCAATAGTTTCATCGAACACATCATCAATTCCAATTAAAGTTTTATCTGAAAAATTAACTGCCGAAGAAAAAAAAGATTTCTGTATAACTCACTTTTTTAATCCAGTTAGATATATGGGATTATTAGAAATTGTTAAAAATGAAAATAACGATCTAAATAAAATTAATTCTTTAAAGAAATTTTGTGAAGTAGAGCTTGGGAAGGGAGCTATAATCTGTAATGATACCCCAGGTTTTTTAGGTAATAGAATTGGTGTTTACGCAATGCAAGTTGCGATGACTGAGGCATTTAAAATGAAACTTTCAATAGAGGAAGCAGATGCAGTTTTTGGTAGACCTATGGGAATACCAAAAACAGGAGTTTTTGGATTATATGATCTAATTGGAATTGATTTGATGGCTGATGTATTGAAAAGCTTTATTAAGGAACTTTCAGATAAAGACGAATTTCAAATTGTTGCAAAAGAAATTCCGTTAGTAAAGAAATTAATTGAAACAGGTTATACAGGTCGAAAAGGAAAAGGTGGCTTTTATAGGATGAATAAAAGTGGAGATCAAAAAATTTTAGAAGCAATTAATTTAGAAACAGGAGATTATTCAGCAACAAAAAAAATAGATTTAGGTATCGAGACTGTTGATATTAATAATTTAATTAATCGAAAAGATAAGTTTGGAGAATATTCTTGGATTGTTATTTCAAAAATAATTAAATATGCATCTTCACTTGTTCCAGGAATTACCAACAAGTTTAATGATATTGATGAAGCTATGAGACTCGGTTTTAATTGGGCAATGGGTCCTTTTGAAATGTTGAGATCTATAGGAGTTAAGAATTTCTTTGAAAGAATTGATAACTTCGAAAATAATAAATTTTTAGAAAATTTATCAAAAACAAAAGATGAAAATTTCTATGGAGAAAGGCAACTTTATACAAATATACAAACTTTAGGAAAAGTAAGACCTTCAGCAATTAAACTAGATAAAAATAATTCAGCAGAAATTCATCGATTTAAAGATTTTAATATTGTTGAGTTTACAACAAAAGCTTGTGCATTAGATTATGATTCAATGGATGCATTAAAAAATGCAACTGACAAACCTTTAATTGTAATTAATGAAAGCATGCAATTTTCAGCAGGTGTGAATTTGAGTTATACTATGAATTTTGCTAACAAAGGAGATTTTAAATCAATTGAAAAATTCATTAAATATTTTCAAGATACTTGTAAAACCTTAAAATACTCTAAGTACCCAGTTGTATCAGCTCCTTCTGGACTTACGCTTGGAGGAGGATTTGAAGTTTTAGTTCAAAGTAATTTTGTTGCCTCACATACAAATTTAGTTATTGGATTAGTTGAAACCATTGTTGGATTAGTTCCAGCAGGTGGCGGATGTAAAGAAATGTTGTGGAGATGGTCGCAAACAGAAGAAGCAAAATCAGATCCAGATTATGCACCCCTAAAAGTTTTTGATATTATTGGTTATGCTAAAACAGCAACATCTCCAATCGAGGCTGAACCGTTAAAGTATTTAAAACCAGAAGACAGAAAAATAATGAATAGAAACAGTCTTTTTGAGGAGTCAAAAAATTTGATTGATCAAAATATTGACTTTGTTCCTCCAGAAGAGTGTAAATTCAAACTTTCTGGAAAGCCATTGAAAGATAAAATGATTAAAGTTTTAGAGAAACTATACAACGAAAAGATAATTTTAGATCATGGAATGTGTGTGGGAACTGAGCTTGCAAACGTTTTAAGTGGTGGAGATACATCTATTGAAAAAGTATTGTCAGAAGATGATTTGTACAAATTAGAATTAGACTCTTTCATGAGATTGATAGAAACTAAACAAACTCAAGAAAGAATTAAACACACATTATCTACAGGTAAACCTCTAGTTAATTAGAATTAAACATTCTTAATGTTTTAATATAATCAGGTCTCAAAACAAAAATTGCTTTATTACCTGTTTTAATTTTAGTTAAAATGTCTAAACCGTAAACTACTTTACCAATTGGAGTATACTCGCCTTGATAAATTGGAATTTCTTTTAATGTAATAAAGAATTCACTATCCTCTGTATCAAATTCTGTTGTTCTAGCAAAACCTACACTTCCCTCTGTAAATCTAAAATCATTGTTCAGTTCAGATTTTAACAATCCTAATCCAGATTTACCGTTACCAATTTTGGAATAATCTAAATTATTTATATTTCCATACTCAATATCTCCAGCTTGTACAAAAGTATTTTCTGAAACTTTGTAAAAAGCAGAACCATCATACATTTTTTTTTCGATTAAAATTTTAAATCTTTCAACCGATTTAGGAGAAATGTCTGGATAAAGTTCAATTATTACATTTCCACACTCAACATTCATTACCGCAATATTATTCGGGTCATTAAATTTAATTGTATTTAAATTATTTTTTTCAACAAATAGACATTTGCTTTTTAATAAAAAAAAAGATGTAAATACAAAAATTGAAAGACTAATTAAAAATATTAATAAAACTTTTTCTGATTTAGAAGCTTTAATAGTTTTGATCATAAAATATTTTTATCTATTTTAGCTAAGTTTAATTTTATAAAATTCACTTTATTGTTCAGGATTTTGTCACTATTAATTTTATCTTTAATTGTTTCTTTATCAGTCATTAAAAATGAAAAAATTTCTGCCATATCTTCAGATGGAATAGATTTAGAATATTCTGTCAAAAATCCATCAGTTTTTTCATATAGATCTAAATTCAATCTATCAGAACAGGTTGAACATTCAGCATAATAAAATGATGTTTGATTTAAAGAAGAAAATTTATCCTCATCAAAATATTTAATATGAGTATTTTGAATCATATGAAAAATCTCATGGTGTATCATTCTTTCAAAATACTTTTGATTAAAATTAATATCTAAAATTAAGGTTCTGTTTTTATTATCAGGTATTCCACCAGTATTGATTTCTGATATGAATAAATTTTCACAAAATACAATATATTTTAATTTTATTTTTTTTAGAAAATTTGAATTATATTTATTAAGATTTTTTTCAACCAAAGGAAATTTTGTATTTAAATTTTTTATATTAGTTTTATCACAAGTAATGTTATTGTTTGTACCAATTTTAAAGTTACCTTTAGCGTTCAAATAACGAATATTATTGTCGTTTTTTAATTTATAAATTTCTAAATTAGGAATTTTTATCAAATTATAAATTTCATCAGCATTTACATGCAAAATATGAAATATAAGAATAAATAAAAATAAAATTTTCATTAAATTATTCTAGACGAATTAGATGAGATAATATTATCTTAGATTATAAAAAAATGAAAAAAGAAAGAAATAAAAATCCAATTCAACCAGTGAGCGGAACTAAAGTTCCAAGATTTGCTGGACCAAGTACTTTTGCACGACTCCCTGAGCTAAGAGATGTAGAAAGTTGTGATGTTGCAATTGTTGGAATTCCTTTTGATGCTGGCACAAGTTATAGACCAGGAGCACGATTTGGTCCTCAAAGTATTAGACAAGCCTCTAGACATTTAAGAACTAATTATCATCCCAATTATGATGTTGAACCATTTAAAATCCAGCAAGTTGCCGATGCTGGCGATATTGCTTGTAATCCGTTTAGTATTGATGAAGCAATTAAACAAATAGAAGTGGGTGCCACAAATTTATTAAATAAGGTTGGAGGAATTATTAGTCTAGGAGGAGATCATACTATTGCAGTACCTTTATTAAGAGCAATCAATAAAAAAAATAATGGTCCTGTATCTTTAGTTCATTTTGACGCTCACCTAGATACTTGGGATACATATTTTGGAGCTCCATATACTCATGGAACTCCATTTAGAAGAGCTCGAGAAGAAGGATTGTTTTTAGATGATGCTTCTATGCATGTTGGAATTCGAGGACCACTTTATAGTAGAGATGATATTAAAAATGATGAAAGTTTTGGTTTTAAAATAATCCATTGTGATGAATTTCAAACAGAGGGGACAGATAAAATAGCAGAGAGAATTAGAAAAAGAGTTGGAGACAATCCATTATATTTATCAATTGATATTGATGTTTTAGATCCTGCATTTGCTCCAGGTACTGGTACACCAGAAATTGCAGGGATGACCACAAGAGAAATGGTAAATGTTTTAAGAGGTTTATCTGGATTAAATTTAGTTTCTGCAGACGTAGTTGAAGTTTCACCTGCATACGATCATGCAGAAGTTACATCTCTTGCTGCTGCAACAATAGTTTATGAATTAACAAATTTATTTGCAAAAACATAAAGAAAGGATAACGTCGTATTATGTTAGATAAAAAAAATTTTTATATCAATGGAGAATGGATAAAACCAAATAGCTCTGAAGAAATTAATATTATTGACCCTGCCACTGAAGAAAATTGTGCAGTAATTACTTTGGGAAATAAAGCTGATGTTGATATTGCTGTTAAGGCTGCTAAAGATGCTTATGAAACTTGGGCTTTTTCATCTAAAGAAGAGAGAATTAGATTATTAGAAAAATTATATGAAAATTATAAGAAAAGATGGGCAGATATTGCAGAGGCTATAACTCTTGAAATGGGTGCTCCAAAAGATTTTGCATCAAAATTACAAGCTGGCACTGGGGCAAGTCATATTAAATCATTTATTAGATATTTAAAAAATTTTGAATTTGAAAAACCATTGGGGGATCATGCTCCCAATCAAAGACTGATTTATGAGCCAAAAGGTGTTTGTGCATTAATAACACCTTGGAATTGGCCGATGAACCAAGTTTGTTTAAAAGTAATGCCAGCAATGGCTGCAGGCTGCACAATGGTTTTAAAGCCTTCAGAGTTAGCACCTTTGTCATCAATGATACTTGCTGAAATTATTGATGAAGTAAAATTTCCAAAAGGTGTGTTTAACTTAGTTAATGGTGATGGTGCAACAACTGGTGATGCTTTGACAAGTCATCCTGATATCAACATGATTTCTTTTACAGGATCAACAAGAGCAGGTGCTTTAATTTCACAAAATGCAGCTAAAGACTTTAAAAGAGTCAGTTTGGAGCTTGGTGGAAAAGGAGCTAATATTATTTTTAAAGATGCTGATCCAGAAGCCATTGAAAGAGGTGCTTTGAGATGCTTTAGAAATTCAGGACAATCTTGTAATGCACCAACAAGAATGCTGGTTGAAAAATCAATGTACAATGAAGCGATTGAGAGATTGAAAAAATATACAGAAAATTTTGAGGTAGGGGATCCTAAAAAAGAAGGTGAACATATTGGACCCGTTATCTCAGAAACTCAATTTAATAAAATTCAAACATTGATACAAAAAGGTATTGATGAAGGGGCAAAATTAGTAGCCGGAGGTACAGGAAAACCAGATGGTTTAGACAAAGGTTATTTTGTCAAACCAACTGTATTTGCTGATGTTAATAACGATATGGAAGTTGCAAGAACAGAAATTTTTGGCCCTGTTCTTTCTGTGATGCCATTTGAGACAGAGGAGGATGCAATTAAAATTGCAAATGACACTGCTTACGGATTAACTAATTATATTCAAACACAAGACTCTGAAAAAGTGCAAAGAGTTGCAAGAAAATTGAGATCTGGAATGGTTGATGTTAATGGAGCTGGGATTGCAGTTGATGCTCCATTTGGGGGTTTTAAACATTCTGGAATAGGTCGAGAAGCAGGTGAGCATGGTCTAGATGAATTTTTAGAAGTTAAAGCAGTAGGTGGCTGGAGTTAATTTAAAGAAGATTTTTGTTTTATACCTTCAAGAAGTTTCAAACATTTTTTTAATTCATCTAAAACTATAAATTCATCGATTTTATGCGCTTGTTCAATTGAACCAGGACCACAAACAACTGTACTAATACCTATTTCTTGAAACAAACCCGCTTCAGTTCCAAATGAAACTACTTGCCGTGAATTATCTCCAGTTAAACTAGAAATTAATTCACAAGCATCAGATTTTTCATCTCTATCAAAACCAACTATCTCTCCAATTATTTTTTTTTCAATAGAGGAATTAGGAAAAACTTTTTTCATTTCTGGTAACAAAACTTCATTAGCATATTTGTCTAACTCTTTGTTTAGAAACACTGCATCTTCTTTTACTACTGGTCTAGTCTCCCAATTAACATGACATTTATCTGCGATTACATTATGAGCTATTCCACCAAATATTCCTCCAATTGATAAGGTAGAATGAGGAGGATCAAATATTGAGTCTTTAGGTGATCTTTTTTTAAGTTTTTCTCTCAACTCAATTAATTTATTTACATATCTTGAAGCATATTCAACCGCACTCACACCTTTATGAGGTGCTGAACTATGTCCAGCTAAACCTTTAAAATATGTGGTGTACTCATAACATCCTTTATGAGCATCGATAATTTTCATATTAGTTGGTTCACCAACAATACAAATTCCATCTTTGATATCTCTTTTTTTTAATTCTTCAATTAAAATTGGTGCTCCTTGACATGCAGTTTCCTCATCAAAAGTAAATGAGAAATGTATATCTCTATCAAGATTTGACTTTGAAAAAATTGGAGCAAAAGCTAAAGTGCATGCAATAAAACCTTTCATATCACATGAACCTCTTCCATAAAGTTTATTATCCTTAATTGTTGCTTTAAATGGATCTGTCGCCCAGCCTTTTGATACAGGAACAACATCAGTATGTCCTGATAAAATTATTGGTTTTTTATTACTAGTATTTTTTGCCTTAATTGTAGCAAATAGATTTACTCTCTTTTTGTCTTCATCAAATGTTCTAAAAGAACTAGCACCAAGATCTTTTAAAATATTATCACAATAATCAATTAGAGAATTGTTATCTTCTCCTGAAATCGTTTTGAAACTAATTAGATCAGTTAATATTTTGACTGAATTTTTGAATAAAAGCTCTAAATTATTTTCTGTACTCATAATTTTCATCCATTATATATTAATTAAATGAAAGAACAAATTACCTACGATATTTTTGATAAAGTTGATATTAGAGTTGGTACAGTAATTTCTGTAAAAAAAAATGAAAAGGCTAGAAAACCTTCTTTAGTTGTTGAAGTAGATTTTGGAAAAGAAATTGGAATTAGACAATCTTCTGCCCAAATTACTCATTATTATAATGAAGAAAATCTTAAAGGAAAACAAGTAATAGGTGTTTGTAATTTTCCAGAAAAAAATATAGCTGGTATAGTTTCCCAAGTACTTATTCTTGGCTCAATAGACAAGGAGGGCAAAGTAATTTTGGTCCATCCATCTCAAAAGTCTGAGAATGGATTACCTATAGCATAAAAATGCATCCAGAAATTTTATCGATAACATTATTTGGAATTGTAGCCGCTTATTCTCCAGGCCCAAATAATTTTGTAGCATTTTATTCCGGATTTAATTTTGGTATTACTAGAACTCTTCCACACATTATTGGAGTGACTTTTGGTTTCCCTTTTTTATTATTATGTGTAGCATTAGGTTTAATCAATGTTTTTAAACTTTATCCACTTATTCAAGAAATATTAAAATATCTTGGAACATTATTTTTAATTTATTTAGCATATAAAATTTCTTTTTCTAGTTCCAAAAATCATGAAAACAAAAATAAAAATCCAGTAAAATTTATAGAAACATTTGTTTTCCAATTTTTAAATCCAAAAGCTGTAATTGCTTCAATAATAATTGTATCAACATACATTAAAGTAGGAGAAAATTTTGTAAGTCATACGACTCAAATTGTTATATTGGCTCTGTTAGTATCAGTAACCAGTATTACATTATGGACATTTTTAGGTAAATTCTTTAGAAAATTCGCGACAAATCAGAAATTTATTAATTATTTTAATTATGTTATGTCACTGCTTCTTTTATTAAGCATATTAACTTTTTATTTATAACATGAAACCAGGAAACAAAAATTCTTATAATTCGCTTAAAAAAATTTCAATAGATAGTAAAGATTTTAAATATTACTCTTTACCTGAGGCAGAAAAAAATGGTCTGGATGGTATAAATAAACTTCCTAAATCCCTTAAAGTTTTGTTAGAAAATTTATTGAGATATGAAGATGACTTGAGTGTTACAAAGTCTCAAATTGAAGCTGTTAAGAATTGGCTTAAAACAAAAAAATCTAAAACTGAAATTGCTTATAGACCAGCGAGAGTACTCCTTCAGGATTATACTGGTATTCCAGCAGTGGCTGACCTTGCTGCGATGCGAGAAGCAGTTAAAGATAAAAATAAAGATCCTAATACCATCAATCCCTTATCAGCAGTAGATCTTGTAATCGATCATTCAGTACAGGTAGATCAATCTGCTAAAGCTGATTCTTTTGAAAAAAATGTAGATATAGAATTTGAAAGAAACGGAGAAAGGTATTCATTTTTGAAATGGGGACAACAAGCATTTAACAACTTCAGAATTGTGCCACCTGGTACAGGAATCTGTCATCAGGTAAATCTTGAGTATTTATCAAAAGTAGTGTGGTCAGAAGAATTCAAAGGAGACAATTATTTGTTTCCTGACACTTTAGTAGGAACTGATAGCCACACAACAATGGTAAATGGTTTATCAGTTTTAGGATGGGGAGTTGGTGGAATTGAAGCTGAAGCAGGAATGCTTGGCCAACCTATATCAATGTTAATACCTGAGGTAATAGGTTTTGAGATGAAAAATAAAATGCCCGAAGGAACTACAGCAACAGATTTAGTTTTAACTGTTGTTAAAATGTTAAGAGACAAAGGAGTTGTTGGAAAATTTGTTGAGTTTTATGGAGAAGGTTTAAAAAATCTAACTCTTGCTGATAGAGCTACAATTGCTAACATGGCACCAGAATATGGTGCTACATGTGGGTTTTTTCCTATTGATGAAGAAACTTTGAAATATTTAAAATTTTCAGGAAGAGATCAACATACTGTAAATATAGTTGAAAATTATGCTAAGGAACAAGGACTATGGGCAAGTAATGAATTAGAATTTACTGATGTCATATCTTTAGATATGTCTACAGTTGTTCCAACTATTTCAGGACCAAAAAGACCTCAAGACAAAGTACTTTTAACTGATGCACCTAATTCTTTCAAAAAAGTATTAAAGGAAGCTACAAATAAAAATGAAAAATCAGTTTCAAAAGTAGCTAATACAGACTTCAATATTAAAGATGGCTCCATATTAATTGCTGCAATTACTTCTTGCACTAATACTTCAAATCCAAATGTTTTAATTGGAGCAGGACTTTTGGCTAAAAAGGCAATTGAAAAAGGTTTACAAGTTAAACCTTGGGTAAAAACTTCTTTAGCACCTGGATCTCAAGTAGTAACCGATTATTTAGAAAAGGCAGGATTAAATACATATTTAGATCAATTAGGATTTAATCTAGTTGGCTACGGATGTACTACGTGTATTGGTAACTCAGGTCCACTTCCAGAAAATATTGTCGAGGCGATCCAAAAAGAAAATATTTATGCAGTTTCAGTTTTATCAGGGAACAGAAATTTTGAAGGAAGAATTTCACCACATATTAAAGGTAATTATCTAGCTTCACCTCCACTTGTTGTTGCATATGCAATTGCTGGACATATGGAAGTTGATTTATACAAAGATCCACTAGGAAAAGATAAAGATGGTAATGAAGTATTTTTGAAAGATATTTGGCCTTCTAATAAAGAAATTGAGGATACTTTGAAACAGTCACTTAATGCAGATATGTTTATACAGAGATATTCAAATGTATCTGAGGGCCCAACTCAATGGCAAAAAATTAAAACGGATAAAAGTAGTATCTACAATTGGGATGAAGGCTCAACTTATGTAAAAAAACCTCCTTTCTTTGATTCTTTATCAGATGAACCAGAAGGATTTAAAGAAATAAAAGATGCAAGACCATTATTAATATTAGGGGACATGGTAACAACAGACCATATATCACCAGCTGGCAGTATTCAAAAAGATAGTCCAACAGGTGAATATTTTATGGAACATCAGATTTTACCAAAAGACTTTAACTCTTATGGTTCAAGAAGAGGAAATCATGAGGTTATGATGAGAGGAACTTTTGCAAATATAAGAATTAGAAATGAGATGGCACCTGGTACAGAAGGTGGTTTTACAAAGTTATATCCAGAGGAAAAAGTTCTTCCTATTTATGATGCTGTAGTTGAATATAAAAAAAGAGGTACAGATTTAGTTGTAATTGGAGGAAAAGAATATGGAACAGGATCATCTAGGGATTGGGCAGCCAAAGGAACTAAATTACTGGGTATAAAATCAGTTATTGCTGAAAGTTTTGAGAGAATTCACAGATCTAATTTAATTGGTATGGGAATATTGCCATTACAATTTGTAAATGATGTTAATAGAATAAATCTCAAATTAATTGGTTCTGAGTTAATTAGCATTTTAGATATTGAGAAAGGTGTTAATCCTTCAGACGAAGTAACTGTCGAAATCAAATATGTATCTGGTGAAATAAAAAAAATCAAAACTTTATGCAGAATTGATACAAAAAATGAACTAGAGTATTATAAAAATGGAGGTATTCTGCAATACGTTTTAAGAAATATGATTTAGTTATGGATGAAGATTTATCAATTATAAATGCTAATACTAGAAATGAAAAAATTAAGAATTTTTTTGTAAAAAATAAAAATAAAATAATATCAAGTATAATTATTTTAATTATTATTATTATAAGTGTTTTTATTTACGATAAATATTCAACAAATAAAAAAAAAGAAATATCAGATAAATTTAATTCGATAACAATAGATTATTCAGAAAAAACAAAAAATAAAACAGTTAATAGTTTGGTTGAAATAATTAATAAGAAAGATCCAACATACTCTCCTTTGTCACTTTACTTTATAATTGATAACAACCTTGTTAGTGATAAGTCAAAAATCAATAGATTATTTGATATTTTAATCAAAGAAACTTCACTAGACAGTGAGATTAAAAATTTAATTATATACAAAAAGGCACTTTATAATGCAGATGGTGCACAGGAAAGTGATCTTTTAAAAATGTTAAATACACTTATGAATTCAAACAGTGTTTGGAAATCCCATTCCTTGTATTTAATGGCAGAATACTTTTATGCAAACAATCAAAAACAAAAAGCAAAAGAATTTTTCAATCAAATCATTTCATTAGAAAATTCAAATCCAGACATAAGGTTACAAGCAGAGAAAAGATTGAATAGAGACTTGAGTGAATAAATTAATTTTTAGTTTCATTATATTATTTTTATTTAATAATTGTTCATTAAACGAAAATTCTAGGATTTGGAAAGATAAAGAAGATAACCTAAGTAAAAATAAAAATGTAATAAAAGTTTTAACTGATGAAAAAAAAGTAATTTCAGAATTCAATAAGGGATTAAAGTTAGATTTATCTAAAATTAAAATAAGTGGCAAAATAATCGAAGATCAAAATAATTTTGGTTCTCAAAATTATAATGGCGAGTTAAAAAAAATTGGTAGCTTTAAATTTTCAAATTTTGAAGAATTAAATCAACTTGATTTCAAACCAATTTTTTTAGAAAATGGAATTATATTTTTTGATAAAAAAGGTTCAATTATAAGATATTCTAATAATCAAAAGGTTATTTGGAAAAAAAATTATTATTCAAAAGCTGAAAGAAAATTAAAACCTAAGCTGAATTTCTTAATAGATGGTCAAAATCTTTTAGTGGCTGATAGCATAGCAAAATATTATTCTGTAAATATAAGTACTGGAGAGTTAAATTGGTCAAAAAATAATGCTTATCCATTTAACTCAAATATAAAAAAGTATAAAAATAAAATATTTGTTATCGATTATAAAAATACTCTTAGATGTTATAAAATTAAAGATGGTTCAGAATGTTGGAATTTACAAACAGAGGACTCTTTCACAATTTCAAATGTTAAATACTCTTTA
The DNA here is from genome assembly GCA_902595885.1 of uncultured Pelagibacteraceae bacterium. GTDB lineage: Bacteria > Pseudomonadota > Alphaproteobacteria > Pelagibacterales > Pelagibacteraceae > Pelagibacter. The sequence continues at coordinate 26,042 of CACJRQ010000013.1, forward strand.
ATTATTTTTAATGACAAGGTTATTTTTAGTAATTCTATAGGAGATATTACTGCTGTTGATATAGAAACAGGATTAATAACATGGCAACTTCCCACACAGAGTAGCTCAATAATGAGCGAGACTTATGATTTTAAAACATCCAAACTAGTGTCAGACGGAAATTCAATTTTTTTTTCAAACAACAAAAATCAATTTTTTTCAATTGATTTAAAAACAGGTACTACCAATTGGATAAATGAAGTTAATTCTAATATTAAACCTATTGTGATTGGAAATATAATTTTTACGATTTCTAATGAAGGTTATTTATTCTTAATTGATAAAGACAAAGGAAATATAGTTAGAATTACGGATTTATTTATTAATTATAAAGTCAAAAAAAGGAAAAATATTTATCCTGTTGGTTTTGTAATCGGAGGCAAAAATTTATTTTTAACTAATTCAGATGGTAAAATGATTGTAGCAGGGATTGAAGATGGAAATATAATTAAGATTGAAAAAGTTTCGGGTAGTTTAGTCTCTGAGCCATTTATATATAACAATAATTTGTATGTAGTAAGAAATGGATCAATTGTGCAATATAATTAAACATGTTCCTAAAATTTTTAGAAAAAATTGGTAGAAAAAAAGTAGTATTAGATAGAGGCCCCTCCCACCCAAAGTTTAATGAAGCGAAACCCTGGATGAATCGTTACTATGTTCTAATGAGGCATCGACCTAAATGGTTTCCGTTTAATATATTAATTCATGAGATGTTAGCAGATGATCACGGAGAGGGAGTTCACAATCATACATTTCCTTATATGACTATAATTTTGAAAGGTGGTTATTGGGAAACACTAAGTACAGGTAGGTTTTGGCGACCGCCGGGTTATATTGGTTTTAGATCAGCTAATAATTTACACCGGGTAGATTTGGAACCAGGCACTAAGCCGTTAACTTTGTTTATTTCAGGTCCATTTGGATTAAGAAAAGGTCCAAGATCAGAGTATGGTATTGATTTTAAAACTAAAAAAAATTGATGCCAAAAAAATTTGAAAAAATATTTATTTCTCATTGTGAAAATCAAGATTTAGAAGTTAATCCTAATCAAATCGCTGTAATTGAAAAATTAGATAAATATTATTATACTAATTTTAAATCATTTTTTTCAAAACTATTTTCTAAAAAAAAATCTAAAAAAGGATTTTACTTATATGGTGGTGTAGGGGTAGGTAAAACAATGATTTTAAATTTTTTTTATGATCATCTCCAAGAAAAAAAATTAAAGCAGCACTTTAATGAGTTTATGTTAGGTTTTCATGATTTTGTTCATGAGCGAAAAGAAAAAAATGAAGAAAATTTAATCAACCATTTTGTTAAAAATTTAAAATCCAAAGCCACTCTAATTTATTTTGATGAATTTCAAGTAACAAATATCGTTGATGCGATGATTTTAGGAAAACTATTTCATCAAATCTTTAAAGAAGATATTAAAATTATTGTCACTTCAAATACTAAAATTTCAGAACTTTATAAAGAGGGTCTT
>CACJRQ010000014.1 GCA_902595885.1 uncultured Pelagibacteraceae bacterium
ATCAATCGAAATTTGGCGCTGTAATATATTTTGTTGGAACTGTTAGAGATTTAAATGAAAATAAAACAGTTACTGGTATTACCTATGATGCCAAAGAAAATATGGTTATAAAAAGTTTTGAAGAAATTTATGAAGAAGCTGATAACAAGCTAAATATTAAAGAAAAAGCAGTATTTATTGAGCATGTTAAAGGATATGTGGGTTTAAAAGAAAAAAGCATCATTATTGGTGTAGCTTGTAAACATAGAGATCAAGCTTTTGTGTTATCTAGATATATAATTGAAGAAATTAAAAAAAGATCACCGATTTGGAAAAAAGAACATTATAAAAATGAAGAAAGCGAATGGTTAAAAGGAATATCTCTAAATAATTAAAATGATAAAATTTAAAAATTCAGAAATTACACCAGAAAATATTTACAAAAATAGAAGAAATTTTATTAAAAAATTTGGGCTAGCTGCAGGTTCTGTATTTTTAAGCCAAAATTTTAATGTTTCAGCTAACGCACTTTCTAATCAGGAAGATTTAAAACTTACTGAATATAGATATGTAACTACTTACAATAATTATTATGAATTTGGTACCGGCAAGTCAGATCCGGTTGAAAGATCTCAAAAATTCAAAACTAAACCATGGAATGTAACAATTGATGGAGAAGTTGAAAATCCAATATCACTTTCTATGGAAGAAATCATATCAATGTTTCCATCCGAAGAGAGAATTTATAAATTAAGATGTGTCGAAGGATGGTCAATGATAATACCTTGGCTTGGGTTTCCTTTAAACAAATTACTTAAAAAAGCATCACCAACTAGCAAAGGTAAATTTGTAAAATTTACATCTGTTCTTGATCCAGAGCAAATGATTGGACAAAAATTTCCAATTTTAGATTGGCCATACAAAGAAGGTTTAAGGGTTGATGAAGCTATGCATGACTTAACTATTTTAGTAACTGGATTATATGGAAAACAATTACCCAATCAAAATGGTGCACCATTAAGATTAATAGTTCCTTGGAAATATGGATTTAAAAGTGCTAAGGCAATTATAAATATAAAATTAGTTGAAAAGATGCCTGTCTCTTCATGGATGAAAGCATCACCTAGAGAATATGGTTTTTACTCAAATGTAAATCCTAATGTAGATCACCCTCGATGGTCGCAAGCAACGGAAAGAGTTATTGGAGAGGGTATAATTAGTCCAAGAATACCAACAACTATGTTCAATGGTTATGAGGATGAAGTTGCTAGTCTTTATAGCGGTATGGACTTAAAAAAAAATTACTAAAGTAAGTTGAGTAGATATTCTAAAATTATAGTTTTTTTTATTTCTCTTTGGCCAATTTATATAATTACTTATCAAATAATTTTTAATCAATTAGGTCCAGAACCTGTTGATAGAATTATTAATCATTTTGGAGAATGGACATTAATTTTCATTCTTTTAACTCTTTCTATGACACCTATGAGAAAAATTACAAAATCATTAGAGTGGATTAAATTTAGAAGAATGCTTGGTTTGTTTGCTTTTTTTTACGCATCTATTCATATGTTGAGTTATGTTGGTCTGGATTACAGGTTTGATTTTAAACCATTAATAAATGATGTTTTAAAAAAGAAGTTTATTTTTATTGGCTTTTCAGCTTGGCTTTTATTAATTCCTCTTGCTCTAACATCATCTGAAAAAATGGTTAGACTGTTAAAACAAAATTGGAAAAAAATTCATAGATTAATTTATGTAATTGCAATTTTTGGTGTACTTCATTTTATTTGGCTATCAAAAACAATATTTTTTAAACCACTTATATTTTTAATAATTTTAATAATTCTATTACTTTTTAGGATTAAAATTACTAAATCAGCTTCTAAAATCTGAATCTTTATCAAAATCTTTAAAGGATTTAGTGCTGTTTGTATTAATAAAATTTGTTCTATTTTTAAGCCTTTTAACCATAAATTTTGCTCCAAACTTACCTTTAATATTTTTAAATTTTTTTATTAAAGAAATATCAAAACCAATGGGATTACCTAGTCTATTTTTATGTTTTAATGCGTGGACTAAAAATTTTTTAGTTTTTATAGATCTGCAAATTTTATTAATATCTGATAGTTTAACAAATGGCATGTCCGACTGAGCTATAATAAAACCGTTGTCATTTTTAGATAATTTTTTTAATCCTATTTTTATGGATGAGGCCATTCCTTTTTTGTGGTTTTTATTATAGGTAAAAATAATTCTGTTGTTTTTTTTTATTATTTTTTTCACTTCTTTATATTGATAACCAAGGACTATTATAATTTTGTTTACTTTGCTTTTTTTTAATACATTTAATGAATAATTTATTAACGGTTTTTTTTTATATAACTTAATAAGCTTATTTTCTGATTTCATTCTTTTTGATTGGCCAGCTGCAAGTAATATAGCTTTAATCACTTTTTATAAGTTTCCGAAACTAATTGAGCTATAATAGAAAGAGCAATCTCTGGAGCAGATTTACCTCCTAGCTTAATTCCAATTGGTCCGTGAATTGAATTAATATCATCATTAGTAAATCCAGCTTCTGTTAATCTTTGACATCTATTTTCGTGAGTTTTTTTGCTACCAAGTGCTCCTATATAATAAAATTTATTTTTTAATGCGTATTGCAGAGCAGGATCATCTATTTTTGGATCATGTGTTAAAGCTATTAAGGCTGTGCTAGAATTTGTTTCAATTTCTTCAAAAGCTTCTTTTGGCCATTTGTTAATAACTTTAATTTCAGGAAATCTTTGCTCAGATGCAAAATATCCTCTTGGATCTATGATACTAATTTCAAAATTTAAACTTTTTGCAAAATCAACTAAATATTGTGCAATATGTACAGCCCCAACAATAATTACTTTTATTGGTTTTATATAAGTTTCAACAAATATCTCTGAATTTTCTATAATCCCGTTTTTTTTTGATTTAAAAAAATTTTCTATTTCAACAGCATATTTTGAAAATTCTCCTTTTGGAGAAGTGCCAGGTAAATAAATTTCACTATCACCATTTTCTAAATTTGTAAGTATTGCAAACTCAGTTTTTGATGATTTTTTTTTTAATATTTCTTCAAGTGTTTTAATTTTCATTAGTGTATCTGCTCAATATATACTGCTATTTCTCCACCACATGCTAGACCCACTTCCCACGCGCTCTCGTTCGAAACTTTAAATTCTATTTTTTTACAAGGCTTGTTGTCTTTAATTAACGATAGACACTCACTCACAACTGCAGACTCCACACATCCACCAGAAACTGATCCTGAAAAATCTCCTTTTTCGTTCACAATCATTCTGCTACCAACTTGTCTAGGTGATGATCCCCAGGTTTGAATTACAGTTGCTAAAACTACTTTTTGATTAGCTTTGATCCAATCTTTAGCTTCGTCTAATATTTTCTCATCAAATGAATTTTTCATCTGATAAAATATAGTTTTTAACTAACAAGCATCAACGGCTTTTTTAGCCTGAGTGACAACTAAACTAGCTCTAAAATCTGCAGAAGCATGCATATCAGAGTTCATTTCTGAACTATCTAGATCCATTCCATCTATTGAAGAAGAGGAAAAATTACCCGATAGAGCTTTCGACATTTCTTTATCATTATAAACACATGATTTTGCACCAGTAACTGCAACGTTTACATCTCCTTTATGTTTAGCCACATATACTCCAACGATTGCATATCTAGATGCAGGATTAGGATGTTTTTGATAGCTAGATTTTTCTGGTATTTGAAATTCTATAGCTTCAATTAACTCACCCTTTTTTAAAGCTGTCTCAAACATTCCTTTAAAGAACTTTGCCGCTTCAATTTTTCTTTCATTCGTATGTATTGTTGCGTTTAAAGCAATACACGCTGATGGATAATCTGCTGATGGATCGTTATTTGCTATCGAGCCACCTATCGTTCCTCTATTTCTTACTTGAGGATCACCAATTCCTTCAGCCAAACTAGACAATGATGGAATTGCTTTTTTTTACATCTTTAGAATTTGAAACTTCAACATGTTTAGTTGCGGCTCCTATTGTAACTGACTTCCCACTTACTTTAATGCCACTTAATTTTTTGATATTTTTTATATCAATTAAATCTTTATAAGTAGCTAAACCTAGCTTCATTGAAGGAATAGTAGTCATTCCTCCTGCTAAAAAAGCGGAACTTGATGAAGCAAGTTTAGATGCCTCTTTACTATCTTTTACAGAATGATAATTAAAATCTTTCATGAACCTCCTATGCTGCTTTTGCGTTAGATTTTTTTAAATTTTTACAAGCCTTCCACACTTTTTCAGCTGTAGCTGGCATAGTAACTTCTTGTCCACCTAAGGCATCAATTACAGCATTCATCACAGTAGGTGGTGCTGCTATTGCTCCCGCTTCTCCACAGCCTTTAACTCCTAAAGGATTTGTAGTTGCATGTGTACAAGTATAACCAATGTTAAACTCAGGAAAATTATCTGCACGTGGCATCGTATAATCCATATAAGATCCTGTCATCAACTGACCTGTTTCATCATACTCTGCATTTTCATACAATGCTTGGCCTATACCTTGAGCAAGACCACCATGAACTTGTCCCTCGACAACCATTGGATTAATTATTCTTCCAAAATCATCACAAGCTGTATACTTTTCAAGCTTAACATGTCCTGTTTCAGGATCTATTTCAACTTCAGCAATATGTGTTCCTGCTGGAAAAGAAAAGTTTGAAGGATCATAAAAAGAAGTTTCTTTTAAACCAGGCTCATCACCTTCTGGCAATGGAGATTTCATTTCATCTCTTACACCAGGTAAATAACAAGCAAAAGCTACTTCTCCTATTGTTTTCTTTTTATTTGATTTAGAAACGACAAATTCACCATCTTTAAACTCAACATCTTCTGGATTTGCCTCTAACATTTTTGCTGTAACTCTTTTACCTTTTTCAACTATTTTTTTACAAGCATTGACAATAGCAATACCACCAACAGCTAAAGATCTAGAACCGTATGTTCCCATACCAAATGTTCCTTTATCTGTGTCACCATGAACGATATCTATGTTTTCTATTGGAACACCTAATTCATCAGCTGCTATTTGAGCAAAAGTTGTTTGGTGACTTTGTCCATGACTATGTGAACCTGTGTAAACAGTCACTTGTCCAGTTGGATTAAATCTTACTTCTGCAGATTCCCATAATCCAACTCCACATCCTAAAGACATTACAGCAGCTGAAGGAGCAATACCGCATGCTTCAAAATATGATGTAACCCCTATTCCTCTTAGTTTTCCTTTAGCCTCAGACTCTTTTCTTCTGGCCACAAAACCTTTGTAGTCTGCCATCTGTTTTGCTTTTTCCATTCCAGCAACATAATCACCAGAATCTACTGTATGAACCAAAGTTTGTTTAAAAGGAAATGTTGTAGGGAAGTTTTTAATTCTAAGCTCTGTTTTATCTATTCCCAACTCCATTGAAGCTTTTTCAACTAATCTTTCTATTGTATATGTAGCTTCTGGTCTACCTGCACCTCTATAAGCATCTACTGGAGCAGTATTTGTATATACGGCTTTGACATTTGTATAAGCTGCTGGAATTTCATAAACCCCAGTTGCACAAGGTCCAAATAAATAAGTTGGTGTAACTGTTCCAAATACTCGAGCATAAGCTCCAAGGTTTGCTATTGTCTCGTTTTTAAAACCAAGAAATTTTCCATCTTTAGTAACCGCTAATTCTGCATGAGTAACGTGATCTCTTCCATGTATATCAGTTAAAAAAGATTCTGATCTTTCAGCAACCCACTTGATAGCTCTATTTATTTTTTTAGATGCCCAGCTACAAACAATATCTTCGTTATAAACGTTTATTTTAGAACCAAAACCACCACCAACATCTGGCGCTACAACTCTTAACTTATGTTCGGGAGCTACATTTCCAAAAGCAGACATTATCAATCTTGATAGATGTGGATTTTGACTTGTTGTATATAAAGTAATCTCTTCAGATGCTGTATTGTAATCAGCAACACATGCTCTTGGCTCCATTGCATTTGGAATTAATCTATTATTAATGATATCAATAGAAATTACTTTGTCAGCCTTATCAAATGCTTCTTTAACTTTTTGTCTATCACCTAATAGCCAATCAAAACAAAGATTCTTATCAATTCCTTCATGAATAGTATCTCCATTCATAGCGTCTGCAGTGCTTGTGACTGCCTTTAATACCTTGTAATCTACTTCAACTTTTTCTGCCGCTTCTTTTGCTTCTGCTAGACTTTCAGCAATTACGACAGCTACAGGATCTCCAACAAAATTTACATTATCTTTAGCTAGTGGTGGGTTTCCTGGACATTTCATTTCTGTACCATCTTCACTTCTAATTGCCCAACCTGCTATCAAACCTCCAATTTTATCATCAGCTATTTCTTTTCCAGTAAGTATGCTAACCACTCCTGATGATTTTAATGCTTTATCAATATTTAATTTTTTAATAGATGCTCTTGCGTGTGGAGACCTAACAAAAATTGCATAAGTTTGATTTGCTAAATTAATATCTGCTGTATATCTACCTTTGCCAGTTAAAAATCTTTTATCCTCTTTTCTCTCAACTCTAGAACCTACTAAACTTGCCATTTTCTTTTTCCTCCTTAAAATTACATTTTTGTTGCTGCTTCTTTAACCGCGGCAACTATATTTTGATATCCAGTGCATCTACAAATATTTCCCTCTAACCAATCTCTTATTTCTGTGTCTGATGGTTTTTTATTTTTTTGTAGAAGATCAATTGCACTCATAACCATTCCTGGTGTACAAAAACCACACTGTAGACCGTGAAGTTTTTTAAATGCTTCTTGCATTGGATGCATTTTTCCATTTGTTTCTAAACCTTCAATTGTTGTAACTTTTGATCCATTAACATCAGCTGCTAAAGCTGTACAACTTTTTAAAGAATTTCCATCAACATGAACTACACATGCTCCGCATTGGCTAGTATCACATCCGATATGTGTGCCTGTTAGCTGTAAATGCTCTCTTAAAAATGTAGATAATAAAGTGTTATCAGGAGCTTCTTTTTCAACTTTTCTTCCATTAACTTCTAGTGAAATTTTACTCATAATCTCTCCATTGATTAATATCTTTACCCGTAAAGATTTAATCATTTTGAGAATATAAAGGCAACTATCAAATTTAAACTCTACTTAGACTAGAATTTTATTTTAAAAACATCCAATAAATCAAGAAAATTCCTAGAACTACTGCTGCAGCTAAATATCTATAATTAACTTTTGATTCAGTAACTTTTTGATCATCTGACACAGTTATCTCACTCGATTCATTTTTTTCAGAAGAAATTAATTCAGAAAATTTACCAAAAAAAATATCTGCCATTTTTTTTGCTGTCATGTCTATAAGTCTTGAACCTACTTGTGCGATTTTACCACCTACTTGCGCTTCTACAGAATAAATTAAATTTGTTCCTGTATCAATATTCTCAAGTTTAACCTCGGCTTCGCCTGAAGCAAAACCAACTAAAGAATTTCCAGATCCTAAAATTTTATAACTGTTAGGAGGATTTAAATCTTTTAACTCAATTTCTCCAGTAAATGTTGCATTAAAAGGTCCAATTTTATTTGTAGCTTTTGCAGAAAATTCAGTATCAGATTTTTTATTAAACTCTTCACATCCAGGGATTGCTTGTTTTAGTATTTCTGGATCATTTAATGCTTCCCAAACTTTTTGTTTTTCTAAATTAATTTTATAAGATCCTGTTAATTTCATGAATTAAACATATAATAAATTATGGACGAAAATACAAAAAAAGAATTACAATCTGCAGCTTTTGAAAGATTAATTTCTCATCTTAGAGAAAGAAAAGATGTACAAAATATTGATCTAATGAATCTTGCGGGTTTTTGTAGAAACTGTCTTTCTAAATGGTACCGAGAAGAAGCTGAAAAGAAAGGTATTGAAATTTCTGATCCTGATGCAAGAGAACATGTTTACGGGATGCCTTATTCTGAATGGAAAGATAAATATCAAAAATAATTATTTCTCTTTAAGTCTAGGGAATAATTCTACAAAATTACAAGGTTTGTGATTAATATCTAATTGATGCTTTAATATTCCATCCCACGCATCAGTTACACCACCTGAGGATCCTGGTAATGCAAATATATATTTACCATTAGATAAAGCTGCACAAGCTCTAGATTGTATAGATGATGTTCCAACTGTTTTTAGACTTATTGTTCTAAAAACCTCTCCAAATCCAGGTATATGTTTATCAGCAATTTCATTTACAGCTTCGGGAGTTATATCTCTTCCAGTTAGACCTGTTCCTCCGGTGGTGATTATGACATCTATATCTTTTTGATTTGTCCATTCTTTTAAAATTTTAACAATATCTTCTTTATTATCTTTGCAAATTTTTCTATCAATTAATTTATGCTTGGCCTCTTTAATTTTTTCGACCAAGATTGCACCCGATTTATCATTATCAAATGTTCTTGTATCTGTTACAGTTAATAAAGCTATATTTACATCCATAATTTAAAAATGATTATATTATCAATTCTATTCTTTGTAACTGCATTAATATACTCAAGTGTTGGTTTTGGGGGTGGTTCAACATATCTTGCAATACTTTTAATTTGGGGTGTACCCTACACAATATTTCCCGTTATAGCTCTTGTATGTAATATTATTGTTGTATCTGGTAATTCTATTAATTTTATAAGATCTAAAAACATAAATTTTAATTTACTTTTTCCTTATTTAATTGGCTCTATTCCTTTTGCATTTATTGGAGGATCAATAACAATTGAAAAAACTTTATTTGAGATTTTATTATTTTGTGTTTTGTTGGTTGCAGGCATTTTTTTATTAATTGAGAGTAAATCTTTTAATAAAGAGAAAATTAAAATTAACCAAATACCAAGATTAATCTCAATTTCTATTGGATCGCTAATTGGCTTTATATCAGGGTTAGTAGGCATTGGTGGAGGAATTTTTTTAAGCCCCCTTCTATTTTTAATAAAAGCTGGATACCCAAGACATATCACAAGTAGTGCATCTTTATTTATATTAATTAATTCTATCTTTGGAATAGCTGGACAGCTAACAAAAGATCAGGTTTTAAATCAGGTTACTAACTATTGGCCATTGTTTTTAACGGTGCTTATTGGAGGACAAATTGGTAGCTTATTAAACATTAAACTTTTATCGAATAAAATTTTAGCTATATTAACTTCTTTTCTTGTAATTTTTGTTGCAATAAGGATGGGAATTAAACTTATAACTTAATATTGAAAAAATAGTTTGCAAATATTTAATTAGGATTTATAAAGTTGTTGCCGATTTGATCCTATTGCGGGCATAAACTGCTAAAATGGAAATCCCAAAATAATCAAATAAGCAAGGTAGTTGAACTGTATTGTGCACCGAGCATAAAGCTGAAGCACTAAAAAAGTGAGGATAAGATGAACATTAATTTTTTTAAAGAAACAAGAATACTAGATGGTGGAATGGGCCAAGAGCTTTTGGCTCGTGGTATGAAAACAAATGGAACTTTATGGAGCGCTAATGCGATACTAAATTCTGAATATCATGAATTATTAGAGAATACACATAAAGATTTTGTGAAAGCTGGGGCAGAAGTAATTGTTACAACAACTTTTACCACAAGAAGAAAAAGACTAAGTGAAAACAACATTGAAGATAAATTCGAATATCTTAATAAAAAAGCAGGAGAAATTGCTTTAAAAGTGAAAAATGAATATCCAAATATAATGATTGCTGGAGGTTTGCCACCTCAACGTTTAACTTATGAAGAGGATATAAGAAGTGAGGTTGAAATCACTAAAGACTTTAATGAACAGGCTAGATTATTAAATGAATATGTAGATTTTTATTACTTTGATGTTTGGAGCAGCATTAGAGAGTTTAAATGTGGTATTAAGGCAATTAAAGAATTCAAAAAACCTTATTTAATAGGAATTCATATATCAGAAGGTACAAAGTTACCTAGTGGTGAAAAAATTTCAGATATTAAAAGTATTATTGATGGAAATCTTTTAGGCGTCATGTTGTCTTGTGTTTCACCTGAAAATTATGAGCACAATCTTGAAGAAATCAAAAAATTAAACGTACCATTTGGATTTAAATTAAATGGATTTATTACCACTAAACCAAAAAACGGATACACAGCTAATTATTTAAAAACTAAGGGAAATCCAAATGAGTTTTTAGGAAAAAGACATGATCTTACACCAGATAAGTTTCATGAAATTGCAAAAAAATTTAAGGAAAATGGAGCAACAATTATTGGAGGTTGTTGTGAAACTGGTCCTGCTCACATAAAAGCAATGGCAAAGCTTAAGTAATGTTTTTATAATCTGCTTTTCTTGCTAAATATATTCCAATAAATACAGCAATTAATGCAACAATTATTTTTGAGGTAATTATTTCATTAAGAAATATGTATCCTAAAATAATTCCAAATATCGGAATGATATATGAAACCTGTGAATGAAATATGAGACCATTTGTTTTTAAAATTCTGAATCTCAATAACCATGCTATCCCAGTAGGAAAAATTCCTAAATATATTACGGATATAATAGAGTCTGTTGAAGGATTTAACATCCAAGGTTTTTCAAAAATTAAAGTGAATGGAAGAAGTATAATTGTAGACCAAATTAAAATTGAACCCGTAACATTTTCATTTTCTTTATTGCTTATTTTTAATGTTATAACTCCTCCGATTACATAACAGGTAGATCCAAGAAGAATCAAAAGTGCAGCAATAAAGTTATTTTCATTAATTAAAAAGTTATCTGAAAACAAAAATACTATTCCTGAAAATCCTATTAATAATCCAATTGTTTTTAATAAGTTAAATTTTTCTCCTTTTAAAAAAAAGTGAGCTAGAACTGTTGAGCTTAATGGTGTTGTGGACATCAAGATAGCTGCCAAGTTACTTTGAACAAAATTCACTCCATAAGATATTAGTATGAATGGAATTACTAAATTTACCAATCCAATGATTGCAAACCATTTCCAGTCTTTTGAGAATGCTTCAATTTTTATATTTTTATAAAAACATAAAATTAAAACTGGTATAGCTCCTAAAAAAGATCTTAAAAAACCTATTGTAATAGGTCCAAATGAGTACGTGGCAATCTTTATATTAAAAAAAGCAGACGCCCATATTAATGACAATAATGTCAACAACAAATAATCAACTAATTGTGGTTTTCTCATTCTGTTATTTCGTTTATCTCACCAGAGGTTAAAGCAATTAAATTTTCAAAATTTATTTCGAATACTGCATTAGGATGACCTGCGGCTGCAAAAATTGAAGAAAATCTATTTAAAGTTTCATCAATAAAAATTTTTATTTTTGTTAAATGTCCTGTTGGAGATACTCCACCAATTGTATACCCAGTAATTTTTTTAACATCTTCTGGGTTAGCCATTGAAACATCTTTTTGATTTAAAATTTTTTTTAATTTATTTAATGAACACCTTTTATCTCCAGAAACTAAACATAAAACATAACTATTCCCTGCTTTAAAAAGTAAACTTTTAACAATTGCCCCTACTTTGCAACCTAAAGCTGTAGCTGCATCGTTAGCTGTTCTAGCAGTTTGCTCTAAAACAATCACTTTAATATCTGAATTAAATTGTTTTAGCGATTTTTCTGCCCTTAAAACTGGCTCTTTATTTAATATTGATTTCACAGTTTTAATATATTTATTATTTTAGTGACTAATTACACTACTTATGTGAAAATTGCATAGGTGTTATTTATTAAATAAGCAATATTTTTAAGTATTTTTTTGCTAATTAGGCCAAACAAAATTACATAGGAGACAAAATGAGTGCAGCAAACGTATTAAAATTTATCAAAGAAAAAGAAGCAGAATTTGTGGATCTAAGATTCACCGATCCAAGAGGAAAACTTCAACACTTAACAATGGATGCTTCAATAGTTGATGAAGGTATGTTGAATGAAGGTGTCTTTTTTGACGGTTCGTCTATTGCTGGTTGGAAAGCAATTAATGAGTCTGACATGATTTTAAAACCTGATACTGCAAGAATGTTCATGGATCCTTTTACGTCTCATAATACTGTGGTTTTGTTTTGTGACATTCTAGATGCAATTAAAAAAGATCCTTATGAAAGAGATCCAAGAGGTGTTGCTAAAAAAGCTGAAGAATATTTAAAAGCTTCAGGTATAGGTGATAAAGCTTTTTTTGGACCTGAGCCAGAATTTTTTGTTTTTGACGATGTAAGAATCAAAAATGATATGAATGAGTGTGGATTTAAATTAGATAGTAAAGAAGGTCCTTACAATTCAGGTAAAGAATATGAAAATGGAAATATGGGTCATAGACCTCAAATTAAAGGAGGATATTTCCCAGTACCACCAGTTGATAGTGAACAAGACATGCGTGGTGAGTATCTTAAAAATTTGAAAGAAGTTGGTATTAAAGTTGAAAAACATCACCATGAAGTTGCTCCTAGTCAGCACGAGCTTGGAATGTATTTTGGAACTTTAGTAAACCAAGCTGATAACGTGCAATTATATAAATATGTTGTTCAAATGGTTACACATTCATTTGGAAAAACTGCAACTTTTATGCCAAAGCCAGTTGCTGGTGACAATGGCTCAGGTATGCACATCCATCAATCCATTTGGAAAGGTGATACTCCGGTGTTTTCAGGTGATGCGTATTCTGGATTAAGCGAAACCGCATTACATTATATTGGTGGAATTCTAAAACACGCTAAAGCAATTAATGCTTTTGCTAACTCTACAACAAACAGTTACAAGAGATTGATTCCAGGTTTTGAAGCTCCAGTTCTACTTGCATATTCAGCAAGAAATAGATCTGCTTCTTGTAGAATACCGATCACATTAAGCAAAAAAGGTGCAAGATGTGAGATTAGATTTCCAGATGCTGCAGGAAACCCATATTTAACTTTCGCAGCTATGTTGATGGCTGGAATTGATGGAATTAAAAATAAAATTCATCCTGGTGAGTCTTTTGATAAAGATTTATATGAATTGCCACCTGAAGAAGTTAAAGCTATCCCAACAGTTTGTGGTTCATTAAGAGAAGCAATGGAAAGTTTAGATAAAGACAGAGAGTTTTTAACTCAAGGCGGTGTCTTTACTGACGATCAGATTGATGCTTACATTGCTCTTAAGTTTGAAGAAATTCACAAATTTGAACATGCACCTCATCCTGTAGAGTTTGAGATGTATTACAGTAGCTAATAAACTATATTACTGTCTAGTTGTTGCAATTGTATCTTTGTTAACACCTTTTTTGACTACGTAATCTTGTGTGCCGTTCGCACCTGTTTCAACTTCTTTACGTAGTTCTTTAAAGAATGTTTTCTCCTTTAAAGAGTCTTTCAAGTTTTTAACAAGATTTTTAAACTCAAATTTGTTCATATAGAATCTATATATTAGATATGCATACAATGCAATACAGATATGCAATTAATGGGATAATACAACTTATGATATTTTGAAGGACTCTCCGCAGCCACAACGCTCAGTTTCATTAGGATTATTAAACACAAATGACGAGGACAATTCCTCCTTTTTGTAATCCATTTCAGTGCCAAGCAGATACATAATAGCAGCTGAATCAACGAATACTTTCACACCCTTATCCTCAATAACTTCATCATTAGGATTTAACTTTTTTGTATACTCCATTACATAAGACATCCCTGCACATCCACCTGATTTAACTGATACTCTAACACCAATAGAATCTTTTTCAGCATTAGACATTATCTCTTTTATTCTTAAAGCTGCGTTATCGCTTAATTTAATTATTGGGTTCATTACAAATTCAATTCCAATTTTGCTGCCTCTGACATCATATCTTTGTTCCAGGGAGGATCCCAAACTAATTCAAGATCTACATCCTCTATACCTTCAACCTGCATTGCACCCTCTTTCACTTCTTTTGGCAAACTTTCTGCAACTGGACAGTTTGGAGTTGTCAAAGTCATTTTAATAATAGCAAACTTTTCATCTTTTACTTTAATATCATAAATCAAACCCAATTCGTAGATATTTACAGGTAACTCAGGATCATAAATTTTTCTTATTTCTTCAATTATTTGTTCTTTTTTTGACATAATTTAATTCTCAGTTTTTACTTCTTCCATTTTTTCATCAAAAGCAGAAACCATTGTATGCCAAGATAAAGTTGCACACTTAACTCTCATTGGATATTGCTTGACACCAGATAAACACATTAGTTTAGTTTTTTCATCTTCGCTCAAATACTTGGATTTTAATTCAGGATTTTCCTTAATCATACCTAAAAAATCCTCAACTATCTCTTTAGCCTCATGCTCATTTTTTCCTTTAATTAAATCTGTCATTATAGAAGCTGAAGCCATTGAAATCGCACAACCACTTCCTTCGAATGATGCATCCTCTACAATTTTTTGTCCATTTAGTTTTAAGTAAACATGAACATTATCACCACAAAGAGGATTGTTACCTTTAGCGTCTTTATTAAAACCTTCTGTCTTTCTAAGATTTCTAGGATTCTTACCGTGTTCTAATATAATTTCTTGATATAGCTCTTTTAAATTCATTATAAATTAAATATTTTTTTACAGTTGTTTATAGACTGGTTTAGCTGATCTAAATCTTCTTTTGTATTATAAATACCAACTGATGCTCTAGCACTAGCTGGGATATTTAATTTGTCATGTAGAATTTGACAACAATGATGTCCTGCTCTTATTGCTACCCCGTCTTCATCCAAGATAGTTGCAATATCATGAGGGTGAACTCCTTCTATAGTGAATGATAAAACCCCTCCTTTATTTTTTGGATTTCCAATAAGTTTAACTGAGTTATTTTTTTGTAATAGCTCTTGTCCATATTCAACTAAGTCTGCTTCGTGCTTCATAACATTTTCTATACCAATGCTTTCTAAAAATTTTATTGATTGGTTGAAAGCAATTACTTGTGCTGTTGCCATAGTTCCTGCCTCGTATTTGTTTGGCAATTCACCATAGGAAATCCTATCTTTTTTAACTTCATTTATCATTCCTCCACCACCTTGGTATGGAGGTAATTCTTCTAACCATTTTTTTTTACCGTAAAGAACTCCCAAACCTGTAGGTCCATACATTTTGTGACATGAAATTGCATAGAAATCACAATCTAAATCTTGCATATTTAGTTTTAAATGTGGCGCTCCCTGACATCCATCGACTACAACAATTATTCCTTTTGAATGTGCAAGCTGAGTAATTTCTTTTACAGGTAAAATTGCACCTGTTACATTAGATAGATGAGTAATAGAAATTAATTTTGTTTTTGGAGTTATTTTTTTTTCTATTTCCTCAAGAGTGATTTCACCTTCTTCGTTTATTTCAGCAAAATTAATTTTTATATTTTTTGATTTCCTCAAGAAATGCCATGGAACATAATTTGAATGATGTTCTAGTTCTGTAATTAATACTTCGTCACCTTCCTGTAAGTAGCTTTGACCCAATGTATTAGCAACTAAATTTAATGCTTCAGTAGCACCTTTTGTAAAGACAATTTCATTTTTATCTTTAGCGTTAATATATTTTTGAACAGATGTTCTTGTATTTTCATACAAATTAGTAGCAGCAACTGCAAGATAATGAACACTTCTGCCAACATTTGAAAATTGTTTGGTATAAAATTCATTAATTCTATCTACAACTATCTTAGGTTTTTGAGATGAATTCGCACTATCTAAATAAACTAGATCATTATTTTTAATTTTTTCATCAAAAATTGGAAATTCTTTTTTTATCTGATCAATATTCATTCTTTAATTCCAATCATATTTTTGATTAAGTTTTTTATTTCTGAGTCAGTAATTTTTTCGACAACATCAAGCAGAAAACCATTGATTAATAGCTCTCTTGATTGCTGATAACTCAAACCTCTAGACATTAAATAAAATATAGAATCTTCATTTAAACTGCCTGAAGCTGAACCATGGGAACATTTAACGTCATCAGCATAAATTTCTAATTCAGGCTTGGCATTAAACTCTGAGTCTTTATTCAGTAATATTGCTTTACTCAATTGATATCCATCAGTTTTCTGGGCATCCGAATTTACAAATATTTTTCCTTGATACACAGCTTTAGACCTTTCATCTAAAACACTTTTAATTAGTTGATAACTTTTTGTATTTTCAGTTAAATGATTTATTATTGATCTGATTTCGTGGTGCTTGTGATTATTTAATGAAAAAATACCATTTACAAAAGCTGATGCGTAAACTCCATTTAAATTACAATTTATCTCATTTTTAGAAAAATTTGATCCAGCGGATAAAATAAATGTTTCAGAAATACTATTCTTATCTTGATCAATATTGTTAAAAGAATACTTGATATTTTTATTTTCAAATTTATCTACTTTATAATTTTTTAAAACTGCATTTTCCTTTAATTCAAAGTTATAAAATATATTTAAAAAATTCTTTTCAGATGTATCATTAAACAAATCAATTAATCTTAATGTGCTATCTTTATCTAGTTCAAAATTAAGTCGTAAATTAATGTTTTTAGACCAAATTTTTGAATTTGTTGTATGATAGATAATTAAAGGTTTTACTAACTGATAACCTTTTTTTACCAATATTTTAAAACATTTATTAGTAAAAGCATTGTTTAAGTCAGATAATGAATTACTATTTTTAAATTCATTAATAGTTTCTGATTGATCAATTATTTCTATTTGATCTTTTTTTTCATATTCAAAATCAATTTTTTCAATTCTACCATTTATAAAAACTATTTTATTATGCTCTAATCCATCTACAAATACAGATGTATCAACTTTATTAGTAGATGTTTGGTCATTATAGAAACTAAGTTCTCCAATATTTTTTTTTATTATTTGATTCAAATCTGAAAATTTCCAATCTTCCTCTTTTCTATTTGGAAAACCTTTGTCTATGAAATTGTCCAAACAAAATTTTTTTATTTCAATATCTTTTTGAGATAAACTTAAATTTTTTATACTATTATCAAAATCTTTTTGTAACTGTTCTTTCATTTAATTAAAATTTTCATAACCTTTTTTTTCTAATTCTAAAGCTAAATCTGGACCACCAGATTTTACAATTTTTCCATTCATCAAAACGTGCACAAAATCAGGTTTTATGTAATCAAGTAATCTTTGGTAGTGTGTGATAATTAAAAATGAATTGTTTTTATCTCTAAGTGTATTAACTCCATCTGCAACAATCTTTAAAGCATCAATATCTAGGCCTGAGTCTGTTTCATCTAAAATTGATAGTTTTGGAGCTAACAACGACATTTGTAGAATTTCATTTTTCTTTTTTTCACCACCGGAAAAACCAACATTTAATTGTCTATTTAATTTTTCCTCATCAAATTTTAGTTCTTTGGATTTTTCTTTTACCAATTTTAGAAATTCAATAGCATCAAGCTCTTTCTCGCCTCTAGCTTTTCTCACAGCATTCAAAGAAGTTTTTAAAAATATATTTGTATTTACTCCTGGAATTTCTAAGGGATATTGGAAGGCCAAAAATATACCCTTATGTGCTCTTTCCTCTGTTTCAAGTTCAAATAAATCTTTTTCTTCAAAAAGAACTTCCCCAGAAACTTCGTAACCTTTTTTTCCAGATAGAATATTTGATAATGTACTTTTTCCAGATCCATTAGGACCCATAATTGCATGAACCTCACCCGGATTTATATCTAATGATAGCCCATTTAAAATAGACTTATTATCAATTATTGCATTTAAATTATTTATTTTAAGCATTAACCTACACTTCCTTCTAGACTTATACCTACAAGTTTTTGAGCTTCTACAGCGAATTCCATAGGCAATTGTTGCAATACTTCTTTACAAAAACCGTTAACAATCAGGCCAACTGCTTCCTCCGGATTTAATCCTCTTTGTTGACAATAATGTAACTGCTCTTCACTAATCTTAGATGTGGTTGCCTCATGAGCAATATTGGACTCAGAATTTTTATTTTTTATATAAGGAACAGTGTGAGCCCCACATTTATTACCCATTAATAAAGAGTCACATTGAGTATAATTAGTTGAATTTTTGGCTTTTGATGAAATATCAACTAAGCCTCTATAAGTCATATCTGAACTACCAGCTGATATTCCTTTAGAAATTATTTTACTTTTAGTGTTTTTGCCTAAATGGATCATTTTAGTACCTGTATCAGCTTTTTGATGATTGTTAGTGATAGCTATTGAGTAGAACTCACCAACCGAATTATCTCCTTTAAGAATACAACTAGGATATTTCCAAGTTATTGCAGAACCTGTTTCAACTTGAGTCCATGAAATTTTAGAATTCTTACCTTTGCACAAACCTCTTTTTGTTACAAAATTATAAATTCCACCTTTACCATCTTTATCACCTGGATACCAATTCTGAACTGTTGAATATTTTATTTCCGCATCATCAAGTGCAATTAATTCCACATTTGCAGCATGTAGTTGATTTTCGTCTCTCATTGGAGCTGTACAACCCTCTAAATAGCTAACATAGCTTCCTTTATCAGCAATAATTAAAGTTCTTTCAAATTGACCTGTATTAGATGCGTTAATTCTAAAATAAGTTGATAGTTCCATTGGACATCTAACACCCTCTGGAATGTATACAAAAGAACCATCTGTAAAAACTGCTGAATTTAATGTTGCAAAAAAATGATCACTTGTTGGAATTACAGAGCCTAAATATTTTTTTACTAATTCAGGGTGATTTTGAATTGCCTCTGATATAGGACAAAAGATAATTCCTTGTTTCGTTAATTCATCTTTAAAAGTAGTAGCTACAGAAACTGAATCAAATACAGCATCAACTGCAATTCCATTTAATCTTGCTTGCTCTTGTAAAGGAATTCCAAGTTTTTTGTAAGTTTCTAAAAGTTTTGGATCCAATTCATCTAAGCTCTTTGGTTTATCTTTCATACTTTTGGGAGCAGAGTAATAATATAAATCTTGATAATCTATTTTTGGAAATTTAGGTTTCTGCCAATCAGGTTCTTTTAATACTTTAAATCTTTCAAAAGCTTTTAATCTAAACTCCAACATCCATAAAGGTTCTTTTTTAATTTTAGAAATAAATTTAATGACGTCTTCATTTAAACCTTTTGGAGCTTGAATATTTTCTATATCTGTTGAAAAACCGTATTTATAGTCTTGTAAATTATTTAATTCTTTTTGTCTGTTATCCATTTTAAACTCTTGTTTCTTTATTATTATTTAATAAATCTTTTAAGCTTTTATTTTCAAAGAATGTATTTATATGTACCTCTAATTCATCCCATAGATTATGAGTAATACACTTTGTGGCTTTACCGTTACATCCTTTTTTAGAGTCTTTTTTACATTGAACAGTTTTTACTTTTTCATCTACTGCATGAAAGATATTTGTTAATTTAATATCATTCGGGTTTTTATTAAGAACATATCCTCCTTGAGTTCCCCTAATACTTTTAACAATTTCTTTTTTTTTTAATTTAGAAAAAATTTGTTCTAGATAATCTAACGATATGCCTTGTCT
This sequence comes from uncultured Pelagibacteraceae bacterium, assembly GCA_902595885.1. Classification (GTDB taxonomy): domain Bacteria; phylum Pseudomonadota; class Alphaproteobacteria; order Pelagibacterales; family Pelagibacteraceae; genus Pelagibacter. The sequence goes on from CACJRQ010000014.1 coordinate 19,601, forward strand.
CAACGATATATCTCTTAGTGATACTGGATTGATGTTGTCAAACCTAGCTAAATCCACTAATGCCATTACAGCATATCTGCCTTTTGATGTAAGTTTCATATTTTACCCTTAAAACGTGAGTTTTTATACATACTTGACTAAAATGGTCAAGTTTAGAGTTTAAAAAAAAACTCACATATTGTCGCTGACTTATGATAAACGTACATTTTTTTTGAGAATAATAATCAATATCTCTTTATGGATAATAAAATTTTAGAAATATTTATACCTGGACCCGCAGGAAGACTAGAGGCTAAATATTATAAAAGTAAAAAGAATACGTCACCAATTGCTTTGGTTTTACAGCCACATCCTCAATATGGAGGAACTATGAATAATAAAGTTATAGTAGATACTTTTCATACTTTTATGGATAATGATTTTTCTGTTTGTAGAGTAAATTTTAGAGGCGTTGGTAAAAGTGATGGAGAATTTGACAATGGTCAAGGTGAACTTGCTGATGCAGCGGCAGCTTTAGATTGGCTTGAGAGAGAAAATTTTGACAATTCTCAATGTTGGGTATCAGGATTTTCATTTGGATCTCTAATTGCAATGCAATTATTAATGAGGAGACCAGAAATAAATAGATTTATAGCTATTTCACCTCAACCAAATGTTTATGATTTTTCTTTTTTATCTCCTTGTCCAACATCTGGATTAGTTGTTTATGGCAAAAAAGATGAATTAGTGCCAATAGAATATATTACAGAACTAGACAAAAGATTGAGTGCTCAAAAAGGAATAAAAGTTGAATTCAACACAATATCAGAGGCTAATCATTTCTTTTCAAAAACAAGTGATACTTTAGTTAAACATCTAGATAAATATATAAAAAAAGAGACAGCACTTTATTAAAAATTTTCTACTAGTTTTCCGCCAACTGTAAATCCTTTACATCCAGTTGTTGAGCTAAAAGAAATTGGTAAATTTAAAAATGATCTTATAGCTAAAAATGCAAATGCCTGAGATTCAATATAATCACCTTTTAGATTGTAATTATCTATACTTTCTAAAGTGATATTATTTTCATTTGATAAATAATTTTTAATGCAATCAATCAAATTAATATTTTTTCTACCACCACCACAGAGTAAAAATATAATACTATTTTTTTGACTAATATGTTTTAATCCTTCTGCAATCAGATATGCAGTAAAATCTGTTATAGTAGCACAACCATCCTCTAGAGATAAACCTCTTGCAAAAGATACATCGAAATTTTTAACATCAAATGACTGAGAGTAAGAATTTATTTTAAAATTATCTATTGCCTGGTTTAGAATTAATTGATCAACTTTCCCTGCTTTAGATAGTTCGCCATTTTTATCAAATTTTTTATTGGAATTATTTCTTACCCATTCATCAATTAAACAATTACCAGGACCTATATCAAAAGCAGAAAGGTTATTTTGAATATTATCAGAATCATTAATAACTTTTGTAACATTTGCGATACCACCAATATTTAAAAAACCTATTGGAAATTTAATATTAAAATTTTGATTAATTTTTTTTGATAAATTATGATGAAAAATTGGTGTTAGAGGTGCACCTTGACCATTATTTTGAATATCTGCTTGTCTAAAATCATATATTACTTTTTTTTTAACTATTTGAGATAACAATTTACCATCTCCTAATTGATTGGTAATTTTCTCATGCGGGTTATGAAAGATTGTTTGACCATGAAAACCTATCAAATCAATCGGACCTCTATATTTTTTTAATGATTGATGAACCGCATCTGCGTGAAAAAGAGTTAAATTTCGCTCCAATTCTCTCAATTTTTCTGCATTTTGTATAAGATCTTTCTTTGTAAAGACTGAATTTCTTAATCGAACTAACTGATCTTGAAGATTTTTATCGTACCCATAATAATTATCCAAAATGTTTGAAAATTCGTTGTATCCATCTGAACTAATTATAGATAAATCAATACCATCCATAGATGTTCCGCTCATCAATCCAATTGCAGTATATAATTTTTTTTTCATTAATATGTTTTTTAAAAAAAATTTGTATATTGTAACTATAAACTTATGAATAAATTTTTAAAAGAATTTAAAGATAGGGGTTTTTTCTATCAATGTACAAGTGAAGATGAATTATCTAAAAAATTAGATGAAGAAAAGATTAAAGGTTACATTGGTTTTGATTGTACGGCTGAAAGCTTACATGTAGGCAGCTTATTGCAAATTATGTGTTTGCGACTTCTTCAAAAGTATGGGCATCAACCGATAGTTTTGATTGGTGGAGGAACCACAAGAATAGGAGATCCATCCGGTAAAGATAAAACTAGAAAAATATTAAGTGAAGAAGAAATTGAAAAAAATATTAAAAATATAAAAAATATTTTAAAAAAATTTTTAGATAATGATGATCCAGATACAAAACCAATATTTGTAAATAACTACAATTGGCTTAAAGATTTGAATTATGTTTCATTTTTGAGAGATATAGGAAAACATTTCACAATAAATAGAATGCTAACATTTGATAGTGTAAAACTTAGGTTGGATAGAGAACAGTCCCTGAGTTACATGGAGTTTAATTATATGATTTTGCAAGCATATGATTTTCTTGAATTAAATAAGAAAGAAAATTGTATTTTACAAATCGGAGGGTCAGATCAATGGGGAAATATTGTTAATGGAGTTGAACTTGTAAAAAGATATTCAAATAATCAAACCTATGGTTTAACAACACCATTAATTACATTAGCTACTGGAGCCAAAATGGGAAAAACTGAAAATGGTGCTATTTGGTTGGATAAAAAATTCTTATCTGCGTATGAATATTGGCAGTTTTGGAGAAACGTAGATGATAGAGATGTAATTAAATTTTTAAAAATGTTTACTGAAATTGAAATTAAGGAAATAGAAACAATTAAAGACAAAAACATAAATGAATTAAAAATACTACTTGCCAATAAAACCACAGAAATGTTGTATGGAAAGGAAGTAGCTAAAAACTCCGAGCAAGCAGCAAAAGAAGCTTTTTCTGGAAATACTCTAGGTTCAAATTTACCAAAAGTTAATATTCAATCAAACAAAATAGAAGGAAAAATAAATATAGTAGACCTTGTTTTGTTATCTAAATTAGAAAATTCTAAAAACGAAATCAAAAGACTTGTAAAAGGAAATGCAGTTAAAATAAATGACAATATTATTTCAGATGAAAAATTTGTAATCAATAAAAATTTATTTAAGGATAACTATCTTAAACTTTCCCTTGGAAAAAAAAGGCATATTAAAATTGAATTAAATTAATTTTTTTTAATTTTCTCTAAAGTTCTTGTAATAAATCTTGGTGTTAAAGTTTTTACAGGATTTACAGTAGTTTCTAAATCTTCAGGGGGGCCTTTAATTTTAAAGCTTACTCCAAAAACACCATCGCCCACTTTCTTTCCGATCAATAAATCTCCGAGTAAAGGTATTGAAGCAATAGATCTATTGATTGTTGTCGCTGGAACCAAGGTTCCTCTTAAACTAATTAATTTATCCTCCTCAATATATCCTTCCAATAAAATAGAAATTGCAGGGCCAATTGCATATAACTCTTGAATTTTCATAAGTTTATCTTGATTAGTAAAAATCATTTCAAAATCCGTAAATCTAATTCCCTCTCCCGTAAGCAAGTCTGCTATACCCTGAAGAGATGCAAGAGCTAATAACTTAGCTAGCGCTGGAATTTCTTTAACTTTAAAATTATCAATTACTAATTTAGAG
>CACJRQ010000015.1 GCA_902595885.1 uncultured Pelagibacteraceae bacterium
AAGAAGAAAAAATATTTCAAATAAAGAAATAATGATTTTAAATGATGCTTACAAAGAAATTTTTAAAAATGATAATTTAACAGAGAATTTAAATAATTTATCAAAAGATTTTAAGAGCAATGAACTTGTAGCAGAAGTTATTAGATTTATAGAAAAAGATAAGAAAAGACCAATTTGCACTCCATTTTCAAAATAAAATGATAGGTTTATTTTTAGGTGATACTGATTTTTCAGAAATAGTTCTTACTAAAATTAAAAAATTAAATAAAAAATATTTTATAATTGATTTTTCAAAAAATAATAAATTTCAAAAAGATAAGAATTCTTTTAGAATAAGTATAGGAAAATTTAGTGCAATTATTAATTTAATAAAACAAAAGAAATGTAAAAAAGTTCTATTTGCAGGTAAGATAGCAAAACCTAATTTTTCTTCTCTAAGATTAGATTTTAAGGGAATTTATTATATACCAAGTGTGATTAGAGCAGCTAAAATAGGTGATGCAGCTATAATTAAATCAATAATAAATATTTTAAATAATGAAGGAATAGAAGTTATTAGTTCTATATTTTTTAATCCTGAATTATCTTTAAAGAAAGGAAATTACAGCAAATTAAAACCAAATAAACAGGATATTATTTCAATAAAAAAAGGGAAGGCTTATTTTAATAAAACAAAAAGCTTAGATCATGTCCAGGCTCTAGTTGTTAAAGGAGGTAAAATTTTAGCTAAGGAGGGAAGAGAGGGGACAAAAGAAATGTTATCTAAACTCAAAAAAAAATCAGAAGGAATTTTGATAAAACTCCCAAAAAAGAAACAAGATTTAAGAATGGATTTACCAACAATTGGTCTACAAACATTTGTAGATATTAAAAAATATGGGTTACGAGGTGTGGTTTTACAATCAAAAAAAAATATTTTTCTTAATAAAATTGAATGCATTAAATTTGCTAATAAAAATAAGATTTTTATTAATATTATATGAAAAAAATATTTATACTCACAGGCGAGCCTTCTGGAGACAAATTAGCTTCAACAGTTATTTCAAAGCTTAAATCCCAAAAACCCGATATTGAATATTTATGTGTAGGTGGAAATCACTTAAAAAAATTAGGAATAAATTCTATTTTTAATTTAAATGAAATCACCTATCTAGGGTTTACAAGTATTTTGTTCAATATATTTAAAATCAGAAATAAAATAAACCAAACAGTCAATGAAATTATAAAATTTAATCCTGATATATTATTTTCAGTTGATAGTCCTGATTTTACTATGAGAGTTGCAGAGAGAGTTAAAAAAATTAACACTAATATCAAAACAATTCACTATGTGGCTCCTCAAGTTTGGGTTTGGAGAAAAAATAGACTAAAAAAAATTAAAAAATTTATTGATCATATTCTTTTATTATTTGATTTTGAAAAAAAATATTTTGATGAAGAGGATATAACAAATACTTTTGTTGGACATCCGTTAATTGAGGATAAAAAAGATAATAAGAAAATTATTGAAAATATAATTCCTAAAGATAAAAAAATTATATCAATTTTCCCAGGTAGTAGAAAATCTGAAACAGACGCATTATTAAATATTTTAATTGATTTTATAAAACTAATGAATAATAGGCATAATGATTTTTATTTTTACTTTCATGCAACAGATGAAAATAAAAATTTAATTTTTTCTGAAATTAAAAAATTTAATATTGAAAACGTGGATGTTATTTCAGAAGAAAGTATTAAATCTAAAATTTTATCTAATTCTGTTTTTGCTGTAACTAAATCTGGTACAGTTTCGTTACAAATTTCTAGCTCTAATATTCCGTCAATAATTATTTATAAATTAGGATTTATAAATTTCATGATATTTAAAATGTTGGTTAATGTTAAATTCGCAAATATAATTAATATAATTAACAATCGTGAAGTTATTCCAGAATTGTTACAAAACGAATGTAATGCTGATGAAATCTACAGATCTGTAATTTATCTTTTAAAAAACCCTCACCTTATAAAAAAACAATTATTTGATTGCTCAAAAACTTTGGAAGGAATTAGATCTAAAACCTCTTCTTCTGAAGAAGCTTGTTTAGTTTTAAGAAATTATCTTAGTTAGCCTCTTTAAAACTTCTTCTTTATCAAGAGCCATCACTATATCATATAATCCAGGACCAAATTTTGATCCTGTTAAAGCAATTCTTATAGGCTGACCGACTCCTTTAAAATTTGTATCATTTATTTTTATTAATTTATTTACTACAGGCTCTAAATTCTCCCTTTTTATATTTGATATAGAAGATAATTCTTTAATAAATTCTGAAATAATTGTTTTAGCTTTATCATCTATTAATTTAATATCATCTTCGTTGAAGTTAACTTCATCATTGATGATGAATTTTGAATTATTATAAATGTCTTCTAAGGTTTTAGCCTTATTTTTTAAAAATGATAATGAGGATTTAACTTTTTTTTCTTTATCCCCTTGAATCTCTTCTTTATAGGTTTTGCAATATTCATTTAAACATTGATAAAGATCGTTCTCATTGATTGTTTTTATGTAGTGCTCATTCATTGATAATATTCTGCTCATATCTAGTTTTGATGGCGATTTTCCAATACCTTCTAAATTAAAGTGTTCAATGCTCTCTTCTAAAGTAAATATTTCTTTATCTTGATATGACCATCCTAGTCTAAGTAAATAATTTCTTAATGCATCAGGCATTATGCCAATTTTTGAGTAATCATCCAAAGTTGAGGCATTATCTCTTTTTGAAAGCTTTTTTCCTTCAATAGTATGAATTAATGGAATATGCGCAAATTCTGGAACATCCCAACCCATTGCTTGATATATTTGTATTTGTTTAAAAGTATTTATTTTATGATCATCTCCTCTAATTATATGCGTCATTCCCATTTGATGATCGTCAACAGTTGCCGAAAGATTGTAAGTTGGTGTTCCATCGTTTCTTAAAATTATAAAATCTTCTATTGTATTATTTTCAATTTCAACATCTCCTTGAACTAGATCTTTAAGTTTATAATTTCCCTCTATTTTACTTTTAAATCTAATTACAGGTTTAATATCTTTAGGAGCATCTTTTTCATCAGCATCTCTCCATTTTCTATTATAAATATATGGCATTTTTTTTTGCCTAGCTCTTTTTTTTTGGTCTTCTATCTCTTCAGCAGAGCAGTAACATTTATATGCATTCCCTTTTTGTAATAATTCATTAGCAATTTTAATGTGATCTTCTATTTTTTGAGATTGAATATACTCTTCACCATCATGTTCAATTCCTATCCACTTTAATGAATTAATAATTTGTATTTTATGTTCCTCTTTGGATCTTTCTTTATCAGTATCTTCAATCCTTAAATGAAAAGTTCCTTTTTGATTTTTAGAGAACAACCAATTAAATAAGGCTGTTCTAACCCCTCCAATATGAAGAGCTCCAGTAGGGGATGGAGCAAAACGTGTTGCTACTTTAGACATCAATGTTGTTTAGACTATTTTTTTAGAAGTTTCTATATAAAGATACTAAAATTCCTTGAACTTTTACTCTATCAGGTCCAAAAATCTTAGTTTCATAGTTTCTATTAGCACTTTCAAGTGCTACAACTTTGCCTTTTTTACGAATTCTTTTTAACATTGCCTCGTGCTCGTCAATCAAAGCAACTACAATTTTTCCGTTATCAGCGGTGTCAGTTCTTTTTATGATTACTGTATCACCTTCATGAATACCTGCATCTATCATTGAGTCACCCTGAACTTTCAATCCAAAGTAATCACCATTTTTTTCTAAATTATTTGGTAGTGGAATTCTAGAAACTTCATTTTGTATTGCTTCAACAGGTGTTCCTGCTGCAATTTTTCCAAGTACTGGAACTTCTACTTCATCAGAAGTAGTTTGTTCTTCATCTAAACCACCTTTAATTACACTTGGTGAAAAGCTATTATAAATATCATTTGCAGAAGCTGTTTCTGGTAATTTGATAACCTCTAAAGCTCTTGCTTTATGAGCTAATCTTTTAATAAAACCTCTTTCCTCTAAAGCACTAATCAACCTGTGAATACCTGATTTAGATTTTAAATTAAGAGACTGTTTCATCTCTTCATATGAGGGAGAGACGCCAGAACTTCTCAACTTCTTGTTGATAAATAAAAGTAAGTTTTTTTGTTTTTTTGTTAGCATAAGAACAAATATCGTACAAATAATGTTCTATAAAAGTTCTTCTATATTAACAATACCAAAAAAAACTAGTAAAATAGGGATTTATTTGACTATAAAACTGAAAAAATAGAATTTTTATCTAAGTTTTTCAAAAGTGATTCACCAATCAAAAAAGTGTTAATTGATGTTTTGCTATTTAGATCTAATAACTCTTCCTTATTTTTGATACCACTTTCAGATATTAAAGGACATTTGTGACTTTTTACAACATCATAAATATCATAAGTTGTATTTATATCAGTTTTAAGTGTTTTTAAATTTCTATTGTTTATTCCGATTAATGCATCTTTAAAATTCAAAGCTTTTTTAGCTTCTTCTACTGTATGAACTTCAACAATAACTGACATATTATATTTAATAGCTTCATCATATAATTCATAAGCAAGATAATCTGAAACCCCAGCCAAAATAATTAAAATAGAATCTGCACCATAACTTTTTGCTAAAGGTATTTGAAATTTATCGATAAAAAAATCTTTACACAATATAGGTAAATTAATTTTGTCTTTTATTTTGCTGATGTGAATTAAATTTCCTAAAAAATAATCTTCTTCAGTTAAAACTGATAGACAAGTTGCGTTATTATTTAAATAAATTTGCGCAATATCTACAGGATTATAATCATCTATTATTATGCCCGCTGAAGGGCTTGCTTTTTTAATTTCAGCAATAATTGAAGTTTTATTATTATTTATATTATTTTCTATTTTCTCTTTAAAATTAATATAGCTATTGTTTTTATCTATTAACTCATTCAAAACTTTAAGATCTAAAGTTTTTTTTAATTTATCAACTTTTTCAATTTTTTTTTGAATGATTTTTTGTAGTATATTTTCAGACATTTTGAATTTTTTCTAGATGTGAAAAAGTTTTTCCAGAAAGGATAAATTCTCTTGCGTGATTATAAGCTTCAGAAAAGTCAGAAAATTTTTCTCCAACAATTAAACCCGCTGCAGCATTTAAACAAACTGCTTTTGAAAAATCATTATCTTCACCTTTAAATATTTCAATCATCTTATCAGCGTTAAATTTTGCATCATCACCCACTAAATTTTTAAAATTATCTGCATTAACCCCTAAAGCATTTGGGTCTATTTTTATTTCAGATATTTGCTCATCCTTTAATTGAATAACATTAGTAATTTCATACGGAGATATTTCATCTAATCCATCCTCGCTATTTACTATCCAAGCAAATTTTAAATTTAAATTTTTAAGTCCTTCTGCAAAAATTTTTAATAATTTTTTATCAAAAACACCTACAACTTGTCTTTCTACAAGAGCCGGATTACTTAATGGACCAATCATATTAAAAATGGTTCTTTTTCCAATTTTTTTTCTTACAGGTCCTACAAATCTCATTGCACTATGATAATTTGGTGCAAACATAAAACCAAAATTATTAGTATTTATTTCTTTTTCAATATTTTCAGGTTCTAAATCAATTTTTATTTTAAGAGCTTCTAAAACATCACCAGACCCGCATTTTGAGGAAACAGCTTTATTGCCGTGTTTAGCAACTTTTGTACCCATACTAGCTAAAAGTAGGGCAGAAGCAGTTGAAATATTAAGTGTATTCATACCATCACCCCCAGTACCACAAGTATCAATACAATCACTTATATTCACTCTTTTTGACTTTTCTCTAAGAACAAAAACTCCTCCTGCTATTTCATCGGCAACTTCACCTTTCTCAGATAATAGTGTTAGAAAGCTAAAAATATCTTCATCACTGGCTTTTCCAGTCATTAAAATTTCAAATGCAGACTTACTTTCTTTAAAAGTTAAATTTTGTTTATTTTTTAATTTTTCTAAAATGTGATCCATAAATTTAATAATTTATAAAGTTTTTTAGTATTTTCATCCCAAATTTAGTTTTAATACTTTCAGGATGGAATTGTACACCATGAATATTAAATTTTTTATGTTGAACACCCATAATCACCCCATCTTCTGTCTCTGCTGTAATCTCTAGCTCTTTAGATATTGTTTTTTTATCAATTACTAAACTATGATATCTGGTAGCTTCAAAAGAACTTGGGAGATTTTTGAGGATACCAATTTTTTTAGATTTTATTTTACTTGTTTTTCCATGCATTAGTTTTTTAGCTTGGATAATTTTTGAACCAAAAACTTGACCTATAATTTGATGACCTAGACAAACTCCTAAAAAAGGTAATTCCTTATACAAAGATTTTAAAATATTAATACAGTTTCCAGATTGATTTGGATTACCTGGGCCAGGTGAAATTACTATCTTATCGTATTTCTTTTTTTTAATTTCTTTTGAATTTATTTTATCATTTCTAACTACATCAACTTTAGCGTTTAATGAGGAAATATAGTGATACAAATTAAAAGTAAAACTATCGTAATTATCAATTAATAATATTTTCATTATCTTAAAGCATTAATTAAAGCTTTTGCTTTATTTACTGTTTCCTCGTATTCATTTTTAGGTTTACTATCTGCAACTATACCCGCGCCTGCTTGAACATAAAATTTTTTATTTTTTGCAACGGCAGTTCTTAAAGCTATACAAGTATCAAATTCACCATTTGCAGAAAAATATCCAATTCCACCTGCGTAAACTTTTCTTTTTGAGTTTTCTAATTCATCTATAATTTCCATAGCTCTAATTTTTGGAGCTCCAGAAACAGTTCCAGCAGGAAAACCTGCTAATAAAGATTTAAACTTTGAGAATTGCTTATTATATTCTCCGATTACATTTGAAACTATATGCATGACATGAGAATATTTTTCAATGATAAAGCTTTCTGTCACTTTTACAGAATTTATCTTCGATACTTTACCAGCATCATTTCTACCCAAATCAAGAAGCATTAAATGTTCAGAAAGTTCTTTTTTATCTTTAAGAAGGTCTTTTTCATAAAACAGATCTTCCTTTTTAGTTTTACCACGGGGCCTTGTTCCAGCAATTGGCCTTACAGTAATTTTATTATCCCTAAGTCTCACTAAAATTTCGGGGCTTGCGCCAATTATTTGAAAATCATTAAAATTAAAGAAAAACATAAAAGGTGAGGGGTTAGTCACTCTAAGCTTTTTGTAAATATCTAAAGGTTTTTTTGTTAATTTTGCTTCAAATCTCTGGCTTAAAACAACTTGAAAAATATCACCTAATTTAATGTATTTTTTTGCCTTATTAACCATTTTAAGAAATCTATCTTTTGAAGTGTTCGATTTTACTTTTATATTATTTGATTTTTGAATTGTTTTTTTTTCAATATTTTTAATTGATGATTGAATTTGTAATTTAAATAATTCAGATCTTATTTCATCAAACTTTCTTTTATAATTCACAATCTTTTCATCTTTAAAAACATTTAAAATAAAAAATATTTCTTTTTTTAAATTGTCGTGAATTACAAGTGTTCTTGGACGTAAAAGTCTAACGTCAGGTAGATTAAGATCATTTTTACAATTATTTGGAATTTTTTCTATATATCTTATTGAGTCGTATGAAAAATAACCAGAAATTAATGAACAAATTTTAGGTAAATTTTTTGGTGTATCAAATTTGAAATCTTCAATAATTTTTTCAATTAAATTTTCAGGCTTATTCTTTAGCTTAATTTTTTTATTTTTTTGAATTAGATATGAGTTATTGTTGTTAAATTCCCAAATTTTATCAGGGTTTTTACCAAAGATTGTATATCTGCCTTTGATTTTACCTTTTTCTACAGACTCAAATATAAAACTATTTTTTTCCTCTAGGAAATTATCTATTAAATTTAACACTTCTTCATCATTTTTTATCTTTTTTGAAGTGTATATAATTTGATTTTTTTTGCTTCTGTGTCGAAACTTAAAATCTTTGAAGCTTCGATTAATTATCATTTGAAATAATTTTTAACTCTATCAATAGTTTTTTGGTTTAACTGAACTTGATATTTACTTGTTAGCAACTGATCATAAGCAGCTAAAATACTTTTTCTTGTATTGGTAAATTCATTGTTTACAAAATTCTTATAATCTTCATCTTGTTTGTTAAATAAATTTTTATTAGAACCTGTTATTTTTACTAAATAAATTTTATTTTCACTACTATTAACTAAAGCAAAAGAGTTTATTGGTAAAGCGAAGAGCATTTTTACTGAGTTAATTTCGAAAAGTTTGTTGTCATTAATCGAATTTATAGAACCATATTCTCTACCATAACCAACTAGTTCATTAAATTTATTGTTATCAAATTTTTTATTCTGTATTTCCTCAATAATTTTTCTATTAAAATCAAATTTTCCTTTTTGGTATACTAATTCTCTTACCTCAGAATTTATTTTTTCATCACTCAAATCGGGAGCTCTAACATATTCTTTTTCAATATTGTAAAGTAAAAAATTATCTCCACTTTCAAGCAAGTCTATTTTCGAAGATCTGTTTGAAAAAATTAAATTCTCAATTTGCTCTTCATTATCATCAGGACTAAATTCATTTACTTCAATAATATCAATGTCTAAATTTTCTACTAAAGAATTGAACGTATTACCCTTAGAGATATTATTTTCAATTTTATCTATTTCATCAAAGAATTTTTGATTAAATTCCTCTACACCGATTAAATTTTTTGGATTTAAGATTACATATTTAAAGTCAATATATTCACTTTTTAATTGATCTTTATTTTCCTCTATAAATTTTTGAATATCAGCCTGTGTATAATCTTCTTTAATTTTATATAGTTTTTCCATATCAAAATATTCAATCTCTAAGGTTTTGTTATTTTCCTCAAATTTTTTATCTATTAAAAAATTTGGTGTTATTGTTCCTGCCCCTATAAAATCAAACAAATGTTTTTGTAATTCTCTATTCTTTAATTTTAATTCAAACATTTGAGCAGACATATTGTTTGAAAGTAAAAATTTTTCGTATTTAATTCTCTGGAAAGCACCATTTTCATCATGAAAGTTTTTATTTTCTTTAATTTTTTTTAAAATTGTTCTTTCATTAATTGAAATATCAAAATCTTTAACTTCTAAATCAATTAGAGTTGTTGATATTAAACCCGATAAAAGTTCTTCGATAATATTATTATCCAGGTTGTTTCTAATTGCTTCTGCTGAAATTCCACTTTGATTTACATAATCCATAAAATCTTGTGTAGTGACATTAGTCTTGTTTATTTTTGCTATGTTGTTTTGATTATTAGTACTAAATCCTCCTCCAAAACCTCCAAAGCCAAATGCAATAATAATTATTACAATTAAAACTAATCCTCCAAATTGCTTCCAGCCTAAGTTTTTAATTTTTTCAATCATTGCGTTATAAATTTATTGAACTGTAAAAAACAAATCTATAGATTAAAAAGTCAATTATGACAAATAAATATATGTATTTTGTAGCTAATTGGAAAATGTTTGGTGATTTAAAAACTCTAAATTCACTTGATAAAGTAATAAAGTTTTCAAAAACCAATAAAAAAAATAAGTTCAGAATAATTTATTGTCCACCTAGCACTCTAATTCGTCCTTTATCAAAAAGACTTAAAACAACCAAAATAGAAGTAGGAGCTCAAAATTGTCATCACAGCTATGAGTTTGGAGCTAACACAGGTCAAGTAAATTCTATAATGCTTAAAAATGTTGGAGCAAAATATGTTATAATTGGTCACTCAGAAAATAGACAATTGGGAGAAGATGATAAATTGATAAATTTAAAAATAAAAAGTGCATTAAAAGCAGGTTTAAAAGTTATTTTTTGTATTGGTGAAACATTAAGAGAAAAAAAAAATAAAAAAACTAATATAGTTTTAGCCAAACAAATAAAAAATGGATTAAGTTCAATAAATAATAAATCAAATATAATTCTAGCTTATGAACCTGTTTGGTCTATAGGATCTGGTTTAATTCCAAAATCTGAAGATCTAAAAAAATCAATTGCTTTTATAAAAAGTAAATTCGGTAAAAAATCCTCAAATATTTTGTATGGTGGATCAGTAAATGTTAACAACGTAGATAAATTAAAAAATATTACTGACATAGACGGTTTTTTAATAGGTGGTGCCTCACAAAATCCAAAGAAATTTATTGATATAATTAAAAAAACCATTAATTAGACCCACATGGAAACATTATTACTTGTAATTAACATCATACTTGCCGTTATTCTGGTTTTATTAGTTTTATTGCAAAAATCAGAAGGTGGAGCACTTGGTATTGGTGTCTCGCAAGAAAATTTTATGTTATCTAGATCAGCAGGAAGTTTCATGACAAAAGCTACTGCAATTGTAGCGACTCTATTTATAATCTGTAGTTTAGCTCTTACAATTATTTCTAGAGCAGAACTTACACCTGCAGGCTCTGTATTAGATACTGTAGAGGAAAAAACCGAAGATACACCTTCAATTCCAGAAAATAATTAATTAATCCTTTTCAATTCATTTTTTATTCGCTATAAGATACTTCCATGGCGCAATATATATTCGTCACTGGCGGCGTGGTTTCTTCCTTAGGCAAAGGTCTCTCCTCAGCATCCCTGGCTTATTTATTACAATCTAGAGGTTATAAAGTTAGATTAAGAAAACTAGATCCTTATTTAAATGTCGATCCAGGAACAATGAGTCCTTTTCAACATGGAGAAGTTTTTGTAACTGATGATGGTGCTGAAACAGATTTGGATTTAGGTCACTATGAAAGATTTTCAGGCGTAACTGCAAAGAAAACCGACAACATTACAACTGGAAAAATTTATAGCGATGTTCTTAGAAAAGAGAGAAAAGGTCAGTATTTAGGTAAAACAGTTCAAGTTATTCCACATATTACAGATAGAATTAAAGAATTTATAAAACACGATACATCTAAAGAAGACTTTGTGATTTGTGAAATAGGAGGAATAGTAGGTGATATAGAAAGTCTTCCTTTCGTAGAAGCTATAAGGCAATTTTCAAATGATATTGGTAAAAAAAATGCATTATTTATTCATCTAACTTTAGTTCCTTATTTAAAAGCATCTGATGAAATAAAAACCAAACCAACACAACATTCAGTTAAAGAATTAAGAAGCATAGGTATTCAACCTGATATTATAATTTGTAGATCAGAAAGGCCTATTCCTTTGGAACATAGAAAAAAAATATCTTTGTTTTGCAATGTTGATATTAAAAATGTAATTGAAACTGTTGATGTTAAAACCATTTATGAGGCTCCGATTAGTTTTGCAAAAGAAAAATTAGATGTTCAAGTTTTAAATTATTTCAAAATAAAATCTAAAAAATCTAATAATTTAACACCTTGGAAGAAAATAACTAAAATCACTCTTAATACTAAAAGATATGTTAATATAGCGATTATAGGGAAATATGTTGAATTAAAGGATGCGTATAAATCTTTAGATGAAGCACTTACTCATGGAGGAATATCTAATAATCTTAAAGTAAATTTGGTTAGAATAGATTCCGAAAAATTGAAAGTTTCAGAAATAAAAAATAAACTTAAAAATGTTTCAGGAATTTTAATTCCAGGTGGATTTGGTAAAAGAGGAACTGAGGGCAAAATTGAATCGATAAAGCATGCAAGAGTAAATAAAATTCCGTTCCTTGGAATTTGTTATGGAATGCAAATGGCAATAATTGAATTTGCTAGAAATCAATTGAAAATTAAAAAAGCAACCTCTTCTGAATTTGATAAAGGTGGAGTTCATATTATCGGCTTGATGCATGAATGGGAGAAAAGTGGCAGAAAAGTCAAAGGAACAGATAAAGATTTAGGGGGTACCATGAGACTTGGTTCTTATGATGCAATTTTAAAAGATAAATCTAAAATTAGAGATATTTATAAATCTAGATTAATTAAAGAAAGACATAGACATAGATATGAAGTGGATATTTCATATAAAGAAAAATTTGAGAAGAAAGGATTAATATTTTCAGGCTTATCTCCAGATCATAAGCTTCCAGAGATAATTGAACTTAAAAATCATCCTTGGTTTATAGGAGTTCAGTTTCATCCTGAATTTAAATCTAGACCTTTGAACCCACATCCTTTATTCTCATCTTTTATCAAAGCAGCAAAAAATCATAGATGAATGCGATTAAAGTAAATTGTGAAAATATAGAAATTTCAAACAATAATAAGATTTGTATTATTGCAGGTCCATGTCAGTTAGAGACAGAACAACACGCACTCGATATGGCGGGAAAAATTAAGGAAATTACTTCGAAATTTGGCCTTGGATTTATTTACAAAACTTCATTTGATAAAGCGAACAGAACTAGTTTAAAAGGTATAAGGGGGGCAGGATTAGATGCATCACTTCCTGTATTTGATAAAATTAAAAAGGAATTAAAAGTTCCTATTTTGACAGACATACATAATGCTGAACAATGTGATATTGTTTCAAAACATGTTGATGTTTTACAAATCCCAGCTTTTTTATGTCGACAAACAGACTTGTTAATTGCTGCAGCTAAAACAAATAAAATTATTAATGTAAAAAAAGGTCAGTTCTTAGCACCCTGGGATATGGTGAATGTAACTAAAAAAATTTCAGACTCAGGAAATAAAAACATCTTAGTTACAGAAAGAGGCGCAAGCTTTGGATACAACACTTTAGTCTCTGACATGAGATCATTACCTATTATGGCAAAGAATGGTTATCCAGTAATTTTTGATGCAACACATTCCGTTCAACAACCAGGTGGCCAAGGAGAATCCTCTGGTGGTCAAAGAGAATTTGTTGAATATTTAGCAAGAGCTGCAGTTGCAGTTGGAGTTGCTGGTGTTTTTATTGAAACTCATCAGGATCCTGATAATGCTCCATCGGATGGACCAAACATGGTACCATTGAATAAATTAGAGAATCTATTAAAACAATTACACGATATAGATAATCTAATTAAAAAATAGTGAGTAAAATTTTAAAAGTAAAAGCACGTCAAGTTTTTGACAGTAGAGGAAATCCAACAGTTGAAGCAGAAGTTTATGTAAAAAATAATAGTGCATCTGCAATTTGCCCTTCTGGTGCTTCTACAGGAACCTTTGAAGCTTTTGAAAAAAGAGATAAAAATAATAAACGGTATTTAGGAAAAAGTGTTCTAAACGCAGTTAACTTAGTCAATTCAAAGATTTCAAAAAAATTAAAAGGACAAAGCATTCACAACCAAGAAAGAATTGATGCTTTGTTAATTAACTTAGATGGCACAAGACAAAAAACTAACTTAGGAGCTAATGCGATGTTAGCTGTTTCAATGGCTGTAAAAAAATTGTCTGCAAAAGCAAAAAATTTACCATTGTATAAAACTTTTTCTCAAAAAAATAACTTTCAATTACCTTATCCATTAATGAATATTATTAATGGTGGAGCGCATGCCAATAATGGTCTTAGAATTCAAGAATTTATGATCAGACCTGATCGAGCAAAAAGTTTTTCAGAGGCAATGCGAATTTGTTTTGTTGTTATTAAAAACTTAAGTAAATTAATTAAAGATAAGGGTTTATCAACTTCAGTGGGTGATGAAGGTGGGTTTGCACCCATGATTAGTAGTAATAATCAAGCTTTAGATTTAATTGTGAGTGCAATAAAAAAATCAGGATTTATTAATGGGAAAGATGTTTCTATTTGCCTAGATGTGGCAGCTAATGAATTATATAAAAAGAACAAATATTCTATTCATTCAAAAAAATATATTTCAGTAGTTAAATCCATTAAAGAATATCAAAAAATTATAAAAAAATATAAAATTAAGTCTATTGAAGATCCATTTGCTGAAAATGATTGGTTGGCATGGAATAAATTAATGAAATCAATAAAAAAAGTTCAGATCGTTGGAGATGATTTGTATGTAACAAATCTTGAAAGATTAAAAAAAGGTTTCTTAAATATTTCATCAAATTCTATCTTAATAAAGCTTAATCAAATTGGCACTGTCTCAGAAACGTTAGATGTAATTAAATTTGCACAAACCATTGGATATAGAACAATTATATCTCACAGATCAGGTGATAGTGAGGATACTTTTATTGCTGATTTAGCGGTCGGCACTAATTCAAATCAAATTAAAACTGGATCTTTAGCAAGATCTGAAAGGGTTGCAAAATATAATCAATTAATCCGTATTGAAGAAGAACTTGGAAAAAAAGCGAGGATGAATAAGATCAATTAATGCTTCGATTAATAAAAAGAAATTATTTTTTATTAATATCAGTTTTTCTTATTTTTTATTTTGGTTTTAACTTAGTATCTGGAGAAAGAGGTCTTTTTTCGTATATAGAAAAAAAGGAACTTTTGTCTAACTTGAAAAAAGAAGAATTAAACCTAACTAGTAGAATAGAAGATATGGATCATAAAAATTCACTTCTAAGTACTAATTTAGATCTTGATTATATTGAGACTTTAATTAGAGAAAGATTTTTGTTTGGAAAAAAAAATGAGACTATTTATATAATTAAAAAAGATGAAAAGTAGACATCCAGAAAAAGAAAACAAACCGGTTAATCCAATCAAAAAAAAACCTGAATGGATTAGATCTAAACTTACAAATAGTAAGGAATTCTTTTTAACGAAAACAATAGTAAATAACAATAATCTTGTAACTGTTTGTCAGGAAGCAAACTGCCCAAATATAACTGAATGTTGGAGTAAGCGACATGCAACTTTTATGATTATGGGAGACACATGTACAAGAGCTTGTGCTTTTTGTGATGTTAAAACTGGTGTACCAGGAAAATTAGATCAACTTGAACCTGTTAAGATTGCAGAAGCTGTAAAAAAATTAAATTTAAAACATGTTGTAATCACTTCAGTGGACAGAGATGATTTAGATGATGGTGGATCAGAACATTTTTTTGAAGTGATTAATCAAACTAGAAAATCAAACCCAAACACTACTATTGAAGTTCTTACACCTGACTTTTTAAGAAAAGGAGATGCGTATAAAAAAATTTTAGATGCTAAACCTGATGTTTTTAATCATAATATTGAAACTGTCCCTAGTCTTTATTTAAAAGTTCGACCAGGCTCTAGATATTTTGTATCTCTAGAACTTTTGAAAAATGCGAAAAAAGTAAACAAAAATATTTTTACTAAATCTGGAATAATGGTTGGTTTAGGGGAGAGAAGAGATGAAATTTTACAAGTTATGGATGATTTAAGAGCTGCAGATGTTGATTTCATAACGATCGGTCAATACTTGCAACCATCAACCAAGCATTATCCATTAGATCGATATTACACACCGAAAGAATTTGAAGATTTAGGAACAATTGCAAAAGCTAAAGGATTTTTGTTAGTGTCTTCATCCCCTTTAACTAGATCTTCATATCATGCAGATGAAGATTTTGCTAAACTTCAACAAAACAGATTAAAAAATAATTAATGCCAAAAGCATCAGTTAAGCGATTAATTGATAACAGAAAAGATAAGCTAATTGAGTTTGTTTTAGATATTGAAAAATACCCAGAATTTATTCCTTTCTGTGATAATTCGAAAGTTTATGAGAGAAATGATAATGGTGATACAATAAATATAATTGCTGATCTTACAATAGGTAAGGGGCCGTTTAAGGATACATTTAAAAGTGATGTTAAATTAAATAAAAAAAATGATCATATTCATGTTGTTAATTTAGGTGGACCACTAAATCATTTAGAAAATAATTGGAAATTTATTGAATTAGGAAATGATACAGATGGTTACAAAACTGAGGTTATGTTTGATATTGATTTTGAAATCGAAAATAAGTTTTTAAATATTCTAATGACCAAATCTTTTCAATTTGGTTTGGAAAAGATAGCAGATGCGTTTCAAAAAAGAGCTGAAAGTATTAAATAATTTTACTAATTATCTTAATTACAGTGCGAACAGTAGATTTTTGAATTGAATTACGGTTTCTTGATTTAAATTTATTTTCTTTAATTAGTAAAGTTTTACCTTTTTTAATGCCAATATAAACAAGACCAACAGGCTTTTCTTTTGATCCACCACCTGGTCCAGCAATTCCCGTTATGGAGATGTTGATTTTGCTCTTTGAAATTTTAGATAAGTTTTGAACCATTGACTTACAACACTCGTGACTGACAGCTCCATATTTTCTAATAATATTTTTATTAACCTTTAAAATCTTTATTTTAGCTTGATTAGAGTAAGTGGTTAGACCCATTTGAAAGTATTTTGATGAATTAGCTAATTTAGTAAAATTATATGCTAATAATCCACCCGTACAAGATTCAGCAACAGATATAGTTAATTTTTTTTTAATAAATTTTTTATGAAGTAATTGAATACTCATTAGAATTTTAAGCTTATTAAATATATTAATATTATTGAATATAAACCTGCCATTATATCATCCATAATTATTCCAAAATAGTTCTTATGCTTTTTATCGAAATAACTTACTGGAAAAGGTTTTAGGATGTCAAAAAATCTAAAAAAAACAAAAGATAAAATATAATAAATTTCAATTGCAACACTTATTTGATTAGTTTGATTTAAATATAATAGTAAAATTAAAGGCATTGATTGCCCTAAAACTTCATCAATTACTATTTGCCGTGGATCTTTATTTTTAAATTCAGACTCAGAGTCTTTTACTGCATAAAATGAATAAAAGAATAAAAGTACAAAAAAAATAATTGAAAACTTAAGATCTGTGTACCCTAGAATTTCGTAAGCAATATAAATAAAAATAACTGTTACGGCAGATGTTATGGTACCAGGAATCTTGGTTAAATATCCATATCCAAAGAAGGTAGATAGTAAAACATTTATTTTTTTCATTCACTTATTGAGCAAATAACCTCACAAGCTATTGCTTTTTCCTTTCCGATTAATCCGAGTTTTTCTACAGTTTTACCTTTTAGGTTGATTAATTCTTTATCTATATTTAATAAATTTGATAAAGACTTAATTATTTTATTTCGATATTTTGAAACTTTTGGTTGTTCACAAATCAAATTTATATCTAAATTATTTATGTAAAAGTTATTATTATTTAATATCTCAATAATGGGTTTAAGCATTTTAGGTGATCTAATATTTTTAAATTTTTTTTGATTATCTGGAAAAAAAGTGCCGATATCTTTTTTTCTCATTGCTCCTAGTATCGAGTCTATTACTGAATGAATAATGACATCACCATCAGAGTGTCCTTTAAGACCTGAATGAAAAGGAATTTTTATTCCTCCTAAAAAAAGCTTTTTACCCACTATTAATCTATGAATATCAAAACCTATGCCAAAATAAGTTTTATTAGTTTCGATATCTTCTTTAAATGTAATTTTATTATTTAAATTTTCTCCTTTAATAAATTTTACTTTTAAATTATTTTCAATAAATAATGTTGCTTCATCAGTAATTTCATTTTTTTGTTTAAATGAAAGAACATATACATCTTTAAATTTAAAAGCTTGTGGGGTTTGAGTTAAAATTGAATTATTTCGATTTAAGTTAAAAAGTTTGTTTTTTACTTTGTATTTAATAGAGTCTTTTGACTTTATAAAGGGAATTACCGCTTTATTGTTTTTAAGTGACTTAATTAGTGTTTTTAAAAGCCTGATAGTAAAATTTGGTCTTGCAGCATCATGAATTAGAACATTATTAGGTTTAAATTTTTTTATATATTTTAAAGCTATTAAAGAAGAATCAGATCTTTCTTTACCACCTTTTATAATTGACACATTTTTAGGAAATTTTTCTTTAATACTTTTTTTATTATTTACGACCAATATAATTTTTTTAAACAGCTTTGATTTCATTGCTTTTTCTAAAGAATGTTTAAAAAGAGCCTTGTTTTTATAAATATTGAATTGCTTTGGTTTATTTGAATTAAATCTTTTGCTTTGTCCTGATGCTAGTATTATAAAATAATTATTCATTTATATGGTAGTTTTTATATTCAAATGTACGAATTTATTAAAAAAAATATATATCTAATAATATTATTTATTATCACATTATCGATAGGTTTTTTAACCTTTTTAACTTTTATTGATAAAGGATTTATTGAATTATCAGATCAAAATTTACAAATTTTATTAGTTCTAAACATTTTTCTTTTAATAGCACTTTTTGTTTTTATTTTTATTGAAATTAAAAGCGCAATTAAAAATGATATCGATAAAGATGGTTTAAAATCAAATAAAAAATATATTACATACTTTGGTTTATTTACTTTAATTCCATCAGTATTAATTTCAATATTTTCACTCTTTTTATTTTCTTTTGCTTTAGAGAAGTATTTTGACAAAAAAGTTACCACAGTTGTCAACAACTCTTATGAGTTAGCAAGAAATTATGTTGAAGAAATAAGAAACAAAATTCAATCTGATATTGTTTTAATTGCATTTGATACAAATAAAAGTAAAAAATTTTTAAACGATAATCAAAATGAATATAAAAGATTTTTAGAAACACAAAAATTAATTCGAAATGTTGATGAGGTGCATATTATAGATATTGATAAAAAACTTCTATTTACAACTTTAACAGATGATCAGCCTTATAAACCTCCAGTAGACGAAGCTTTAAATTTGGTTTTAGATGACGATAGACCTTTAAAAATTATTAATGCACCTGAAAATATTTCTGCAGCAATAATGAGATTACAAAATTTTGATGATAGATTTTTGTATGTTGTAAAATATTTAGATAAAAATATATCTAAATATTTGATAGAATCTCAAGAAGCTATAAATTTCTATTACACTGTTGAGGAAAAAAGCACAGGTATAAAAATTTCATTTGCAATAATTTATATAATAGTTGTTAGTGTTTTGTTGTTTGTATCAATATCGATAGCAATTAGATTTTCATCAAGATTTTTTAGATCAATTAATAATTTAATTTTAGCATCCACATCAATTGGACAAGGTAATTTTGATGCAAAAGTGCCTGAGGTTAAAACAGATAAAGATTTAGAAACTTTAAACAAAAACTTCAATCTTATGATTGACAGATTAAAAACTCAGCAAGAAAAATTAATTATAAATGAAAGACACGAAGCATGGGGTAGTTTGGCAAGAAAACTTGCTCATGAAATTAAAAATCCACTTACCCCAATTCAATTAACTATAGATAGATTAAAAAATAAATATTCATCTCAATTAAATGATGGTAATTCAGAAAATTTTAAAGAAAATCTTAAAATAATAAATAATCAAATTAAACAAATTGAAAAATTAGTTAATGAATTTTCAGATTTTGCAAGAATGCCAAAACCAATTTTCAGACAAAATAATTTAGTAGATTTAATTAATGATAATATAAAATTACTAAAAGAATTAGATAAATCTATAACTATAAATTTTAAAAAAAGCGCAAATCAGATTTTGTTAGAAAGTGATAAAGAGCAAATAAGTAGGGTTTTTTTAAACTTAATTAAAAATTCAATAGAAAGCATTTACCAAAAAAGCCAAAATAGTAGTAATATCGATAAAAAAATTACTATTGAACTTTCTCAAAATGATACTCACATTACATCAATTATTGAAGATAATGGCATAGGTTTCGATGGTGTTAAAAAAAATATTAAAGACATTTTGAATCCATATTTTACCACTAAAAAAAATGGAACTGGTTTAGGTTTATCAATTGTGAATAAAATTGTTAATGACCATAATGGTAAAATTGAATTTATTCCAATTGAAAATGGAGCTAAAATAAAAATAGAGTTTATAAAGTAAATGAGTGAAGAAATTCTAATTGTAGATGACAATGCCGATATAAGAAATATCATAAATGAATTAATCTTAGATGCAGGCTATAAAACTCGTTTAGCTGCAAATTATAATCAAGCACTTGGAGAAATTGATAAAAAATTACCTGATGTTGCTATACTTGATGTTAAGTTAGACAAGGGTGACAATGATGGCATCGAGCTTCTAACTCATATCAAGTCTAAAAATAAAGATATACCTGTTATAATTATTTCTGGTCATGCAAATATTGAAATGGCTGTAAAATCATTACAACATGGTGCGTTTGAATTTATTGAAAAACCATTTGATCAAGAAAGATTGCTTAATTTTGTTAAAAGAGCAGTTGAAAATTTTATTTTGAAAAAACAAAATAAAGAATATGAGAGTAAACTTTTTTCTTCTTATGAGTTAGTAGGTAATAGTAAAAATATTGTAAATATTATTGATCAAATTAAAAAAATATCAATCACAGAAAGTAGAGTATTTATTAGTGGCCCTTCTGGCTCTGGAAAAGAATTGATTGCTAGAAAAATTCACAAATCTTCAAACAGAAGTAAAAATCCTTTTGTAGTGCTTAATGGTGCATTACTTGATATGAATAAGTATGAATTAGAATTATTTGGAGAGGAAAAAGAAAACGGATCTATTTCATATGGTGCTCTTGAAAAAGCTAACAAGGGTACATTATTAATTGATCAAGTTTCGGAAATACCATTAGAAATTCAATCAAAAATATTAAGAGTTTTAACCGATCAAAAGTTTAAGAGAGTTAATGGAAGTAATGATGTAAGCGTTGATGTTAGGTTAATCTGTTCATCTAGTAAAGATTTGAAAAAAGAGATTGAATTTGGAAATTTTAGAGAAGATTTGTTTCATAGAATTAATGTTTTTGAAATTATCATTGAACCATTAAATCAAAGGATATCTGACATTCCTATTTTAATTAAATATTTTTCAAAAAGAATTTCTGAAAATTATAAAATTAAAGAATTAGAGATAGATGAAAATAACAGCTATATCTTAAATCATAATTGGCATGGCAACGTTAGAGAATTAAGAAATTTAATTGAAAGGATTGCTATTTTACAACCTGATACAAAAGATAAAATTTCAAATATTATTAAAGAATCTTTAAAAAATACAAATTTTGACGATCAATTTAGAGAAAATAGCCTTTCTGTACCGTTAAAAGAAGCTAGAGAAAAATTTGAAAAAGAGTATTTAACTATTCAATTAAAAAAATTTAATGGAAATATCTCTAAAACGGCTAATTTTGTTGGTATGGAAAGAAGTGCTTTGCATAGAAAATTAAAAGGTCTAGGAATTAAAGAATTTAATTAAATGAATATAATCATTTGCGGTGCTGGTAGAGTAGGGTTCACAATAGCTAAACAGTTAAGTGAACAAGGACATTCAATAACTGTAATTGATCCTTCTAGTGAAGATATCCAAAAAATTGATGATGCGCTTGATGTTAAAGCTATAGTTGGGAAAGGAACATATCCGTCAATTCTTGAAAAGGCTAATGCCACTGAAACTGATATGATTATTGCAGTTACAAGAAATGATGAAGTAAATATGGTTATTTGTCAAATTGCGTTTTCAATATTTAAAATTCCAAAAAAAATCGCTAGGATTAGGTCACAGGATTACTTAAACCCAAAGTTTACAAGAGTATATAATAAAGAAAATTTGCCAATTGATGTAATTATTTCACCTGAGATAGAGATAGCAAAATCAATTCAAAGAAAATTAGAAGCCCCTGGAGCATTGGATAGTGTTCCATTTGCAGAAAATAAAATTAGATTGTTAGAAATTTTAATCAATGAAAATTGTAAATTAATAAATATTAAACTTAATGAACTGACTAAAAAATATCCAAACTTAGATGCAAACATAATTGGAATTATAAGAGATGAAAAGTTTTTAATTCCAAAAAAAAATGATGATGTAAAAAAAAATGATAAAATTTATGTAATCATAAATTCTTCTCAAATGTCAGAGACTTTAGAAGCTTTTGGACATAATGAAAAAATATCTAAGAATATTTTAATTGTTGGTGGTGGAAATATAGGTTTTAATTTAGCAAAAAATATTGAAGAGACTCTAGATGCTGCAAGAGTAAAAATAATTGAAAAAAATAAAGAAAGAGCTGAATTTCTTGCTAATGAATTAAATAACACAATAGTTATAAACGGTGATGCACTTGATGAAGAGGTTCTGGCGGAAGCTAATTTAGAAGAGGCCGAAACAGTTCTTGCTTTAACAAATGATGACGAAGATAACCTAATGGTAAGTGTTCTTGTAGAAAAATTTGCTAAAGACGAAAAAGATATTGATGATAAAAGAACTATGGCTTTAATTAACAAGCCTAACTACTCTCTATTACAAAATTCACTAAAAATAGATGATCTTATTGATCCTAGAATGAATACAGTATCGAGTATTTTAAAACATATTCATAAAGGAACTATAGAAACTGCTTACACGATTATGAACGGTGAATATGAAGTTATTGAGGCTGAAATTATTGAAACATCAGAGCTTATTAATAAGGAATTGAAAAACTCAAATTTGCCTGAAGAAATAAGAATAGGTGCGGTTTTAAGAGAAAATAAAGTTATTATTCCTAGATCAAATTTTGTTTTTCAAAAAGAGGATAAAGTCGTTTTTTTAGCCAAAAAAGACTCAATTTCAGTAGTCGAAAATATATTTAGAATTAGCTCTATTTAATTAAATGTCATTTTTTAGAGTAAAATATTTAAGTTTTTTTTTTATATTGATTTCATTCTTTTCCTTTTTAAACATTATTTATTCATATTATTTTAATTT
>CACJRQ010000016.1 GCA_902595885.1 uncultured Pelagibacteraceae bacterium
ACCTGCTCTAGCATACAATACCCTCATGTAATCATAAATTTCAGTTACAGTTGCAACAGTAGACCTCGGATTTTTTGATGTATTTTTTTGCTCTATTGCAATAGCTGGACTTAATCCTTCAATTAAATCAACATTTGGTTTTTTCATTTTATCTAAAAATTGACGAGCATAGGCAGATAAACTCTCTACATATCTTCTCTGACCTTCTGCGTAGATAGTATCAAAAGCTAAAGATGATTTTCCAGACCCAGACAGACCCGTTATGA
Source organism: uncultured Pelagibacteraceae bacterium (assembly GCA_902595885.1). GTDB lineage: Bacteria > Pseudomonadota > Alphaproteobacteria > Pelagibacterales > Pelagibacteraceae > Pelagibacter. The sequence continues at coordinate 267 of CACJRQ010000016.1, forward strand.
CCACAAATTTGTCTTTTGGAATCTCTACAGTAACATTCTTCAAATTATGTTCTTTAGCGCCCTTAATAACTATCTTTTTCATCATAATTTTAGTTGCTTTGAGTTAATAAAATTAATATTCAGAAGAATTGTGATATAATTCTAATTAACTAATTTAACAAATATTAAATATTATGGCTGGAAGTTTAAATAAAGTATTATTAATTGGTCGTTTAGGCGCAGATCCCGAAATTAAGCAAATGGTAAATGGTAAAAGTGTAGCCAGATTAAGCCTTGCAACAAGTCAATCCTGGAAAGATAAAAACACAGGTGAAAAAAAAGAAAAAACCGAGTGGCACCGTATAGTTGTATTTAACGAAGGATTAGTAAATGTTGTTCAACAATACTTAAAAAAAGGAGCTCAAGTTTATGTTGAGGGACAACTTACAACAAGAAAATGGAAAGATGAACAGACGGGACAAGACAAATATTCAACTGAAATAGTTATACAAGGATATAATTCTTCACTTACGATGTTGGGCGGGGGAAATTCTGGTGGTGGAATTCAAAATGACACAACTCAACAAAATAACATTGAGGATTCTTCACAAGTGTCAGATATGGATGATGAAATTCCATTTTAACTTCTATGAAAAATACTGAAGAGTTTAAAGATAAAAATATAAAATTAATCTCAATGCATGATGAGATGAGCTCATCATATCTTTCATATGCAATGAGTGTAATTGTAAGTCGTGCACTTCCTGATGTGAGAGATGGGTTAAAACCTGTTCATAGAAGAATCTTGTATGCAATGTATAAAGGTGGATACGATTGGTCTAAACAATTTAGAAAATCTGCAAGAATAGTTGGTGATGTTATTGGTAAATATCACCCTCATGGTGATCAGTCTGTCTATGATGCTTTGGTAAGAATGGTACAAGATTTCTCTATGAGCCTACCGTTAATTCAAGGGCAAGGAAATTTTGGTTCAATAGATGGCGATCCTGCTGCAGCTATGAGATATACGGAAACTCGCTTGTCAAAAGTTTCTCAATATTTAATTGATGATATTGAAAAGAATACAATTTCTTTCAAAAGCAATTATGATGAAACTGAGAAAGAACCTAGTGTTTTACCAGCACAGTTTCCAAATTTATTAGTAAATGGAGCTGGTGGTATCGCTGTTGGTATGGCAACAAGTATACCTCCACATAATTTAGGTGAAATTATTGATGGTACTTTGGCCTTAATAGATAATAAAGATATTAAAATTAGAGAGTTAATGAAACATATACCTGGTCCAGATTTTCCAACTGGTGGTGTAATTATAGGTAAAGATATAATTAAACAAGGGTATAACAATGGAAGAGGGTCCTTTAAGATAAGAGGTGAAATTTCAATAGAACAACAAAAAAATGGTCGTGAAAGACTGGTAATAACTTCAATACCGTATCAAGTTAACAAATCTGTTTTAAATGAAAGGATTGCTCAGTTAGTAAGAGAAAAAAAGATAGAAGGTATAAGAGATATACGTGACGAATCGAACAGAGAAGGTATTAGGGTAGCAATAGATTTAAGAAATGGTGTAGAACCAGAAACTATAAAGAGACAATTATATAAAAATACTCAAATAGAAAGTTCGTTTGGTTTTAATACTTTAGCGATTGTAGAAGGAAAGCCACAAACATGTACATTAAAAGATTTTTTATCTAATTTTTTAACTTTTAGAGAAGATGTAGTTATAAAAAAAACAAAATTTGATCTTAAAAAAGCTGAAGAACGAGCACATATATTAATCGGATTATCAGTTTCAGTTGAAAATTTAGATAAAATAATTAAAATTATTCGATCATCTAAAACACCCGATGATGCTAAAATATCAATTTTAAAAACTAAATGGAAAATAAACAAATCACAAAAATTAATTTCTTTAGTAGAAGGAAAAAAAGGTAAAAACCTTTATTCTTTATCTGAACCACAAGTTTTAGCTATATTAGAATTAAGACTTCAAAAATTAACTGCTTTAGGAATAAATGAGATCGAAGTTGAAATTAAAAAATTAGCTGAATTAATCACTAAATATAAAAAGATTATTTCATCAAAAAAAGTACTTCTAAAAGTAATCAGCGAAGAACTAAAAAATATTAAAGAGAAATTTGCTATACCAAGAAGAACTAAAATTATAGATGCTGTTTTAAATTACGATATTGAGGAAACAATTCAAAAACAATCGGTAATAATTACAGTTACATTACAAGGATACATCAAAAGAGGCTCTTTGGATGGAGTAAAAAAACAAAAAAGAGGTGGTAAGGGGAAATCAGGCATAACGACTAGAGATCAAGATTCTGTTGTTCAAACATTATCAGTAAATACTCATACTTCAGTTCTTTTCTTTTCTACAGAGGGTTTGGTTTACAAGATTAAGGCATGGAAGATTCCGGAGGGCTCATCTTCATCTAAAGGTAAATCTTTATTTAATATTTTACCTTTAAAAAGTCACCAAGCAATAAGCTCAATTATGCCAATGCCTGAAGATGAAACAGATCTAAAAAATTATCAAATAATTTTTGCTACAGCACAGGGAAAAGTAAGAAAAAATAGTTTAGAGGATTTTTCATCAATTAATGCATCTGGAAAAATTGCAATGAAATTAGATAATAATGATAAAATTGTAGGTGTAAAAATTTGTAAAGATGATCAAGATGTAATTTTAAGCACAAGATTTGGAAAATGCATTAGATTTGAAGCTAAGAAGCTAAGAGTTTTCAAAGGAAGATCTTCTAAAGGAATTAAAGGAATTGAGTTAGCATCAAATGATCAAATAGTATCTTTATCAGTTATTGATAACGATAAAATTAATAAAAACGGAAAAAAATCAAAAGATGAAAAATCTGAATTGAAAGCAAGAGAGAAATTTGTTTTATCAATAAGTGAGAATGGTTATGGTAAAAAAACCTCGCATACAGATTACAGAGTTACCAACAGAGGTGGAAAAGGCATTATAGGAATAGTAAATTCACCAAGAAATGGGAATATTACCTCATCCTTTCCTGTATTTGAAGGTGATGAAATTTTAATATCTACTAATAAAGGTAGAGTTATACGAGTTGCAGTAAAAGAAATTAGAACTGCCGGTAGAAACACTCAAGGTGTTAGAATAATTAAGTTGTCAGGTGAAGAAAAAGTTGTTTCGGCAATTAAAATTGATGATAATTTAATTTAATGAGTAAAATAGCAATTTATCCAGGAACATTCGATCCAATTACTTTTGGACATATAGATGTAATAAAAAAATCATTAAAATTGTTTGATAAGGTAGTAGTAGGTGTCTCAGACGAAAGTAACAAAGATTATTTATTTAGTTCTGATGAAAGAATAGAAATAGTAAATAAAGCTTTATTTAAAGATCTAAAGTTAAATAGAAAAAAAATAGAAGTTGTTTCTTTTGGATCTTTAACTACTGATTTATGTAAAAAATATAAATCAAATATAATTTTAAGAGGATTAAGAGCTGTATCTGATTTTGAGTATGAATTTCAATTAGCGGGCATGAATAGAAAATTAAACCAAAATATAGAAACAATTTTTTTAATGTCTGATGTAGAAAATCAAATTATTTCATCAAGATTTGTAAAGGAGATTGTTAAATTAAAAGGTGATATAAAAAAATTTACTACAAGAAGCACAATTAAATCATTAAAAGATAAATATGAATAAAATTTTTATTAAAATACTTTTTTTATTTTTTTTAATTACTAATCAATCAATAGCTGAGGAGAATATAATGATATTAAAATTAAAAGATGGTGACGTTAAAATTGAATTATTTGAAGATGTTGCCCCAAATCATGTTAAAAGAATTAAGGAATTAGCAAATAGTGGTAAATACGATAACGTTGTTTTTCACAGAGTTATAGATGGTTTTATGGCTCAAACAGGGGATGTTAAATTTGGAAATTCAGAATCAAAAGATTTTGATCTTAGAAGAGCAGGTATGGGTGGTTCTGACTTCCCGGATTTAAAGCAAGAATTTAATAGTTTACCACATGATAGAGGAACTTTATCAATGGCAAGAGCTCAGGACCCAGATAGTGCAAACAGTCAATTCTTTATTTGTTTTCAACCAGCTCCTTTTTTAGATCGACAATATACAGTTTTTGGAAAAGTAATAGAAGGAATGGAATTTGTTGATAAAATCAAAAGAGGTGACCAAAACAATAATGGTGCTGTTACTGAGCCAGATAAAATTATTAGTTTCAAATCTCAATAATTTTTTTAATGGCATTAAAAAAATTTGCCTTTAACGTTTTAAAAAAAGATAAATTTGCTAGGTGTGGTTTAATAGAGACTCATCGTGGAAATATACACACTCCAACATTTATGCCTGTTGGAACACAAGCTACTGTAAAAGCTTGTACGATCGATGATATAAAAAAAACCGGATCAGAAATAATTCTTTCAAATACATATCATTTAATGATACGTCCAGGTGTTGAAAGAATTAAATCTGCTGGTGGTCTCCATGAATTTATGAATTGTGATCTACCTATACTGACTGACTCTGGTGGTTTTCAAGTTATGTCTTTATCAAAATTAAATAAGATTGATAGAGAGAAGGGTGCAATTTTTAATTCTCATGTTGATGGAAAAAAATTTTATCTAAGTCCTGAGGAAAGCATTAGAATACAATTGGGATTAAATTCAGACATAGTTATGATAATGGATGAGTGTCCAAAGAAAACTAATGATTACGAAGTTATAGAAAAATCAATGGATCTTTCACTTCATTGGGCTGAAAGATCTAAAATAGCTTTTGGTAATAATCCTCATAAAGGTTTGTTTGGTATTATCCAAGGGGGTCTTTTTAAAGATTTAAGATTAAAATCAATGAAAGAATTAATTAAAATTGGTTTTGATGGGTATGCAGTAGGTGGATTAGCAGTAGGAGAAACACAAAATGAAATGTTTAGTGTTTTAGATGATATAAAAGAATATTTGCCTATTGAAAAACCACACTATTTAATGGGTGTTGGTACACCATCTGACATTTTAGGTGCTGTAAAAAGAGGTATAGATATGTTTGATTGTGTTTTGCCAACCAGATCAGGCCGAACAGGTTTAGCATTTACTTGGCAAGGAAGAATTAATATTAAAAATAATAAATATCAAAATGACAACACTCCTTTAGATCCAGATTGTGAAAATCTTAATTTAAATAAATATTCAAAAAATTACTTGAATCACTTATTTAATACTAACGAAATTTTAGCTTCAATGTTACTCACTCTACATAATATTAATTTTTATCAAGAATTAATGTCCTTGATCCGAAAAAATATTAATGACGGCACTTTTGATCAATTTCACGATAAATACATTGATAAGTTGTAGAACGTGTAGAAATTTAGTTAAAATTGACATTTGAAAAAAAATAATAATTCTATATATAACAACTATTCAATTTGAATAATTTGGGGGCCCTTAGCTCAGTTGGTAGAGCAATTCCCTTTTAAGGAATGGGTCGATGGTTCGAGTCCATCAGGGCTCACCATTATATTCAGTTAGCTTAGATTGATAGGTGGATAATCTAAAATTACTTCGTTCATCCATTCATTTAACTGTTTAATTCGTGTGTCTGAAGAAGGATGAGTACTCATAAATTGTGGAGGTTCCTTGCCTTTATTAAATTCTTTCATTCTTTCCCAAATTTTAACAGTTTCTCTTATATCATAACCTGATAAAGATGAAAAAATCATACCTAGATAATCTGCTTCACTTTCTTGTTTTCTATTAAAAGGGTTCATTATTCCAAGTTGAGCTAGCAAACCAACAGTATCCATCCCTGTTGTTCTGTTAATATCTGATAGTACGCCACCACTAGCTATATCAATTATTCGTGCTCCTGTATTTAGCAACACTCCTCGACTTGCTCTTTCTACAGAATGTTTGGCAACTGCATGAGCTACCTCATGACCCATAACGGCAGCTAATCCATTTGTATTCTTAGTTACGTCTAATATTCCTGTGTATACTGCAATTTTACCTCCAGGCATGCACCAAGCATTTCTTACTTTTTTATTATCAATTAGAATGTATTCCCAATCAAAATTTGATGTCGGGTCATTTAAATTAGCTCTATAAAAATACTCGCTAATCGAATCTTCCATTTTTTTTCCAATTTCTTTAATCTCATTTAAAGTTTTTGTATCATTGCTCAACTTCTCTTTTTCTTTTACTTTTTCATAAATTTGAGCTGCTTGTGCATTTAATTTTGCTTCTGGAATAATTTTTAATTGTTTTCTATCTGTTATTGGTGCTGATGAACAAGAATGCAAAAAAAGACTTCCACATCCACAACCCACATATGTTAAAAATTTTCTTCTATCCATACCTATTTAAAATTGATATTAATAACTCAAAATGAATCTCAATAACAAAATTTTAATTGTATTATTTATCATTGCAATTGTTTTTGTTGTATACGCTAGTTATAGTTAAATTTAAATATGGCAAAAAAAGGCTCAAAAAAATCTTTTTCATTAACTTTACGTAATTATTTTATTACTGGTGTTGTTGTATTGATACCAATAGGTTTTACAATATATTTAACTAAAATTTTAATAGGAATATCTTCTAACATTATACCAAAAAATATTAATCCTAATAGCTATCTACCTTTTAATATTCCAGGTGTAGAAATAGTTGTTACAATTATATTTATAACTTTAGTTGGTGGTTTATCACTATCTTTTTTTGGAAAACGAATTTTAAAATTAATTGATGATTTATTTAAAAGAATTCCTTTTTTAAGGACAGTTTATTCTGCCATAGTTCAAATGACAGAAACATTTTCTAGAAAAGATGATGGCACAAAAAGTGTAGTATTAATTGAATATCCTAGAAAAGGAGTTTGGGCAGTAGGCTTCGCAACAAAAGAAAATAAAGGTGAGATGGCTCAAAAGACTGGTAAGAATCTAATTAATGTTTTTGTACCAACAACACCAAATCCAACAAGTGGTTTTTTATTAATGTTTCCAATTGAGGATGTTATATATTTAAATATGTCTTTTGAGGAAGCGTCCAAATTTATAGTTTCTGCAGGTACTTCCAGTAAAAAGTCTTAGGCAATATCATTAATAATATCTGCTCTGTCGTATAACTTTATCAATGGTTTGAACTTTCGTATATCTTCATTTGAGTTTTCAATTCTTCTCATTTCTTTTTCGGCAAGTAAGAAAAGGTCGTTATGATGAATTGGATCAGCTAACTTAAAATTTTTATTTCCACTTTGTTTAAATCCTAAAATATCACCAAATCCTCTTAATTTCATATCTTCTTCAGATATAAAAAAACCATCATTTGAATCTTTAAGTATTTTAATTCTTTTTTTTGCATTATCAGTTAAGTTAGATTTAAACATAAGTATACAAGACGAATCTTTATCTCCACGACCAACCCTACCTCTTAGTTGATGAAGCTGAGAAAGCCCAAATTTATTTGCATTTTCAATTACGATTACATTTGCGTTAGGAAAATCTATTCCAACCTCAATAATTGTTGTTGAGACTAAAATTTTAAATTTATTTTTTAAAAAATTTGTAAGTATTGTGTTTTTTTCATCAATATGTGTTTTGCCATGAAGTAAACAAACTTGATTAGGGAATTTCTTGTTTAAATATTCAAATTTTTTTATAGCAGAAGAGTGATCTAGTTTCTTTGACTCTTCAATTAAAGGACAAACCCAAAAAATTTGATTACCTAATCCTATTTCTTTTTTTATAAATTTAAGAACATCTTCAATTTTTGATTCTAACTTACTATAAGTTTTTATTATTTTTCTATTTGCAGGTTTTTCACGAATAATAGAAATATCCATATCCCCATAAATTGTCATCGTTAAGGTTCTTGGTATAGGAGTAGCAGTCATCAAAAGTACATCGCAATCCACTCCACCTTTATCTGATAATTTTTTTCTTTGGTTTACACCAAATTTATGTTGTTCATCAATTATTATTAATCCTAATTTTTTAAAAATTACTTTTTTTTGAAATATTGCGTGTGTACCAAAAATAATATCAATTTTTTTATTTTCTAGATTTTTATAAATTTCTTTTCTAACTCTGTATTCGGATTTTCCTGAAATTAATTCTATTTTAAAATTTTTAGGAAATATTTTTTTTGCAAGGTTATAATGTTGACTTGCAAGAATTTCAGTAGGTGCCATAATAGCAACTTGGAAACCAGAATTTATAGTATTTATCGCCGCTAAAAGAGAAACAATTGTTTTTCCACTACCTACATCACCCTGTAAAAGTCTAAACATTTTATTTGTAGAGTTTAGATCATTGTTTATTTCTTTAAGTGATTTGATCTGATCATTAGTAAGCGAAAAACCTAAATTTCTTATTACAGAATTTTGTTTATTTAAATTTATTTTTTTATTTTTTTTTTTAATTCTTTTTATTGTTTTTCTTATTTCTGAATTGACAAGAAATGTTGAAAATATTTCATCAAACGCAAGTCTTTTATAAAAATTTGATTTGAAATTTCCAATATTTTCAGGTTTATGTAATTCTTGAATGGAATTATTCCAACTTATATTTTGAAATTTTGACATAATATTTTTAGAATGCCATTCATTAAATTCTGGTAAATTAGTGATTATTTGATTTAAAATTTTATTATATATTTTTTCAGAAATACCGTCAGTTAATGAATATTTATTATGAACTTGTTTTATCAATGCAGAATCTTCAGAGATATATTTGGGATTTGTAATTTGGTATTTGTTTCTAAAATGACCTATTTTGCCACTAACTGTAATTTCTTTTCCTAAAGGTAGTATTTTTTTTATATAACCCTCATAACTATTAAAAAATACACAATCTAATTCACCAGTTTCATCAACACACAAAACTCTGTTTGGTAATTTTCTAACTCGTGGAAAGTTATATTTACGTGGAACTAGAGTTACTGTTTGTGTTTCTCCGATTTTTAAATCTTTTATTTTTAATGATAAGCTTCTGTCTGTATAGGATTTTGGTAGTTTCCACAGTAAATCAAATAAACTATTAATATTTTTCTTTTTTAATAAATTTTTAGTTTTATCACCTACACCTTTTAATGAACTTAAATCTGACAATAAATATTCATAATTTGTTTTATTATCCATTAACAACTAATATATTCTAATAATTATGATCAACATAGATGAATTAAAAAAAAAAATTATTTATCGATCTAACTATAGAGGCACAAAAGAGATGGATAATCTATTAGGCGCGTTTACGAAAAAATATATAAATAGTTTAAGTAAAAATGATCTTATTGATTTAGATAAATTACTAAATGTAGATGACACTAATCTCTATAATTTTTACAATGGCCTTAAAACGGATATTGATTTTCCAAAAAATAATATAAGTCTGTTATACAAAAATTTTGAATATTCAAAAAAATGATGGCGGAGAGACTGGGATTCGAACCCAGGAAAGAGTTGCCCCTTTGCCGGTTTTCAAGACCGGTGCTTTCAACCGCTCAGCCATCTCTCCGTGAGCAAGGTTTTATAATTATAATTATTTAATTCAACCATAAAATAGTCTAATAAACTTATTATTTAACACTACCTTAATATTCAATGAATAAAGAATTTAATAGAGGTTTATTACTCGCAGGCTTTGGATCCTTTTGGTGGGGTTTTTTTGGCGTTATTTATTTTAAATATATTGCTTATATTGGTCATATTGAGTTGGTTGTTCATAGATGTCTTTGGACAACTTTTACATTAACATTAACAACATTATTTTTTGCTAAGTGGAAAATTTTTTTTAAAATAATACAAAATAAATCAAATTTATTTTATTTATTTATTTCTGGATTCTTAATTTTTATAAATTGGGGTGTATGGATATATGCTATTGCAACTAACAGAATTATTGATGCAAGTTTTGGTTATTTTATAATGCCTATTCTTAGCGTAATGTTAGGTTATTTTTTTTTTAAAGAAAAACTTAATAAAAAAAGAATTTTTTCAATTCTGCTAGTTACTTTATCAATTCTTTTTTTAACAATTGTAAGTATTAAATCCTTACCATGGGTTGGAATAATTGTTGCTTTGAGTTGGAGTTTTTACAATCTTGTGAGGAAGAAAATTAATGTAGATACAGATGTTGGTCTATTAATTGAAAGTTTGTTTATATTACCATTTGCATTGATAGTTTTTTATTTAATAACAAATCAAGGGTATAACGATTTTCAACTATCGAACCCATCGATGATGATATTAATTTTTCTAGCTGGACCAATGACTGTTATACCTCTTTTTTTATATGTTAGAGGGGTTGAATTATGCGGCTTAGGACCAGCTGGTATGATTTTTTATATAACACCTACTTTTCAATTTTTACTAGGGTATTTTTATTATAATGAACCTTTTTCATTCACAAAATTAGTTAGTTTTATTTTAATTTGGATTGCTGTAATTATATATTTGAAGGATTTGCATGAAACAAATTAGCTTTTTTTTATTTTTCTTTTTTATTTTTTATAATTGTTCATTTGCAGATATCAATAAAGATTTTGAAAATTGGAAAATAAATTTTAAAAAAATTGCAATAAAAAATAATATTTCAGAAAAAACATTTGATTTAGTTATGTCTAATACGAAATTTTTATCAGACGTAATTAAATACGATAGATATCAGCCAGAGTTTTATGAGGATACCAAAACATATATTTCAAAAAGAACGTCATCAAAAAAAGTTTCTTTAGGTAAGAAATTCTATGAGAAAAATTCAAAATTGATAAATACTGTTGAAAATAAATTTAAAATAGAGAAAGAGTTACTTTTATCTTTAATGGGTATAGAGACAAACTTTGGAACATATGTGGGTAAAATGGATATTTTATCTTCTTTAGCAACTTTAAGTTTTGATAAAAGAAGATCTGATTTTTTTACAAACGAACTACTTATTCTTTTAAAATTAATAGAGAATAATCAAATAGATTATAAGAGTTTATATGGTTCTTGGGCTGGTGCATTTGGATATTTTCAATTTATGCCATCAACAATGAAAAATTATGCAATAGATCATGACGAAAATGGATATATTGATTTAAAAAATAATAATGATGCATATGCTTCAGCATCAAATTATTTGAATCAAATAGGTTGGAAAAGTGATAATCCTTGTTTTTATAGAATTGATTTATCTGAGGATATACCTAGTAAATATTTAAATATCTCTGCAAAAAAACTTCATGACAAAAAAAAATTAGAATATTTTAGAAAATATATTAAAGATAATCATAAAATAGACACCAAATTCAATAAATACAAAGTAGCAATTATTACTCCAGATAAAGATATTATACCTGATGCTGAAACTTTAAATCCAGCTTATATTGTATTTAATAACTATGAAATAATTTTAAAATGGAATAGATCTTTACGTTTTGCTTTAGCAGTATGTACATTGAAAGATAAATTTAAAAATGAACTTTAAAAAACTCATATTAATTTTTTTATTATTTTTCCTAACAGCATGTAATCAATTTGATAAAAATGAAAAGTCATTAGTTTTTATAAGCAATCAAAAATATAGCAATACGGGCTTCGCCTTAGTTTATGATGAAAAATTAAAAAAGGAAAAAAAAATTTCAAAAAAAATTGATAATAGATCACTTTTAATTTTTCATAACAAAATTAAAAAAAATTCTTTTGTAAAAATTACCAATCCAGTTAATGATAAATCAATTATTGCAGAAGTAATTTCTAATAATGTAAAATTTTCTGATTTTTATAACTCAGTTATAACTAAAAGAATTGCTGAAGAATTATCTCTTAATCCAAAGGAACCATATATTGATCTTGTTTTAATTTCTAATAATTCAACATTTATAGCAAAAAAGGCAAAGACATTTGAAGAGGAAAAAAAAGTAGCCGAAAAAGCACCAGTAGATGGAATAAAAATAGATAATATAGGATTAGAAAAAGAAAAAGTAAAAAAAATAAAAAAACAAACATTCTTGTATTCAATTAAAATTGCAGATTTTTATTACAGAGACTCGGCAGAAAATATGATTAGTAGAATAAAAGATGAAACAAGTATTAAAAATTCTACTATAAAGAAACTGTCAAAAACTAAATATAGGGTATTATTAGGTCCATTTAATGATATAAAAAAACTAGAAAAATCATTTAATGAAATTAAAGTATTAAATTTTGAAAACATTGAAATATTAAAAGATGTATAAAATAATATTAGTTTTAATTTTTTTTAAGCTATCATTTATAAATTTTTCAAATGCAAATTTTGATGTAAATGCAAGAACTGCAATATTGCAAGACTATCATTCAGGAGAAATACTTTATCAAAAAGAACCTGATATATCTATTTATCCAGCTTCAATGACAAAAATCATGACAGCAATTATTGCCTTTGACTTAATAAAATCTGGCGATCTTAAATTGGATGAAAAATTTATAATTTCTGAAAAAGCATGGCGATTATCAACATCAGGTTATTCATCTATGTTTATAATGGTTGGTGATGAGGTTTCAGTTGAAAATCTATTAAGAGGTATAATCGTAGCATCTGGTAACGATGCTTGTATTGCCTTAGCAGAGGGTATTGCCGGTACAGAAGATGAATTTGCTATTTTAATGACCACAAAAGCAAAAGAATTGGGCATGGAAAATACTAATTTTTCTAATTCATCTGGAATAAATGATCCTGATAATTATTCAACAGTTAGAGATATTTTAAAAATGTCCAGATATTTAATTAAAGAACATCCTAAATTTTATAAAATGTTTGCTGAAAAAAAATTTACTTGGGATAGAACTGGTGGGGACCCAATTACTCAAGGAAATAGAAATCCTTTACTATATAAAAATTTGGGTGCAGATGGAATTAAAACAGGATATTTAGCTGTTGAAAAATATTCTTTAGCTTCTTCTATTAATAAAAACGGCAGAAGACTTATAGCTGTTGGAAGTGGCTTTAATTCAAAAAATTCTAGGTCACGTGAAAGCACTAAATTACTTACATTTGGTTTAACTAATTTTGATCTTGTTGAAATTGCAAAAGCTAACAAACCTTTTAGTAAAATTGATGTTTGGCTAGGTAAAGAAAATAGTGTCGAAGCATACACCAAAGAAGATGTTTATAAGACGATTAAAAAAGCAAAAAAGAAACTTTTAAAGGTAGTTGTAAAGTATGATGGACCAGTTGAGGCACCAATCAAAAAAGACCAAAAAATTGCTACACTCAGAGTTGTTTATGATCAAGATCTGGTTGGGGAGTATGATTTGCTTTCATCAAAAGAAATAAAAAAAGTTAATTTTTTTAGCAGACTTATTAAATCGATTAATTATTTAATTTGGGGTGATGTCTAAAAAACCAATCATTGTCTTTGAAGGTATAGAGGGCAGTGGTAAAAGTCACCATATAAAAAAAGTATCTAAATATTTAGATAAAAAAAATATTAGTTATATAAAGATAAGAGAACCTGGTGGAAGTATTAACTCAGAAAAAATAAGAAGGTTAATCTTAAATAAAAAATCAAATTTTAATATACACACTGATTTACTTTTATATTTAGCAGCACGTAGTGAAAACATAAATCTTATAAAAAAATCTTACAAAAAAAAAATTATTTTAATTGACAGATTTGTAGACTCAACGATTGCATATCAACATTATGGTATGGGAGTTGATTTAAAATTTATAAATATTATAAATAGATTTCTATTAAAAAATATTAAAGTCAACTTCACTTTTCTTAATGTTGTAAACAAAAAAAATCTTTTTCAAAGATTAAAAAAAAGAAAATCTTTAAATAGATATGATCAATTTGATATGAATTTTTATAATAATGTACAAAAAGGTTTTTTAAAATTAGCCAAATTGAGTAAAAAGTCATATAAAATAATTGATTCAAATTTAGATATAAAAAAAAATGAAGATTTAATTATAAATCAACTTAAAAAATTAATTAAATGAATTTAGACCCTTCAACTCAAATAAATTTGTTTGAGCATAAAGAAATTTTTAATCAATTATATAAATTATCTAAAAAAGATATATTGCCAAATAAAATTCTTTTATCTGGTGAAAAAGGTATTGGTAAATCAACATTAGCATATCATTTAATTAATTTTATATTGTCAGAAAATGAAGAGCATCCTTATGATTACGAAAATAAAAAAATTAATTCTGAAAATAAGTCATACAAACTTATACAAAATAAATCTAACCCAAATTTTTACCTAATTGATGTTCAAGAAGATAAGAAAAATATTGATATTAATCAAATTAGAGAATTGATAATAAATCTAAATAAATCTTCTTTTAATAAAAAAAAAAGATTTGTTCTAATTGATAACATTGAATTTTTAAACATAAATGCCATTAATGCTTTATTAAAAGTTTTAGAAGAACCTAATGAAAATATAAACTTTATTTTAATTAATAATAATAAAAGTGTACTACCAACCCTTAAATCCAGATGTTTAAATTTCAAAGTTTTTTTAACAAAAGATCAGTCTATTAGAATTGTTAATCAATTATTAAACGATGACATAAATACTATTATAAACTATAGCTTATTTGACTATTATATAACTCCTGGAAAATTATTAAAATTAATTAGGTTATCTGACGAATATAACTTAGATTTTGTTAATTTTGATTTAAAAACAACTTTAAAAACTATAATTAAAGATAAAATTTACAAAAAAGATAAATCAATAATTGAAATTTTTTATTCTTTTATTGAACTTTATTTTAGAACCAATATATCTTACAAAAATATTAGTTTACTAAAGCCATACCATCATTTCTTAAAAAAAATTAATAATACTAAAATTTATAATTTAGATGAGGAAACTTTGTTTATGGAATTTGAGGATAAAATACTAAATGGATAAAACTTTTTATATTACTACCCCTATATACTATCCTTCAGCAAAGCCTCATATGGGACATGCATATTCAAGTATTATTGCAGATTTTTTTGCAAGATTTAAAATAATTGATGATTATCAGGTTCATTTTCTCACAGGAACAGACGAACATGGTTTAAAAATTCAAAGATCTGCAGAAAAAGCGGGGGAGGATCCTCAAATATTTTGTGATCAGATAAGTCAGACCTTTAGAGATCTTTCAGATATTTTAAACTTAACAAATACTGATTTTATTAGAACTACTGAAACTAGACACAAAAATACTGTTCAGCATCTTTGGAACGAACTTGAGAAAAATGATGATATATACTTATCAAATTATTCCGGATGGTATTCAGTATCAGATGAAGCTTTTTATAACGAGGACGAAATTGAGGAAGTAGATGGAAAAAAAATTTCTATATCATCAAAATCTCCTGTTGAATGGATTGAAGAAGAATCCTATTTTTTTAGACTTTCAAAGTGGCAAAAACCGTTATTAGATTATTATGAAGCTAATCCAGATTTCATTTCTCCACAATCAAGAAAAAATGAAGTTATTAGTTTTGTAAAAAGTGGTCTTAAAGATCTTTCAGTAAGTAGAAAAAGTTTTTCATGGGGAATAAAAGTTCCAAATAATAAAAACCATGTAATATATGTTTGGCTCGATGCTTTAACAAATTATTTAAGTGCTTTAAATTATCCTAATAAAGATGATGATTTATTTAAAAAATTTTGGCCTGCTTCAATTCATTTAATAGGAAAAGATATACTTAGATTCCATGCTGTTTATTGGCCAGCTTTTTTATTAGCAGCAAAAATTGATTTACCAAAGCGAGTTTATGGTCATGGATGGATTTTATCAGGAGAAGAAAAAATGTCCAAATCAAAGGGTAATATACTCGACCCATTAGAGATAATTAAAGAATATGGTTTAGATCCTTTAAGATACTATTTAATTAAAGAAGTTTCTTTTGGCAATGATGGAAATATATCTCAAGAGAGACTAGAAGATTGCATTAATAGCGATTTAGCTAACAATTATGGAAATTTATGTCAGCGTGTAACTGCTTTTACAATAAAAAATTGTGATGGAAAAATTCCATTAGAAGTTAAATTTATTGATGATGATTTATTAGTACTAAATAAGTATAAAGATAATTTGGATAATATTAGATCTCAAATTGATAATCAAAATATCAATTTTTATATAGACTATATTGTTAATTCACTTTTTGAAGCTAACAAATATTTTAATGATCAAGAACCATGGAAAAAGAAAGATGATATAATTAGATTAAATACTATTGTTTACACTACATTAGAAATTGTGAGAAAAATAAGTTTTTTGTTATATCCAATTATTCCTAAATCTTCTCTAAAGGCATTAAAGATTTTTGACATTGAAGAAAAAGATATAAAATTAGATGCAGTTTCAAATAATAATTATTTAACAAAAGGTAATAATATCAATAAAATAGATATACTTTTTAAAAAAATAGAAAAAAACAATGATTGATTCACATTGCCATCTAGATCATGAACCATTATTAAGTGACTTGTCTAACGTTATACAAAGATCAAAAGAAGTGGGTATAGAAAAATTATTAACTATCTCAACTTCGTTTGAAAGTTTTTCTAGAGTAAAAGAATTAATTAATAAACATGAAATGATCTATGGTACTATTGGTATTCATCCCCATGAAAGCTCTAGAAATATTATAACTTCAAAACAGATCATTGAAAGTTTGCATGAAGATTCTAAAATTATTGGAATTGGAGAAACTGGCTTGGATTTTTATTACAATAATAGCGAAAAAGACAGACAGATAGTAAGTTTTAAAGAACATATAAATGCATCCATAAAAACTAATACTCCATTGATTGTTCATTCAAGAAATGCAGAAAAAGAGACTTTTGAGATTTTAAATGAATATAAAAATGAAAACCTTAAAATTTTGATGCATTGTTTTACTGGTACAAAAGAATTCTCTGAAAAATTATTGACTTTAAATTCGTTCTTTTCAGCAAGTGGGATCATTACTTTTAAAAACTCATTAAATTTACAAGAAACTTTTAGATCTATTCCAATAGATAATATTTTAATTGAGACTGATAGTCCCTTTTTAGCACCCGTTCCTAAAAGAGGAAAAAAAAATGAACCATCATTTATTGATTTTACTGCTGCAAAGCTAGCTGAGATTAAGAATCTATCTAAAGAAAATCTTGTTAAAAAAACTACAGATAACTTTAATAAACTTTTTTTTAATTGAAATTAATGAAATTTATTATTTTAGGATGCGGTAGTTCAATGGGTGTACCAAGACCAGATGGTTTTTTTGGAAATTGTGATCCTGATAATAAAAAAAATTATAGAACAAGATGTTCAGCATTAATAAAAACTACAGATGAAAATATTCTTATAGATACATCTCCTGATCTACGACAACAACTTTTAAGACATAAAATAAAAAAAATTAATAAAGTATTATATTCTCATATGCATGGTGATCAAACACATGGTATAAATGATCTCAGGTCCTTTTATCTTAATTCAAGAAAACAATTAAATGTTTATGCGGATAAACATACTTCTAAAATATTAAAAAACACATTTTCATATATATTCACCACTTACTCTAAAGAATATCCCGCTACATTAAAACTTCATAAATTACCAAAAAAAATATTTACGAAAAATAATAATAAAAAAATTAGTATTCAATCAATCATTGTAGAGCACGGTAAAGTTAAATCAAATTGCTTCGTTATAAATAAAAAATTAGCTTATATAAGTGATGTAAATAAGATTTATAAAAAAGATTATAAATATTTTAAAAGTCTTCAATATTTAATTATTGATTGTTTATGGTATAATTTTCATCCATCACACTTTAATTTAGAGTCATCACTTGCTGTGATTAAAAAATTCAAGCCTAAAAAAGCTATTCTTACAAATTTATCACCAGTATTAGATTATAAGGTTCTTAAAAACATGTTACCTAAAAATGTTATTCCAGCACACGATGGATTAACTATAAACTTATAAGATATTTTCTATAGCTTTAGTTATTTTTTTTGACATAGGTTTTGTAAGTGATGCAAATGTGTCTTGAACTTTACCTTCTTTATTAATCAAGATTTTATGAAAATTCCATTTTGGTTCAGCAGATTTACCATGATTTTCTTTTGCCCATTTAAAAAGTTCATGAGCATTGTTACCTTTAACTTCAGTTAATGTTGTAAGAGGAAAGTTTATATTAAAATTTACTTCACAAAATTCCTTAATATCGGCATTTTTATTTTTTTCTTGATTAAATGAATTAGATGGAACACCAAGAACAATCAAACCTTTTTCTTTATATAAGTCCCACAGTTCTTGTAATTCGTCATATTGTTTTGTAAATCCGCAATAACTTGCTGTATTTACAACTAAAATAACTTTGTTTTTGTAATCTTTAAAATTAATTGTCTCACCAGTTATACTCTCTATACTAAAATCATAAATTTTTTTTTCGTAGTTAGCAGTTGCTGAAGTTTTAAAAAAAATCATAACTATAAATAATAGAAATATTATTTTTTTCATTTTTTTGGTTTATTTGGTGTAAGTAATATTAAAAAATAACCAAATAAAGTTGACAATAACGATCCAGTTAAAACACCAATTTTTACACCATCCATATATTGCATATTTTCAACAAAAGCCAAGTTTCCAACAAATAAACTCATTGTGAATCCAATCCCAGTAAGTACTCCTACACCATAAAAATTATACCAACTTGTGTCGTTTGGCATTTGAGCTACTTTAAATTTTATAGATACATAAGAAAATATAAATACACCAAGTTGTTTACCAAGAAATAGTCCTAGTACTATGCCTAGGGGAACCTTATCAAGTAAAGAAGCGAACGATAAACCTTCTAGAGATACTCCAGCATTTGCAAATGCAAATAGTGGCATTATTCCGAAAGCAACATATGGACTAATTGCATGCTCTATTTTAATTAATAAAGAAAAATCTTTTTCTTTTTTTCTATGAGGAATTGTCATGGCCAACAGAACACCAGCAATAGTAGCATGGATACCAGAGTTATGAGTAAAATCCCAAAGGAAAATTCCAACAATTAAATAAGGTAGAAACTTTTTAATTTTAAATTTGTTAATTAATAACAAAATTATAAAAGCTAGTAGCATTAAAGTTAAATATTTAACGCTTAAATCTCCAGAGTAGAATAGGGCAATAATTACTATTGCTCCCAAATCATCAATTATCGCTAAAGCAGTTAAAAATACTTTTAACGATAAAGGAACTCTTTTACCCAACAAAGATAAAACTCCTAATGAAAAAGCAATATCTGTAGCTGATGGAATTGCCCATCCATTTAAAGTTTCACTATCACCAAAATTTATGAAAACATAAAATAATGCTGGAACTAACATTCCTCCTACAGCGGCTATTATCGGTAATAATGCTTGCTTTATATTGGAGAGTTCACCTTGTAAAAACTCTCTTTTTATTTCCAAAGTAACAAAAAAGAAAAAAATTGCCATTAAGGCATCATTAATCCAATGTAAAACAGATAATTTTAATCCAAAATCATTAATACCTATGAATAAATATTTATTTAGAGTAGCAAAATATAAATCTGCTAGTCCAGAATTACTTATAAATAATGCAATTATTGCAGCAAATAATAGTACAAGACCACTAGCAGATTCTAATTTAAAGAACCATCTAAAAGGTTTAGATATATAATTAATCATAAAAAAATTAAATTAAGTCTATAATAAATAGTCTTATATCTTGCAATGTTTCAAAAAGGTTAAAAAGTAAAATTTCTAATCCAGGAAACTCATTAATTAGTGGAGTTTTTAGAGTATCAAGCAAGATAATTAATGCTACAAATGATATAATAAATACTATTAAATAAGAAAAAAATTTAGATCCATGGTTTGCAGATTTTTTACTATTATTATGGATTTCTTTTAATTTTTCTTTTTTAATATCAGATTTAATAGTTTTCTCTTGCTGAAATTTTTTTTTAAATTTTAAATTTTTGTCTTTTGTTTCTGTATCTATTTCTACTTTGCTTTCAGTAATATTTTCATTTAATTTTAATGGAGCTTTGTTTTGATCTTCAATTTTATAAAACCAAACATTATTACAAGATCCACATTGTAAATCTCTGCCTTCATCAGGTATTAAAGAATTGTCAATTTTAAATTGCTTGTTGCAATTTGGACAAGTAATAATCATGCTTCGTTATATACCAGATTTTAATCAAATTTCTTTTAATTTTGGCATCTTTATACATTGAAATTATCAATAACTGCTGTATTAGTACTCGGATCGGAGTGTAGCGCAGCCTGGTAGCGCATCTGGTTTGGGACCAGAGGGTCGCAGGTTCGAATCCTGCCACTCCGACCATCATTATGAAAAAAGCTATTATTTATATTCCAAATAAAAATCCGATGCAGTCTGGATTAGCCAAAAATGATAAATGGATTTTAGAGTTTAAAACTAGCGACCCAACTAGAAATCCGTTAATGGGATGGGAGAGTTCATCTGATACATATACAGAATTAAAATTGGAATTTTCATCTAAAGAACTAGCAATTAACTTTGCAAAAAGAAAAAAAATAGATTTTGAATTAATTGAACCAAGAAAAAGAAAAACCGTAAAAAAATCTTACGCAGATAATTTTCTAAAATAACAAATGTTTAGATTTTTCACTCAAAAGAACTGGTATCTTTGGTCATGGTTAGGTTCTTTCATTATACTTTCTTCACTTTGGGTTCAGGTTGAAATAGATGTGAAAATTAATGAATGGTTTGGTGTATTTTATGACATGATTCAGAAAGCATTAGCTGAGCCAAACGCAGTTTCGTTAGAGGAATACTTTGCAAGTTTATTTTCATTTATAACACTGGCTGGGATGTACATTGCTGTTTATGTAGCTATTAGTTTCTTTACGGCTCATTATTTATTTAGATGGAGAACAGCAATGGTTGAGTGGTATCACTCTGTTTATGACAAAGCACGTAAAATTGAGGGTGCATCTCAAAGAGTCCAAGAAGATACAATTAAATTTACGAGAATTATGGAAGGATTAGGGACAAGTTTAATAGAATCAATTATGATACTAATCCAATTTATTCCTATATTATTTGGTTTAAGTATTGGTATTCCTATTTTCTTTTTTGGTGAATGGGAATACGGTCTAATTGTTGGTGCCTTAATTTGGACCATAGGAGGAACTGTCTTTTTAATTGTGCTTGGTTTGATATTAAGACTTGTTGGTGTTGAGTATGATTTGCAAAAACAAGAAGCAGCCTACAGAAAAATTTTAGTTATAGCAGAAGATGATGGTTCAATAAGACCAAAAAAAATTGATGAATTATTTGACGATGTACGAAAAATTCATTATTTAAGTTACTTAAGATATTTATATTTCAATATTGGTAGAATTGCTTATTTACAAGCAAATGTTTTATCTGCATACGTTTTTTTAGCTCCAGCTATTGTTGCAGGTGTAGTTACCTTAGGTGTTATGCAACAAATCATAAGAGCATTTGGAAGAGTTGAAGGATCTATGCAATATTTATTAAAAGCTTGGCCAACTATTATAGAACTCGCCAGTGTTTACAAACGATTAAGAGAATTTGAGTCAAAGATTGAAGTAGAAGATTTAATAGATGAAAAAGTTTAATGACAATTGATAAAAAATTTGTAGATCAATTTATAAACATTACCTCAAAAGCAGCTCTAGCATCTTACTATTTAGTTGGAAAAAAAGATAAAATTGGAGCAGATAAATCAGCTGTAGACTCTATGAGATATGAATTAAATAAACTTGATATAAAAGGACAGATTGTAATAGGGGAAGGTGAATTAGATGAGGCCCCAATGTTATATATTGGTGAAAAACTAGGTACAACTAATGGACCTGAACTTGATATAGCTGTTGATCCTTTAGAGGGTACAAATTTTGCTGCAAATAATCTTCCAGGAGCACTATCGGTTATAG
>CACJRQ010000017.1 GCA_902595885.1 uncultured Pelagibacteraceae bacterium
TCATCAAATATTACTAATGCTAATTTCGATGGAGCTAATTTAACTGGAGCTACTTGGACCAATGGTCAAACTTGCGGTCCAGAGTCTATAAGTACCTGTAAACAATAATTGATGAATACTTCGGTTAATACTGATGATGTTATCTTTAATTTTTTTAAGCAAATTTGTGATGAAAAAGATGATCAAAAATGTGTTCAGCTTGGAAAAGAATGGATAAAAGCAATGGAAACAAATTTGTCTAGCATGGAGTCAAATTTAAATGGAGCTGATTATATTAAGCATAAAGATGACATTCAAAGCAACAGAAACCATCTTAATAGCTTAAAAAATAAAACTTCATCTGAGTGGAGAGAATACGCTACACAATGTATGGTCGAAATAATGAACCATAAAACTCAGAAATAATAAAACTTTAAAAACACTTTCCATAATAAAAAAAATATATTAAGTATATTAACAAGGGGTGTCTTAACAGACTGAGATCATACCCAAAGAACCTGTCCGGTAATTCAGAAAGGGATAAAATGGATAAAACATATTTTTTAAATCAATCAACCTCATTAATATTAGTTATTACAATTAGTTTAATATTTGCTCTCTTGGGAATTTTTCATTCTAAAAAATTTAAAGGAATTAATAATTATTTAACTGCAAATAGAAACATTGGTTTATTTTCACTTACTACAAGTCTTGTAGCATCAGCCTTAGGTGCTTGGATTTTATTTGGTCCTGTTGCAGCTGCTACATGGGGCGGAGTGGGTGCTGTCATTGGATATGCATTAGGCACAGCTTTTCCAATGATTTTATTAATATATTTTGGAAAAAAAATTAGAAGCGAATTTCCAAAAGGATCCTCTTTAGTTGAGTTTATAAGAGAGAAATTTGGCAAAAGTCTATTTAAGTTAATTTTGTTAATGACAATCTTTTATATGTTCATTTTTCTTTGTGCGGAAGTAACCGCAGTTGCTGTGTTAATTAATTATGTATCTGGAACAGAATTGTGGATTACTGCATTAATAGTATTAGTATCTACCTTAAGTTATACTCTTTATGGGGGATTAAGAGCATCCATATTTACTGACAATATTCAAATGATTGTGATTGTTTTTTTGTTATTTATTTTGATTTCAATAATTAGCTCCTCTTCAGGAGATAATTTTTCTTTTTCTTTAATTAATGAGAAAAATCCTCAGCTAATAAGTTTAAATTATATTCCAGGATATACTGCAGGATTAACTTTCTTTATAGCAGTTGCAGCAACTAATTTATTTCATCAAGGAAATTGGCAAAGAGTATATGCAGCAAAAGATTATCAAACATTAAAAACTGGTTTGATAATTGCTTTCTTTATTATTGTTCCAATAGTTTTTTTAATGGGTTTTATAGGAATGGTTTCATTTTCAATTGATCCCTCTGTTAGACCTGATTTAGGATTTTTTAGTTTATTATTAAAAGATCAAACAGAAATTTTATCCTTATTGATCGTTATCCTTGGTCTTGCATTAACAATTTCTACTGTTGATACTTTGGTTAATGCTATTTCAAGTTTATTTGTAGTTGATGGTAAAGCAACTTTTAACTTAGATAAAAAAACTGATTACTTAAAAATATCTAAATATTTCATTTTAATCTTGTCTGTAATTGCTTTTGGAGTTGCTTCAAAAGGATTCGATATTTTATATTTATTCCTTCTTGCAGATTTATTTTGTTGTGCGTTTGTAGTGACTGTTTTTTATAGTTTCTATAATAAAGTGAATGAAAAAACTGCTTATGTTTCAATTATAATCGGTCTAGTTGCTGGATTTTTAATGTTTCCATTTCCAGATTTTTCTAAAAGTTTATTAGTTGGAGTAATTTTTACTAAAGATTTATTCTCACCTTTAATAGTTCAGTCTTTATTATTTTTATCTTTTTTAATCGCAACTTTTTTGCCTGCAATAATTTTAAAAATTACAAAAAATTAAATTTAGATAGAAGATTTTAAAGCGTCATAAATGAGTTCCTTGGTAGTCTCACCAATACTTCTGTAAACTTCTTTATTATCTTTAAAAATTAAAAGTGTAGTTTGATATTGAACATTAAAAAATTGAGCAATTTTTTTATTTGTTACGTCAAAAGCAAAGTATTCTATATTATCAAAATCTTTTTTTGCTTTTTTTAATACTTTCATTTGACCTGCGCATGATGAGCAATATTTAATCCAGGAACTTACAACTACAACTTTGCCTTCCGATATAGCTTTATCGAATAACTCTTTACTATAAGTGGTTTCCTTGCCAATTGCCTTGGTGCCAAATGCTAATACAAAACAGATAAATACTAAAAATTTTTTCATATTTAAATAAACTTAGAACAAATTTTAATTCATTGTAATAACATAAATTGTCTCTATATATGCTTAACTCATGTCAAATGATCAAATAAGCATAAATAATTTATCGAAAGTATTCGATAATGGATTTGAGGCATTAAAAAATATAAATCTGAATATCAAAAAAGGTGAAATTTTTGCAATGCTTGGACCAAATGGTGCTGGAAAAACTACACTAATAAGCATAATTTGTGGAATAGTTAGACTGTCCTCAGGCAAGGTAACCGTTGATGATCTTGATATAATTAAAGATTACAGATCGACCAGATCTAAAATTGGATTAGTTCCACAAGAGTTAACTTTAGAACAATTTGAAAGTGTGTTTAATAATGTTTCATATTCAAGAGGTCTTTATGGCAAAAAACCTAATCCAGATTACATAGAAAGGATTTTAAAAGATTTAAGTTTATGGGATAAAAAAGATTTAAGCCTTAGACAATTATCTGGTGGAATGAAGAGAAGAGTGTTAATTGCAAAAGCTTTATCTCATGAACCGTCTATTTTATTTTTAGACGAACCTACCGCTGGTGTAGATGTTGAGCTTAGAAAAGATATGTGGAAGATAGTTGAAGATTTGAGAAAAACTGGTGTAACAATTATTTTGACCACACACTATATAGAGGAAGCAGAAGCAATTGCAGATAGGGTGGGAGTTATCAATCAAGGAGAAATTATTGTAGTAGATGAGACTAAAGAATTATTAAAAAAAATGGGTCATAAGAAGCTTACAGTAGATTTACAGGACGAAATTTTTGAATTACCGAACAGTTTAGAAAAATATAATCTTGAAATTGCTAAAGATAAAATGTCAATAGATTATAAATATAATGTTCAAGCTAAACAAACAGGGATTACGAATTTACTTCAGGACTTAAAAGACGCAGGATTGAAGTTA
The DNA here is from genome assembly GCA_902595885.1 of uncultured Pelagibacteraceae bacterium. Lineage (GTDB taxonomy): Bacteria > Pseudomonadota > Alphaproteobacteria > Pelagibacterales > Pelagibacteraceae > Pelagibacter. The sequence continues at coordinate 3,267 of CACJRQ010000017.1, forward strand.
AAAGATTTAAAAACAGAACAAAGTACATTAGAAAAAATATTCGTCACTTTAGTTAAGGAAAATAATGAAATTTAATTATTACGCATTCAAAGCAATTTATCTCCATGAAATGGATAGATTTAGAAGGACATTGATGCAATCTTTGCTATCACCTGTTTTATCAACTTCCTTATACTTTATTGTTTTTGGTTCAGTGATAGGCGGCTATGTTCAAAAAATTGATGGTATAAGTTATGGATCATACATTGTACCTGGATTATTAATGCTTACTCTTTTAACACAATCAATTAGCAATACTTCATTCGGTATTTTTTTTCCTAAATTTAATGGAACAATTTATGAAATTTTAGCAGCACCAATTTCAACTCTAGAGATAGTTCTTGCTTTTGTTGGCGCAGGGGCAACCAAAACACTAATTGTTGGTCTAATGATTTTTTTAACATCAACCTTTTTTGTTGAAGTTGAAGTTAAATATCCATTATTGATGATATTTCTTTTAGTGTTAGTTTCTTTTACTTTTGCTTTGTTTGGTTTTTTAATTGGTTTAATGAGTTCAAATTTTGAACAAATGTCAATCATTCCTTCTTTGGTAATAACACCAATGGTTTTTCTGGGTGGTAGCTTATATTCCTTAGATATGCTCCCAGAGTTTTGGCAAATAGTTACATATTTTAATCCAGTTGTTTATTTGATTAATGGATTAAGATTTTCTTTTTACGGGGTATCAGACTTTAATATATGGATAAGTGTAGGTTTAATGCTAGCTTTTCTAGCTATCTGTATAGCTATAGTTACTAGCCTTCTTAAAAAAGGTTACAATATGAAAGCTTAATTATGATTAAATATATTCTTCCAGCTATAATTATTTTTTTAATAGTATTGTTTTGGGAAAAAATTACTGAGTTCATAGAAAAAAAATTCAATATTAAGCTAAATTATATTGTTGTTAGTTCTATTATTGCTGCTATAGCGATTGTCCTCTTGCTTCTAAATTACTAGGATTTATGAATAATCTGGAAGTTTCAAATTTTAAAATTGAAGAAACAGAGGGAGTTTTTACCTTTAAAAATGAAAATACCACAATAGGCTTTGTTAGGTTTAATGAGAAAGGTGAGGTAGAATATATTTTTGTTAACCCAATTTTTAGAAAACAAGGTTTAGCAACCAAATTATTGCAATTAGTAAGAGAAAAAACTGAAAAAGAAATAATACTTCAAGAGCCAATTAGTCCTTTAGGATCAAAATTATTAAAATCATTAAATAAATGGAAATAAACTTATTATTTTTTTTAACGGTTGTTCCAGCCATAATTTTATATGGAATTGCAAAATCAGGCCTAGGTGGTTCCATGACTTTAATTTCCGTTCCTTTAATGACAATAGTGATGCCGCTAAATCAGGCTTTAGGAATTATTTTACCAATTTTAATATTTTCAGATTTTATTGCCGTTTATAAATATAGAAAAGAATTTGATTTAGGAACTTTGAAATTAATGGTTCCATTTGCAGCTATTGGTATAATTATTGGATCTTTAACTTTTTCATATTTTTCAGAGGACTTATTAAAATTTATAATCGGAGTAATGGGCTTTTTGTTTGCAGGTCATTATTTTTTTTTTAAAAAGGACAAAGAAAAAAAATTAGAAAAAAATTTTTTAAAAGGTGGACTATGCTCGGTAGTTGCAGGTTTTACAAGTTTTTGTGTACATGCTGGAGGAACTCCAACTAGTCTATACTTGCTCCCACTTAGAATGAAAAAAGAAATATATGTAGGAACAAGAATATTTTTTTTCACTTTTGTGAATTTAATTAAACTTCCTTTGTATATTAATTTATCTATGACAAATTTAGAATCTTTTAAACATTCAGCAATATTATTTCCACTTGCGTTATTAGGGATATTGATTGGATATCAATTACTAAAAATCATTGAAGAAAAATTGTTTTACAATATTTTATATGCTTTAATTTTTGTTACCAGTACAAAGCTTTTATATGATTATCTGGTATGATTTTATAACACATTAAAAATTTTAAATAAGTGATACATTTAATTAATTGTAAATATGAAAAAAAAATTTAATCCAAGAATAAAAGCTAGACTAAGAAAAAATAGACAAGTATTAAGTAAAAATATTGATAATTTTTTTGGCTGGGTAAAAGGTGCAAAGCTTGTTGAGCTTAAGGAATGTAATACTGACGAAGATCCCGTAAGACCAGAATTAGATAATAAATTTAGAACAGGTTTTGGTAGAAAAATTTATGGAGTTGAATATAAAGGAGAAGTTCATGCGGTAATGTGTTTTGCTTATACAAATGAAGTTCCAAAAAGTGTTGATGAGTTAGAAAAGCTAAGTACAGATGCATTTCTTCAAACTGCCATGAGAGATCAAACAGGAGGCCGAATTGCAATTGCTTACACAGTATGGTCTAAAAAAAAAGGTGGAGGAAAATTAATTGTAAAAGAAGTATTCAAAAAGATTAAAAAATCTAATCATCTTAATAGATTAGTAACTCTTTCTCCACTTACAGAAATGGCAACCAATTTTCATGAAAGAAATGGTGCTAAATTAATTCAAATTAATGAAACTACGCAAAATTTTGAATATAAAGTTATGTAAAAATGAGAATAATTAAATTTTATTTTATAGTATTTTGTACTTTATTTATTTTATCTTATTCTACAGTTATGGCTTACGAAGAAGCAAATTATGAAATTATCTCTAAAAATGAGGTGTATGAGATTAGAAAATACTCTGATCGTTTAGCAGTTGAAACAATGACATCTGGAATAGATAGTAATTTTAGGAAATTATTTAATTACATTTCAGGCAGAAACGATACTCAAGAGAAAATTAAAATGACAACCCCAGTTACTCAAGTTGAGAAAAATGGAAACATGAGTATGCAATTTTATTTGCCTTCTAAATTTAATTCAGGAAATGCACCAATTCCAAGTAGGGGAGACGTTAAAATAGTTAATATCGAAGGAGGTTATTATGCAGTGTTAAGATACTCTGGACGAGCTTCCGATAGAAATTTCCTAAAACATAAAGAAATTTTACAAAAAGAGTTACAAAAAAGTAATATATCAATCATAAGTCCACCTATAAGAGCAACCTATGACAGTCCATTTACACTTCCAATGAATAGAAGAAATGAGGCTATGTTTAAAGTTGAATTAAATTGAAGAAATCAAAATTTAAAGCAATGGTATTATCTTGCATAGATCCAAGATTTCAGCATTTGGTTCACAATTATTTAAAGAAAAAAAAATTAACAGGGAATTATAGTGCTTTTACAATTGCTGGTGCAGCTGTTGGGGTTACACATAATCAATTCAAGAAATGGCATAAGACTTTTTATGATAATTTAGAAACCTCTATTCAATTACACAAAATAGAAAAATTAATTGTAATTAATCATAAAGATTGTGGTGCTGCTAAAATTGCTAATGGAAAAAAGGAATTTAGCCCAGAAAATGAAAAAAAAATTCATAAAGAGTCATTCTCTATAATAAAAAAACAAATAAAAAAAAGATTTCCAAAATTAAAAGTAGAATTAAATCTAATTTCTTTAGATAGTAAAATTACTAAATTCTAACTATTGATTTCTTATTAGAGGATAAACTTTAGGATTTAGATATTTTAAGTTTGTTAGCAGTATTAAAATTAAAGTAACAAAGCCAATTAAAAATCCTAAATAAATTAAAACTTTAAAGTCAAACATCCACACTAGCTCAAAAATATTTTCCATAATAAATTTTGAACCAATCACTGCAAAAAATATTGCAATTAAAATTATAGATTTAAAAATTATGATGAATTCAATTAACGATGAAAAAATAATTTGTTTTTTTGAAAAACCTAAAATTTTAAAGACTAAATTTTGATATTCTTTTACTTTTCCTTGAACCATAATTGCACTCGAAATAACGATTAACCCTATAACAATAGTAACCGCAGAGATTAAGGTAACTGCAATAAATACTTTATTTAAAACAGCTGTAACTTTAGATAAATAATCTGCAATTTTTATCATTGATAAACTTGGCATGATTTCAAGCATCTCTGTTTCATCAAATTTATTTGAATTAAATTTTGCAGTAGCTAAATATTCGTGTGGAATATTTTTTGCATATTGAGGATTAAATAACATTGCAAAGTTGATGCTTAAATCTCGATAATCCACCTCTCTAAAATTAATTACTTTTCCTTGAATTTCACGCCCATAAACATTTAAAGTAAAAATATCACCTAACTGGATATTTAAATCTTTAGCAACTTTTGCATCAAGAGATATTTGAAGTTGATTAGGGTTTGATAAATCCCACCATTCACCTTCTAGAATTGGATTATCTTCAGGTACATCTTCTAACCAAGAAGATCTTCGTTCGCTACCAATTACCCAGTAACTATCATTATCTGGTTTAATATAAGTGTTAGGATCCACACCATTAATTTTTATAATTCCAGAAGATACCATTGGCACAATTTCAATAGATGCATTTGGATCCATATTTAAAATTCCTTGCTCAAATTTCTCTCTTTCTCCTTTTTGAATGCCTACGAAGAAATAATCTGGTGCAATATCAGGAATAGATTTAGCAATTTCTCTTTGAAAATTTGTACCAACTAAAGCTAATGTTAATAATAAAGTAACACCTAAGCCAAGAGACATAACTGTAATGGGAGTTATACTTTTTGTTTGGGTAATATTTTTAATTGAAACTTTTAAAGAAATTATTGGACTTGATTTTAATTTTTTTAGAAAAAAAATAATTAATTTTGAAAGTAAGAAAAATACAATTAAACAAACAAAAAAAGCAGCAAAGTAACCTAAGCTATAAGAGGGTTGTTCAGATCCAACTGTGAATAACAAAATTAAGATAGATAACAAAACAAAGCTAAGAACAACTGATCTCTTAGAATAATAAAATTGAAGGTTTTGAAATACGTTTCTAAATAAATTAGATGCTTTTACTTGGTCTATAGAACTGATTGTTGGGATAGAAAAAATTACTAGAACCAATAATCCCACTAAAAATATTTTTAAAAAATTTAGTAAAGAAAACACTGGATAAACATTCAATCCTAATCCATCAGATAAATATTTATCTGCTATTGGAACAATTAAAAAACTCGATCCATAAGCTACAACAGTAATGATAAATAAAAGTATAAATAACTGTAGATAATATAGTGTTTTAATATTACCTGAATAAAAGCCAACCGCTTTTCGTACAGCTATCGACATATTGTTTTGATTAATAAAAGAAAGCAAAGTATTTGCTATTCCAATACCTGCTATCAACATTGCACTGATAGATACAAGGGATAAAAATTGAGAAAAATTATTAATAATTCTCTTTATACCACTTGCAGAATTTTCAGGATATCTAAGTTTTACTTTTTGATCCTCTTTAAATATTTCTTCAATTCGTTGTTCAATTTCTTCTGGTTTATCATTTTCATTAAATTTTACTTTGTATTCATAGTTTAAAAAGCTTCCAATTCCGTTTAGTTTTAAAATTTCTAAAGTTTGTTTTCCTGCTAAAGCCCAATCGCCAAATGCAACAAATCCACTTACATCTGGTACTGATTTAATAATTCCAATTACTATAAAATTTTGATCTTGAACTTTTACTATTTCATTAATTTTAATATTTAGAGTTTTTGATAAACTTTCATTGATCAGGATAGTGTTAGGTTCTTTTTGCATTCTTTCATAAGCACCAATTGGCTCATAAACAACATTTCCATATAAAGGATATTTTTCATCCACAGTTTTAATTCTAGTAAATAATGATTTATTTTTTTCTCTGCCAGTAGTTGAAAGCATAGTACTGAACTCAATCATTTGAGAAACAGTTGCAAACTCTTTTACTTTGTTAACTAGATCTAAATTTCCCTGATTACGATTGTAATCAATTTCTAAATCTCCACCTAAAAGTGCTTTGGCATTATCATTAAGTTCTTTTTTAAGACTATCTTCAATTGTGAAAATAGCACTTAAGATAAAAAGACTTATAAATAGCGTAACAATGATACTAGAAATTTTATGATAATTTCTGCTTAAGTCTTTTAAAGCATATTTAAAAATCAAACTAAATTCTGAAGGATTATTTAATTTTTCCATCTTTAATTTTTATTTTTCTTTTAGCTTTGTCCGCAAGCTTTGGATCATGAGTTACCATGATTAAAGACGAACCTTCTTCTTTTACATATTTAAATAAAATATTTGCAATCATGATAGAATTTTCAGTATCTAAGTTTCCTGTTGGTTCATCGGCTAAGATTAATTCAGGCTTCATCGCAATTGCTCTAGCGATAGCAACCCGTTGCTGTTCGCCACCTGATAATTGACTTGGTAAATTATTAAAACGATGTTTCAAACCAAAACGATCTAATAAAATCTTTGCTTCTTTTTCTGGATTTTTAAAATTATTAAGTTCAAGCGTTAATGCTACATTTTCAACCGCTGTATAATTTGGAATTAAATAAAAAGATTGAAATATTATTCCAATATTTTTCTTTCTTATCTCCGACACTTCATCTTCACTAAGGCCTGTTATTTCTTGATCATTAAAAATTATTTTACCAGAAGTAGGTTTTTCTAAGCCTCCAATTAACATTATTAAACTTGTTTTCCCTGAGCCACTTTCTCCAACTACTGAAACAGTTTCTTTTTTCTTAATATTTAAATCAATATTCTTTAAAACACTGATACTATCTTCGCCAGTTTGGTATTTGAGATTTATTTTTTTTAATTTAAGAAGAGTACTCATGAGTAAAACTATATTTATAAAAATTTTAATAATCTTTCTAGTGCACATAAACGCAAGTGCAATAGAAAAGGTAGTTTTGTTTGGTGATAGTTTGATGGCTGGATATGGATTACCTAAAGAACATCATTTATCAATAGTTTTAGAAAACAATCTTAAGCAAGCTGGGTTAAACATTAAAGTTATTAATGGAAGTGTTTCTGGAAGTACATCATCGGGTGGATTGAATAGAGCTGATTGGAGTTTATCAGAGCCAGGAATAGATTTAATTATATTAGGATTAGGAGCTAATGATATGCTCAGAGGAATTCAACCAGAAGAAACAGAAAAAAATTTAGAACGAATAATAAAAGTTGCTCAGAATAAAAAAATTAAAATTATTTTAGCTGGAATGATGGCGCCAGATACTCATGGAGAAAAATATAAAAAAGAGTTTGATGCTATTTATCCAAAATTATCAAAAAAGTACAATTTAGCATTAATCCCATTTCTTCTTGAAGGTGTGGCACTTAATCCAAGTTTGAATCAACAAGACGGTATACACCCCAACAAAGATGGTACAATTAAAGTAAGTGAAACAATAAAAAAAAGTATTATTAATGTAATTAATTAAATGAAAATCTTTCTATCAATATTTAGCTTATTATTTTGCCTTAGTTTTGCTCAGGCTCAAAATACAAATATTACTCTAAATTCTGATTTAAACTTAAATTGTAAATTTGAAAAAGTAATTTTAAAAAATCAAGACCATAACTTTGAATCTTTCACAAAAAATCAAATTAAAAGAAAAGATATTAATAAGTTAATAATCGTGTCTAAAACACCAGACGTTCTAAATGTTAAAAATTTATCAGAATTTTTTAATAAAATTGATTTAGAGGTTAAAATTTCAAATAAGGATATATTCTTAATTCAAGCATTTGATAAAGAGAGGAATTATTCTGAGTCTGCAGTCTATACTAGAAAAACAGGCGAACTTATTCATGAAATTACAACCAATATAAAACAAGAGGAAAAAGAAAAAGATATTTCTTTTTATAGTTGTAAAAATAACAACAAAGACACTTAAGACCAAAGACTCTAATTCTTATATTTGATAACATCTAACCATGAAGAAGTTATTCCTATTAATTTTGTTTTATTTATTTTCACAGGTAAGCTCTTTAGCAAACGAAAGAGACACTAGATTGAACCAATTGTTTAATGAGTTAAAAGAAAATAAATCAAAAGTAGCTTTTATAATTGAACAAGAAATTTGGGCATTATGGAGCACACATCCAACAGATGAAAAACTTACTACAAGATTAGAGGAGGGCTCTCAATTTGTGAGAGATCAAAACTATTTAAAAGCAAAAGATATTTTTACTGAAGTTATTAATCTTGATCAAAATTGGGCTGAGGCTTGGAATAAAAGAGCAACCGTACTTTACATGCTAGGAGAATTTCAAAAATCTCAAGATGATATAGATCAAGTATTAGCCTTAGAACAAAGACACTTCGGTGCTTTAGCAGGACAGGGTTTAGTAAATATTCAACTCAAAAATTATGAAAAAGCGATTAGAAGTTATGAACAGGCGCAAGAAATTTATCCTGCTATGAGATCACCAAAAATAATGATTAAGCAAATAAAAGAATTAATTAAACAGCAAACAATATAATGTGTGGGAGATACGTAGTAAAAAACCCTGTAACTAAAACAAATAAATTAGTTAAATCAGCAATTCAGGTTGAAGACACTGAAAACTACAATGCTCATCCATATCAAAAACTGCCTGTAATAAAAAAATATAAAAATGGAAATACTTTAGAAAATCTACAATGGGGTTTAGTTCCAGGATGGGCTAAAGACAAAGATTTTAAAGCTTTGATTAATGCGAGGTTAGAGACCATTGATGAAAAAGTTTCATTTAAAAAATTGATTAAAAATAATCGATGTGTTGCAGTTGCCGATGGTTTTTATGAATGGAAAAGAGAAGAAAAAGAAAAAACCCCTTATTTTTTCACTCGTAAAGATACTAACTCTATTTATTTAGCAGGTATTTTTGAAGAAGATCAATTTTGTCTAATTACTGAGGATGCAAAAGATAACATAAAAGAAATTCATCATCGTCAGCCCGTAATTCTTAACCAAACTGATATTAATCGTTATTTAAATATAGAACTTCAGGGATCAACTTTTTTAAAGGAACGTAAAATACCTGATCTTATTTTTCATGAAGTTTCAAAAGATGTTAATAAACCAACTAACAATAGTGCTTCATTGGTCCAACCAGTTTAAAATGGCGTCAATTTAGTTGTTTATTGAAGGTTGTTAATAGCAAATAAAATTATAAGATAAAGTATGCTTAGTTATATAATACCTTTTTTAATTTTAATTCTTGTTGTTGTTTTTATCCACGAATATGGACATTACTATTTTGCGAGAAAATATGGAGTTGGTGTTACAGATTTTTCAATTGGTTTTGGTAAAGAATTATTTGGCTGGAATGATAAATTAGGTACAAGATGGAAAATATGTGTAATTCCTTTAGGTGGTTATGTTAAATTTTTTGGGGATAGAAATGTTTATTCTCAAGCTGATCATCAAGAAATTTTAGAAAAGTACAATGAAGAAGAAAGAGAAAAATTATTTATTCTAAAACCATTATACCAAAGAGTTTTAATTGTGTTTGGTGGTCCTTTAGCTAATTTTTTGTTAGCCTTAGTTATATTTTTTTCAATTTATACCTTTATAGGTAAAGATTTTACTCCAGCAGTGATAAATGAAGTTCAAAAAGATAGTCCTGCTATGGAAGGAGGACTAAAAGCTGAAGATATAATTTTAGAAATAGATGGAAATGAAGTTAAAAGTATTATGGAAGTTTCTAAATTTATTACTATGTCTACTGGTGATTTTATAGATTTCAAAGTTAAGCGATCTTACGATGAATTAGTTTTAAAAATTAAGCCAAACATAGTTGAGGGTGATGATGGATTGGGAAATAAAATCAATAAAAGAATGGTTGGTATTAAGCTCGGTGCCTATAATAATAAAGTTAAACATGTAAAATTAGGACCTGCTCAGGCCTTATATCATGCTGGCCATGAAGTTTATTTTGTAAGTGTTTCTTCTTTAAAATACATCGGAGGAATGATTTTAGGTAAGGCTGATACTTCTCAACTGGGAGGTCCTATTAGAATTGCAAAAATATCTGGACAAGTTGCGACTTTTGGAATTTTGGCATTCATTAGTATGATGGCTTATATTTCAATAAGTTTAGGGCTTATAAACCTATTTCCAATACCAATGTTAGATGGAGGACATTTAATGTTTTATGCATTTGAGAAAGTTTTAGGCCGACCTTTGTCTCAAAAAACTCAAGAAAGTTTTTTTCGAATCGGTTTGTTTTTGTTGCTATCATTGATGTTTTTCACAACATTTAATGATTTAAAAGACTTAGGTTTATTTAGATAATTAATAAACTATAAAGTATAAAAAAGTCAATAAAACCAACGTTTATTTAAGTATTTACAATATATTGTGTGTTTCAAAAAAATAAACACTAAAAAAAAGCTTGATTTATCAACGTTTATGACAAGTATAAATATTAACCAACAAAACCGGAGCTAAAATGAACAAAAAACAACTAATTGCTAAGCTTTCTGGCTCATTAAATTTGAGCAAAGCAGATGCTGAGCGAACTTTTGATACAATTACCAACACTATTTTAGATGCTCTAAAAGGTGATGACTCAGTAAAAATTGCTGGGTTTGGTACGTACAAAGTAGCTAAAAGAAAAGCAAGAGTTGGAAGAAACCCAAGAACGGGTGAGCAGATTCAAATCGCTGCTTCTCAAAAGGTAAAATTCTTACCAGCTAAAGCTTTAAAAGAAGTATTCAACAGATAATATTTTTTTTTAACAGCCCTGACGTTTTAAAAACACGTTCAGGGCTGTTACTATATGCAAAAAATGCATAGCCAATTTTCCTAATCAGCGTTAGTTTTAAAAATTAATAAAACTATAAGACACCATTTAAACAAGTGGAGGTCTAATGACTAAAATAATAAAAAAAATATCAGCACCGCTTCTTAGTTTAATATTTTTATTAAACATGAGTAGTGCAGGTATGGCAGAGACAACTGTCTCTGGAGAAGTTCAAGCGATATTTAACTCGCTTCTATTTTTAATTTGTGGTTTCCTTGTCATGTTCATGGCAGCGGGTTTTGCGATGCTAGAATCTGGTATGGTAACTTCAAAAAGTGTGTCAGTTATTTGTGCTAAAAATATAGGTTTATATTCAATTGCCGGAATTATGTTTTGGCTTTTTGGTTATAATTTAGCTTATGGAATTCCTGAAGGAGGATACATTGGAACATTTACACCTTGGTCAGATGCAAGTGCAGTTGATACAGGTTATGCTGATGGATCAGACTGGTTCTTCCAAATGGTATTCTGTGCAACAACAGTTTCAATTTGTTCAGGTGCTATGGCTGAAAGAATTAAGCTATGGCCGTTTTTCTTATTTGCAGCTCTTTTAGCTGGAGTAATTTATCCAATCGTTATGGGTTGGCAATGGGGTGGAGGCTGGTTAGCAGAACTAGGCTTCTCTGATTTTGCTGGTTCGACATTAGTACACTCAACAGGGGGTGCAGCCGCTTTAGCAGGTATCATGTTGTTAGGTGCTAGATATGGAAGATTTGATAGCAAAGGTGAGGCGAAAGCAATTAAACCTTTTGCTGCTTCTTCAATTCCATTAGTAACTGTTGGAGTATTTATATTATGGTTAGGTTGGTTTGGATTTAACGGTGGATCTCAACTAGCTATTGGAACATTTGATGATGCAGTTGCTGTATCAAGTATATTTATCAATACAAATCTTGCTGCTTGTGGAGGTGTTATGGCCGCTGCAATAATCACAAGATTAATGTTTGGTAAAACAGATGTAATTCAAATGTTAAATGGAGCAATTGGTGGTCTTGTAGCTGTTACAGCGGAACCATTAGCACCATCACCTTTAGCAGCAATTTTCATTGGAGCTGTAGGTGGATTAATCGTTGTATTTGGAACTAAGTTACTATTCAGTTTCAAACTTGACGATGTGGTAGGTGCAATTCCAGCTCACATGTTTGCTGGTATTTGGGGAACATTAGCAGTGCCATTAACAAACGCTGATGCATCGTTTAGTGCACAATTAATTGGTGTACTTTCAATTAACATTTTTGTGTTTGCTGTGTCCTATGTAATCTGGTCAATAATGAAAGCTACGTTTGGAATTAGATTAAGTAAAGAAGCTGAAACCAAAGGTACTGACGTTACAGAAACAGGAGTAATAGCATACGCAATACGTGACTAATTGCATGCAATGCAATATAGAGGCTCTTCGATCTCCATGTCGTTATCTCATTGAAGAGCCTCTGTAAGATAAAATTAACTAAAATCTCTCTCTCTAATTAGTTAACTAAAGGCCCCAGAAATGGGGCTTTTTTTCTACATGCTTAAATAGCATAACTCTTTTGTCCTATAAGCAATTCTTTATTTTAAAAATTTTTATATGAGACATTCTATAACAAGGAGAGATAATGACTCAAATTCTAAAGACTTTAATTATAAGTTTAATATATTTATTAAGCTTATCTAACTTTGCTTCAGCAGAAACAACAATGTCAGCTGAAGGACAATATATTTTTAACTCACTTGGATTTTATTTAGGTGGTGTATTAGTTGCTTTTATGGCTGCAGGTTTCTGTATGCTTGAAAGCGGATTAGTAACAACAAAAAGTGTATCAACAATTGCAGCCAAAAATATTGGTAAATTTGCAATTTGTTCATTAATATTTTTCCTATGTGGCTATAATTTAGCTTACGGTATTCCAGAAGGTGGTTTTATTGGATCTTTTTCAATGTGGAGTGATTCCTCTGAATTAGCTACTGGTTATTCAGATTATTCAGACTGGTTCTTTCAAACAATGTTTGTATGTGCAACTGCTTCTATAGTTTCAGGAGCTGTGGCTGAAAGAATTAAAATTTGGCCTTTCTTCATATTTGCTGCAATCATGGCTGGAATAATTTATCCAATTTCAATGGGTTGGCAGTGGGGTGGAGGTTGGTTAGCAACTTCAGGCTTTTCTGACTTTGCTGGATCAACTTTAGTTCACGCTTGTGGTGGTGCCGCTGCCTTAGCTGGAGTTATAGTGTTAGGAGCAAGAGAAGGAAGATTTTCAAAATCAGGCGAAACTAAATCTTTAGTACCGTTTGCTGCATCTTCAATTCCATTAGTAACACTTGGAACATTTTTACTTTGGTTTGGTTGGTTTGGCTTTAATGGTTTTAGTCAATTAGCTATGGGAACTTTTGATGATGTGAATGCAATTAGTAAAATTGCAGTTAACACTCATTTAGCAGGTGCTGCTGGTACAGTTGCAGCTGCTGTTGTCACAAGATTACTTGGTGGAAAAACTGATATCGTTATGATGTTAAATGGTGCATTAGCTGGATTAGTTGCAATCACAGCTGAACCTTTAACCCCAAGTCCTGTATTAGCAATTGTAATTGGAGCTATTGGATCATTAATTATGTACTTTGGTACAAAATTTTTAGAAAGTAAAAAAATTGATGATGTAGTAGGTGCAATCCCCGTACACATGTTTGCAGGTATTTTTGGAACTTTAGTTGTACCAATAAGTAATCCAGATACAAATTTTGGAACTCAATTAACTGGAGTAATCGCAGTATGTTTGTTTAGCTTCATACTTTCTTACATTACTTTTAGAGTTCTTAAACAAACTATTGGTCTTAGAATTAGTGCCCAAGCAGAAAAACTTGGAACTGACGTTGCGGAAGTTGGAGTTAAAGCTTACGCAATAAGAGACTAAAATATCTTTCTATAATATATTAAGGCTCCTTAGAAATAAGGGGCCTTTTTTATTTTTTTACAATATTTTCAAGAGTTTCTAATACTTCTTTCGCATGGTCTTTTACTTTAACATTATTCCAAACCTTAAGTATTTTGCCTTTTTTATCGATTAAATAAGTTGATCTAATTATTCCCATAAATTCACGGCCCATAAATTTTTTCTTTCCCCAAACTTTATACTTTTTAAGAACTTTTATTTCTTCATCAGCAAGTAAGTCAAATTTGATTTTATATTTATCTCTAAATTTATTATGACTTTTTAAACTATCTTTTGAAACCCCATATACTTCACAATCTAACTTTTTAAATTTAGAAAGAAGTTTATTAAAATCATTAGTTTCAATAGTACATCCAGGTGTGTCATCTTTAGGGTAGAAGTACAAAACAACATATTTCCCAATCGAATCCTTTAATGAGTATTTATTATTTGTTGTCGATGGAACTACAAATGTTGGAGCTTTAGAGTTAATTTTTAACATAATTTTATAGCAATATAATCATTATAAGGTAATTTAAAATAAAATTATGACCATTAAAACAATTCAAAATTTAGTTTCTGAAGCCATGAGTGAAATTAAAACAATTGATGCTGATGAAGCTTATCAAATGGTCCAAAATAAAAATTGTAATCTTATTGATATAAGAGAAAGTAATGAGTTAGAAAACACAGGTAGTGTTGAAGGAGCAAGCCATATTCCAAGAGGAATGCTAGAAGTATATTTAGATCCTAACAGCCCAATATTTCAAAATGGACAAATAGATCAAAATAAAGAATTTGTTTTATTTTGTGCAGGAGGTGTAAGATCAGCTTTAGCTGTTAAATCATTAAAAGATATGGGATATAAAAAAGTATCACATATTGATGGTGGTTTTGGCTCTATAGCTAGTAGCAAATTTAAAATAATTTAATTAGCACCAAATTCTTCTAAAGCATATTCAAGTCTATCTTGTCCCCAAAAAATTTTATTATTAACTATAAAGGTTGGAGTTCCAAAAACTTCTTTTTGAAAAGCATCAGTAGTTAATTTAATCAATTGATCTTTAACAGATTGTTTTTTAATAGATTGAAAAAATTCTTCACTATTAATATTTAAATTTTTTATTAATTTAGACATATTTTCAGCATTAGATAAGTCATAATTATCTTTCCAATAAGCATCAAAAAAACAATTTAAGTAATCGTTTTGCTTATCCTTACTAACACTAATATATCCTCTCATTATATTTAAAGAATTTATTGGAAAATTAGAATTCCATTTAAATTCAATTTTATTTTTTTCAGACACCAAATTGCAATCATTTATATTATTTCTTAATTTATATTTATTAAATGCAGGAGAATCAATTCCAGCTAGTTTATGAAGACCCCCTAAATAAATTGGTTTGTAATTAAATATTGCATTTTTATGTTTAAGAATTTTTTTGTGTGCAATATATGCATAGGGGCTGATTATATCGAAATAAAAATCTATATGATTACTCATATAAACTAATTCTTTTTGCGTAAAAAATTCTAATTATCCAATATAAAAATAAACCTATTGGGCCAATTAAATAGGTCACAATTAATGGCACAGCCATTAAAACTTTGTTTATCGAAAACTTTTGAGAGTCTTTAACAATCCAACCACCAATAAATAAGTTTATTGCTATGAAATGAGTCCAAAAAATCATAATATATAAATGGTCTTCAAACAATCTAGAAAGCTCACTTAGACCTAGGTAAAGAGAAAAATTTCCATCAAAATCGTAACCAATTAAATAAGATTTATATAAAATGAAGATATACACACCACTTAAAATGAAAATAGGAAAAATTGATGTTACAAAAATTCTACTCAAATGTGATTGAGGAAATACTATCAAGATAAACCAAAAAGGTAGAACTCCAAGGTTGATCCACATGTAAAGTGTCTCAATTGTGAAATAAGTATAAATTTGTTCAATCATATAGATATATTATATTAAATCTAACAATGATTCCTATAAGAAATAGAAAAAAAACGCTTCAAGTAACTGTTGATGAGATGCGTAATTTTGCCTTTGCTTATGTTGAAAAGTATGCTCCTTCAAAACAACAACTTAAAACTTATTTATTAAAAAAATACATGAAACTATCTGCGTCTGATGTAAGAAAAAAAGATGTCAATAAACTGATTGATATTGTTTTGTCCGACTTAGAAAAAAACAGATTTATAAATGATCAATTTTATTCTGAAAGTAAAGCTAAAAGTATGATCCAAAGAGGAAACTCAATTAATAAGATTAGAAATTATTTAATTGGAAAAGGAATTAACGAAACATTTATTAAGGATACAGTCGAAAAAATAAAAGAAGATAATTCAGATCAAGATTTTTTTTCTGCAATAAAATTATGTAAAAAGAAAAGAATTGGTCCAGCTAGAGCAGAGGATAATAGAACTTTATTTTATAAAAAAGATATATCTCTACTTGCAAGAAATGGATTTGATTTTGAAACATCAAAAAAGGTAATGGATATTGAAAAAGATGAATATTTAAAAATAATAAATCTACTTTAACTTTTTATCTTTTTCTTCTTTAACAAGTTGATTGATTTTGTTTCTAATGTAATTTTTTACG
>CACJRQ010000018.1 GCA_902595885.1 uncultured Pelagibacteraceae bacterium
AATTTTTTGCTTCTTCAAAGGTTTCACCAGGAAGCTTTGCAATTCTAATTGATGCACCATCGCAATCTTTTAATTTTGATTTTAAATTTTCTATTGAAGTGTCATCAGTTACTTCAACATCAAAATTAGGATGGTTATTTATTAATTCCATACCTTTTTCATGGACTTTTTGAATAATTAATATCTTTTTTTTATTGCTCATAATTATATATCAATTTTTTAGAGAGCATTTTTAATACGAGAATTATTCTATAAAGTAAATTAGTTTTTTGATTAAAGTTGTATTTATTAAATATTTAAAATAAATTTAGTTGTGAATTTGACAATTAATATTCTACTATCTTTTTTTAAGACCCTTGAGAAAATAAATACTTTTTTTTTAAGAATTGGAAGACAGTTTGCATGGATAGCAATACTTTTGATGGTGATTGTCATCTTGGTACAAGTATTTTTTAGATATGTATTAAATAATGCACTGCCATGGCCCGATGAGGTTGCTAGATTTTTGATGTTATGGATGACAGGATTGATTGCACCATCTGCGTATAGATGGGGTGGATTTGTTTCTATTGATTTATTAGAGAGGTTTTTACCAAAACTTATCACCACATTATTAACTTTATTTTTATTAATAGTATCTCTTTTTGTCTTAGTAATAGGTTTAGAATTAGGATTTAAACATATTAATGCTGGATGGATATTTAATTCTTCATCGATAAAGATTCCTTTTCATTTAATTGGTGGGAAAGCAGAACCAATAAAATTAGCTTGGATGTATATGTCATTACCTGTGGGAATTATTTTTTTAATTTCTGTGAATATAGAATTAATTTTAAGAAATATTCTTACTAATTTTACAAAGTTAGACTTGCCTAAAGATTACGATAAACAAAAGTTGGAGACACAATAATGTTGGTTTGGTTTCTTCCTTTATTTTTATTATTTTTGTTAATTGGTTTACCTGTATTTTTTGGATTGTTAGCAGCACCAGGAATTTTGCTTTGGTTAAATGATCAAGCTAGAGATGGAGCTATGCTTTATAGAAATATTTATAATGGAATAGATAGCTTCCCTTTGATGGCAATTCCATTTTTTATGTTAGCAGGGGAGTTAATGAACAGAGGAGGAATAACCCATCGACTTGTTGAATTTAGTCAAGCGATGATGGGTCACTTAAAAGGGGGATTAGCTCATGTCAATGTCCTGACCTCGATGTTGTTTGCTGGTTTATCAGGTTCAGCTGTAGCTGACACATCGGCAATTGGATCAATGCTTATTCCTGCAATGGAAAAACAAGGATATACAAAAAAATTTGCAGCAGCTATTACTGCGGCTAGTTCTGTAATTGGACCCATAATTCCACCCTCAGGGATAATGATTATTTATGCGTATGTAATGGGTGAGAGTGTTGCAGCATTATTTTTAGCAGGAATTGTACCTGGTATTTTAGTAGGAGTTAGTTTGATGGTCACAATAAAATTTATGGCCAAGAGATATAATTTTCCAGCAGTAACCGAAAAAACAACTTGGAGCCAAAGAGGCAAGGCATCTCTTAAAGCTTTTTTTCCTTTAATGACACCAGTGATAATTTTAGGAGGTATTCTTGGTGGAATTTTCACCCCAACAGAAGCATCAGCTGTTGCAGCTGCTTACGCAATGTTTATCGGTTTATTTGTTTTGAAATCATTAAAATGGAAAGATGTTCCTAAAGTCATGACAAAAGCAGCGATGGTATCTTCAGTAGTTCTTCTTTTAGTTGGTGCCGCAATGGCTTTTAAAACAGTTGTAAGTTTATCTCATGCTCCTGAGCATCTTGCTGCGTTCGTTTTAGGATTAACTGATAATCCATATGTTTTATTATTTCTTATAAATATTTTATTATTTATTGTTGGAATGTTTTTAGATGCAGGTCCAGCTATAATTATTTTAGGACCAATTCTCGGCCCAGTTTTTGTTGAACTTGGAGTTCATCCTGTGCACTTTGCAATTATAATGTCGGTTAATTTAACAGTTGGTTTAGCAACTCCACCAATGGGTCTTGTCTTATTTGTTGCATCTTCTGTGTCTGGGGAAAGAGTAGAAACAATAGCAAAAGCTATATTGCCATTTTTAGCAGTAGAAGCTATAGTTATATTTTTAATAACATATTTTCCGTCACTTTCGATGACGATTCCTTTGCTTACTGGATTCGCTAAATAAATTTAATTATTTTTTTTACTAGTCGATAGACTCTCTAATTCAATTTAAGTATAGTTTTCATACATAAATATTTAACGAGAGGGAAATAATTATGAGTAAATTAATTAAATCATTTTTTTCATTATTATTCTTAATTAGTTTTACTGCATCTGTTTCAGCTGCAGATTATAACTTAAGAATGACAATGAACTCTAATGATCAAGATGAAGATTATGATGGTGCTGTAGTATTTAAAAATTATGTAGAAGCAGCTTCAAATGGAAAAATAGCTGTAGAATTATTTGTAGGTACACAGCTTTGTTCAAAAGGTGCTGAGTGTTTACAAGGTGTATCTGATGGAAGTATAGATATTTATATTTCTACTTCTGGAGGTGCTGCAGGCGTATTCCCATATGTTCAGGTTTTAGATTTACCTTATCTAATGGCTGATGACAGAATTGCTGAAGATGTAATGCAAGGTGATTTTGTAAGAACAATGAGAAAAATGGCTCTAAAAGATTCTAATGACTCAATTAGATTGATGACAATTGGAAATACTGGAGGATGGAGAAATTTTGCTAATACAAAAAGAAGAGTTGCAAATCCATCTGACATGAAAGGTTTAAAAATCAGAACAGTTGTAGCTGATTTACCTCAGGAACTTGTAAGAGCATTAGGTGCATCTCCAACTCCTATTCCATGGCCGGAATTGTTTACATCATTTCAAACTGGTGTAGTTGAAGGATCTAAAAATGGAATAACTGACATTATGAACATGAAGTTTCCTGATGCAGGTCTAAAATACGTTACTTTAGATGGTCATGCATACATGGGCGCATTGTGGTGGATGAATAATGCAAAATATCAATCGATGTCAACAGATCTTAAAAAAGTTGTGACTGATGGTTTCTATGCTTTGCAACAAGCAACTTTTGCTTCTCCTAAGAGAAAATCAATCAAAGCTTACGAGGACTTTGTAGCAGGTGGTGGAGATTTATATGTTCCTACGCCTGATCAAAAAGCTAGTTTTAAAAAAGAAGCTAGCCCAGTGTATGATTGGTTTAAAGCTAATGTTAAAGGTGGAAAAGAAATTTTCAACGCTTTAACTAAAGCAGTAGCTAAAGCAGAGAAAAAAGCATCGAGCGCATACAAAAAAGATTTGTAATTTCAAATTAATATAATGGGGCGGATTTAAGTTCGCCTCATTATCTAAAAGGATATATCCAAGATTTATAATCTTTTATGAGAATATGAGCTTTTTCAATTTGTTCAGGAGTCATTTTTTTAATTACTTCTTCTTGAGAAATTGCAGCATCAGGATCTCCACCAATAGCAGACAAACCGTACCACATATAAGCTCTAACAAGATCGGGGGCAGGAAGTCCTCTACCAATTTCGTAATACCACCCAACACCAGATTGAGCGCCAGGATGACCTTTCATAGAAGATCTGAGATACCATTCAAAAGCTCTAACATCATCTCTTTCAACACCAAGACCCATAGCATACATAATTCCAATAAGCTCTTCAGCATCAGCATTACCAGATCTAGCTGCTGGCATAAGTTCTTCCATTGCTTCTTTAAATTTTCCTTGTTCCATCAAATCTCGAGCATTTTCTATTTCTGCAAAAACTATGGATGGAAGAAACAAAAGTATAAAAAGATATTTAATCATTTAAAAATAATAATATTTATAATTCCATTTTTAATTTCAGTAAATAAAACTTACGCAACTGTTTTACCAAAACCATTAAAGAGCGAAGATTTCCATCAAGTTGATATAGAAAAAGTTAAAATTGGTAGACTTTTATTTCATGATAAAATTTTATCTGCAAATCGAAACATTGCTTGCGCAACCTGCCATAGTCATGATCTAGGAGGTTCAGATGGACTTTCGTTAGGCATTGGTGAAGGAGGTCAAGGAATAGGACTAAAGAGAACCGCAGGTGAAGGATATGATAAAATAAAAAAACGAATTCCAAGAAATGCTTTAGCTTTATGGAATTTAGGATTTAAAGACATAACTACCTTGTTGCATGACGGAAGAGTAACCAAATCAAATATATTTGGTAACGGTTTTAATACACCTGCTCAAGAAGCTCTTCCTAAAGGACTTGATAATATAGTTGCAGTTCAAGCTTTATTTCCGATGACTAGACAGTTTGAGATGGCAGGAAATCCAGGTGAAAATGAAATTATAGGCTTAGTCTCAAAAGTTGGAAAAGATAGTATGAGAATTGATAGAGTATGGCCTGTAATTACTCACAGGATTAGAGGAATTCCAGAGTATGTTGAGTTATTTAAAAATGCTTTTGATGATGTTAACAGTCCTTTAGATATTAACATTACACATATTGTTAATTCAATTGCTGCATTTGAAATTCATGAATGGACATCTTTCGACTCTCCCTTTGATGAATATTTAAATGGAGATAAACAAGCTTTAACTTTAAAGCAAATAAATGGGATGAACTTATTTTATGGAAAAGCAAACTGTAGTTCTTGTCATTCAGGATCTTTGTTGTCAGATCAAAAATTTCATTCAATAGGAATTCCACAATTTGGGCCTGGAAGGACAAGACCTTTTGACCCTTATGCACGTGACGTAGGACGAATGGTTGAAACAGACAATATAAACGATATGTATAAATTCAAAACCCCAGCATTAAGAAACGTTTCTTTAACAGCTCCCTATGGACATAACGGTGCGTATCCAACTTTAAAATCAATAATTAAACATCATTTAAATCCAATAAAAATGAATAAAAATTGGAAACCCGAATATGCAAATTTACCTAAAGCACCTTGGTTAGAAGAAATTGATTTTGTAACTTTTTCAGACAAAAGAGAACAAGACAGAATTCTATCAAGCATTGACATACAGCCTATAGAATTGAATGATAAAGAAATTGATCAACTTGTTTCTTTCCTCGAATCCTTAACTGGCAGAAGTGGAAATCAGAGACCACTAGGTAAACCAGATAAAGTGCCAAGTGGGCTAAGTATTGATTAAGTTTTTAAATTAAACTGATACAAACAGAATATGAAAAAAATAAAATATGGAATTATTGGAGCAGGGACAATGGCTCAAGAACATATTTTAAATATATCATTAATTGATAATGCTGAAGTAGTTGCACTTGCTGATCCTCATGAAGATTCATTAAATCAGTGTAAAGAAATTCTAAAAACAAAAGTTTTTTGTTTTAAAAATCACTTAGAAATGATTGAAAAAAATATTGTTGATGTATACTTAATTTCATCTCCCAACTTTACTCATATAGAAATCTTGAAAGATGTAATCAAAACTAAAAAACACATATTAGTAGAAAAACCATTATGCACTAATACAAAAGATTGTTTAGAAATAAAAAAACTTACAAAAGATTATCCTTCAGTATTTTGGACTGCGATGGAGTATAGATATATGCCGCCAGTTTCAAAGTTTATTAATGAAATTCATAATAACAAAATTGGTGATTTAAAGACTTTAACTATAAGGGAACATAGATTTCCTTTTTTAAAAAAAGTAAATAATTGGAATCGCTTTGAAGAAAATACTGGTGGTACACTTGTTGAAAAATGCTGCCATTTCTTTGATTTAATGAAATTGATTATCCAAAGTAAGCCACTCAGTGTTTATGCAAGTGGTGGTCAAGACGTTAACCATTTAGATGAAGTGTATAATGGAAAAAAGCCAGACATCATTGATAATGCCTATGTGATTGTAAATTTTGAAAATGGAGCAAGAAGTTTGCTTGAGCTTTGTATGTTTGCAGAAAATTCTGACATGCAAGAAGAGCTTGTAGCCACTGGAAATAAAGGAAAAATTGAAACTTCAGTGCCCTCCAATGACTCAGGTAAAACCTCATCAAATATAAGAATTGGGATGAGAGATGGCAAAACACATGTTGAAAATATTGAAGTAGATAAAAAAATTCTTGAGGCCGGCCACCATCATGGATCTACTTACTACGAACACTTAGCTTTTTTGAAAGCTATTAAAAATAATTCAGATCCAGAGGTTTCATTAGAAGATGGTTTAATTGCTGTTTCTGTGGGAGAGGCTGCAGAGCAGTCAATAAAACAAGGTCGATTAATAAATCTAGAAGAAATAATTAGTTAAAAAAATCTGTAATTTTTTTAACTATAAAGTCACTTACTCTAATGTTTGACTCAGTTGTTACACCAGAAATATGAGGTGTTAATATACAATTCATACCTGGTTTTATTTTGTTATAAAATTCACTCTCTATTGGTTCTTTTTCAAACACGTCTAGAGCAAAGCCAGAAATATTATTTTTATTGTAAGCTTCAATTAAATCACTTTCATTTATGATGCTTCCTCTAGAAGTATTTATTATAATCGGTTTATTTTTCATTTGAGAAAATGA
The DNA here is from genome assembly GCA_902595885.1 of uncultured Pelagibacteraceae bacterium. GTDB lineage: Bacteria > Pseudomonadota > Alphaproteobacteria > Pelagibacterales > Pelagibacteraceae > Pelagibacter. The sequence goes on from CACJRQ010000018.1 coordinate 6,574, forward strand.
CGATTTATTTATCATATTTTTGGTTTCATCTGTTAAAGGTAGGTGTATTGAAATGATATCTGATTTTTCATATATCTCATTTAAACTTGATAATTTAGCATCAATTTCTTTATCATTTAATTCCTTAATATAAGGATCGTAGGCTAAAATCTTTAAACCATTTTTTGAAGAATATTCAGCAACTTTTTTTCCAATTGTGCCAAATCCAATTATTCCTAAATTCTTTTGTTTTATTTCTGTTGACTTAATTGTTGTTCTTGGCCATTCACCCTTGATAGTTCCAGTATGAAACATTGGGATTTTTTTTATAAGAGACATTGATGAAGAAACAACATATTCTGCAACAGAGTCTGCATTCATTCCTGTAGCTGGCTGAACATGAATGTTTTTATTTTTGCAATATTCTGTATCAATATTGTCCAAACCAACACCCAACCTTCCAATAAATTTTAATTTAAATGCATTTTTTAAAATATCTGAATTTACTTGAGTTTTATTTCTTACAATTAGACCATCATAGTCTCTAATTATTTTTATTATTTCTTTTTCATCTTCACATAATTTTTCATCGTAGTTAACATCAAATTTTTTATTTAAATTTTCTAAACTATTTTGGTTGATGAATTCAGTAATTAAAATTTTAGTCATTAATTATTTATAAATATTAAACTAAATTAGATAAGTCTCTTTTATTATTTTTATACGTTGGAAGTGGATATTTAAAGGCATATTTTCTTGGTATACATTTTTCTTTTGCCTTTTCCCATAGAGATAACCATTGTTTAAAGTTTTGAACTTTGAGATTTTTTTTATTTTTACTTCTTACATAAAAATTTGGAAGTGGTTCTCTACCTGATGGTTGTCCAGCAACATTATATCTAAGATCAGCACTTATCCTAAAATCATTTGATCTGTTTGGTAAAGAGCAATGTATAGAATGTTTATGCAATAATATTACATCTCCAACATTTGCTTCTAAATAAATATGCTCCATATCATCAAGTAATTTACTATTTTTTAATTCTACTTGCCCTCTGTATCCTGATACATGATTTAATAATCCCATTTTATTTATCTTTTTTACTGTAATCATGCATCCATTTTTCTTAGTTGTTTTAGTAAAAGGGATCCATACAGTAACCATGTCAGTTAATTTTTGTCCTCTTGAATTTAAAACAGCAGCATCTTGATGCCATGGTGTTCTGCCGCTTAAACCATCATGAATTGATCCCTCGGGTAATTTTTTTTCAGGTTGTTTAATTCTAGTATTTTGAACAGGGTTAGACATTATTTCTTTGCCTAAAATTTTTTCTACAACATCCAAAATTTTTTTATTTGTAATTAAATTCCATAATGATTGAGTAGCAAAATAATCACTATCTTTTTTTACGTGGTCTCTTGGCAATCGGGTATTAAAATACTGATCCAAATCATAAATATTAAGCTTTGAGATATAAGAATATTTTTTTTTAAAATCAAAATTAAGAACTTTTTTTATATCTCTTTTTTTTGCATATTTTTGGATGAGAGAATCCATAACAAATTCCATATCATTTAGAATTGGTTTTAAGTCTCTTCTAAAGTTAAGTACATTTTTAACAATCAAGTACCCATTCTCATATAATTTTTTTTGAAGACTATTTGTCATCATTAAAATTTATTTGATCATTAACAATATTTCAATGTTTTGGTGCTGTGGTTAAATAGTTTGCATCATGAAAAGAGGTTAACATTCTTTTTTTGGTGCTAATTATGTGCGGATAATATGAAATCCCTTTGTAATTCCATATAACTGGTTTATTTAATGCATAACTACCATAAATAAAAAAACGCTTTGAACAATTTTTTTCTACAAACCGCTTCACGCCATGATAGGAATTTGGGGTAGATTGGAAAAAAACAACTGTTCCTTTTTTGGGTGTAAAAGATTTGACTATTTCAAGTTCTGTTATTTTTGGAAATCTTCTAAAACTTTTTCTTAAATTTTTTTTTGCTTTTTTTCTGTAAATAGTGAGAGACCCACCATTCTTTTTTGGAATGTCTGTTAAATAAATTAAGAAATTATATAATCTAGTTATATCATCTCGATGGGGCCTCAATCTATACCCTCCCTTTGATACCGAAAAGTCTATATCTAAATTTACTTTAGGATTTGTATAGTTGTTACCCAACATTTTTTTTAATTCACTAGAATTTAATTTTTTTTTTATAGTGAACTTTTTAGGATTAAATGATTTTGGTTTATGTAAATTTACCCATGATCCATCCTTAAAATTTTTTGTAAAAAGATTTTCAATTTTTTTATAAAAAGACTTACTATTAAAAAGCTTAAAAAGTTTTGCAGAGTTAACTGAATTTTTAATATATAAATTAAAATTTTTAGAACCTTTATTAATCCTGCTTCTACCCCCCATAATCATATCATCAAATGATTTTGAGTTGCTTATTTCTTTAATTAATAAATTACAAATATTTTTTGAAACAACGTTGTCTCCAACTAAAACAGGAAAGTTACTTTTAATTTTTTTTAATTTATTTGTACTGAGCATTTAGCTGTACATACCTTCTTTCACTTTAATCATTTTATACATAAGGTCGTTTAATGGTGTCTTAACACCATGTTTTTTACCTATTTTTGAAACAGCACCACTAATAAAATCAATTTCAGTTTTTCTTTTATATTGAACATCAAAAGCCATTGAAGATTTGTTAGTTTGCATAGAATCTACAATTTTATTGAACATGAATAGACATTCATCTTCAGAAACATTTACACCATCAGCAAGTGCAACTTCTCTAGTTTCTAAAATTATTTCCTTACCTAAACCTCGAGATACTTCGTTTGCTTTATTATTTATATATAAATCTGTATGATGAAGATCAAAAACTGCAGATAATGGTCCAATTGCTGTTAAAGCAAAAAGCTTCATCCATTTTCTTTTCTTTACATCTTCCGCAGCAATCATTTCAAGATTATGTGCTGTAAAAGTATCTGCTATTTCTTTAATTCGATCAGTAATTCCTCCTTCGTACTCACCAATCCAAGATGGTAACGAACCATGATTCATTATATGACCTGGTCCTAAAATATTTGAAGCTTGAGTAGTTGTCCCGCCAATTACTTTTTCTTTACCCACAATACCTTGAATAATTGCTTCATGACCAATACCATTTTGAAAAGACATAAATACTGTTTTATCTCCTATGATATTTTTAATACTGTTTAATGCTGGCTCTAAAGCTGTAGCTTTACACATAACTATTACAGCATCTGCTTTACCTAAAGAGGATGGATCTGAAGTGGCTTTAACTTTTATTACTCGATCTCCGCCATGTCCATCCATCTTTAAACCATCTTTATTAATTGCATCAACATGCTCCTTCCAAACATCAATTAGAATTACATTTAAACCTTTTTCTGCAAGCAAACCGCCAAACAAGCAACCCATCGCTCCTGCACCAAGCACAGCTACTTTCAAATCTTTGTTAATCATCGTTACCTTATTTAAAATTATTTATGTATAGAAATTATATATATTATCTATAGACAATATGCAAAATAAATTATAGCTTATTATCATCATGCAATTAAAAATAGAAAAAGGAACTTTTAAAGATTATCCATTAGAAGATATTTCAGATGCGTTAAGAGAAGGATTGTCTGAAAATTTCAAAAACGTAGAGGTAGAAGTGGTAGATTGCCCAAATCTAAGAGATTGGGATTGTCCATCGGAAGGAATAAGTGGAAATCAAAAAATAATAGATGTTGGTGGAGAGCCTTATATGCATGATCCAAAATTTATTGGTGCAGAATTTGACTATGAAGAAATATCTAAAATGATTGATTCTGAAAAATCTTATGCTTTAGGAGCTGGATCAGGTGCAATGTCATGTTTAAATGGGCATTGTGGAGAATTAGTTATTAATGAAAACTTAATAACTGATGAGTCTAAATCAATAATAGCAAGAGTAAGTCCAGATAAAAAATGTATTGTTGAAAAGTATTCAGCGAAAAAACATGGTGGACTTGGAAATATTTATTATACAGATGGTAAACAGGGAAAAGTTATTAAAATAAAAATCAAAGGTAGAAATGGAGAACAAGGTTCTTTGCCTCAAGCAATGAGGTCTTCTTTATCAAAAAATTTAAAAATTAAAGATAATGAACATTTGTCTCTTGCTGGCGTATTTAGAGTATTAAATGGAAAAATAAGATCACATGTGCAGCCCGATTATAAAGATATTAAACACGAGTATTACGATCCAAAACAAATGAAATGTGTAAAAGATTTTCTTCAATTTTATGAACCGGTTGGACCAAAATTACAATGTTATTCTATTCTTTGGACTGGTGATCCGACTGGAGGAGAATTAAATCTAAGAGAGTCTGGTGAACATACTCATTTTCATTCTTACGAACATGACAGAGATGCAGGACATTATCATTTTGATGTATCACCTGAAGAAATAGAATATGAAGGTTATTTTAATACTGCAACAGAAGTTCATAGAGTAAACAACATTTATAAAGAACTATTAAGCAAAAATAGTATTGAATAGAAAACTCAATGAGTTTAAATTTATTTAAATGAAAAGACAGTTCAAGTATCCTAAGCACTTTGAAGAACAAAAAAAAATACCAAAACTTACTCAAAAAAGAATTCAATTAGCAGAAATATCACTTGGTGATTTTGAAGGAAGGTTAGCCAATGAATTATTAAATTGGTTCTCCTTAACTCCACAACATTGGATAATGTTGCATATGGTTATGCTTGCTTATTATAAAAATAAATCAATTACTAAAAATCAATTACTTAAAGTAATTGAGAAATCATATTTGACCTCAAATGTTTATATCGATACAGCAATTAAAAAAGGTTATTTTAGAATTATAAGAAACGAGAGAGACAAAAGATCTATATTTATTTTACCTTCAGTAATTACTATAAAAACTTTTGAGGAATTTATTGATAGGAGAGATATTCTTTACAAAGGGGTTAAATGAAGAATATCTATACGTGGGCTGCAAAACCAGCAAAAAGAACTTTGACTGTTGGGGATTTAAAAGCAGCAAAAGGAAAAAGAAAATTTACACAAGTTACAGCGAATACTGTTGAAGAAGCTGATGCAGCTGAAAAGGCAGGCTTTGACATGATTATATCAAATGCAAATAACGTAATTCCTGTAAGAGAAGGTTCAAAAAATTTATTTTTAACAGCTGCTTTGGTGTTGAATGAGTTTGTAACTGCAGAGGATATTATGCGTGGGGCTTTTAAAGCATTAGAGAATGGTGCGGATGCAGTTATGACACCAAGAAGTATGGACATAGTTGAAATGTTGGCTAAGGAAGATGTTCCAGTAATGGGGCATTTAGGTTTAGTTCCAAGAAAATCTACTTGGATTGGTGGCTTAAGAGCTGTGGGCAAAACTTCTGATGAAGCGTACGAACTTTTTAAAAAATTTAAAAGATTAGAAGACGCAGGTGCTTTTTCGGCTGAGTGTGAAGTAATACCTGAAAACGTAATGGGTGAAATTTCAAAGCGTACAGATATAGTTACTGTTTCATTAGGTTCAGGTAAATTTGCTGATGTAATGTATTTATTTATGGAAGATATCTGTGGCGATATAGAAAATCCCCCAAGACATTCAAAAGCATATGGAAATTTATTGAAACTTAGAAATGAAATAAAACTAGAAAGAGTAAAGGCTCTGAAGGCTTTTAAAAAAGATTCAATGAATGGAAAATTTCCAGGAAATAAACAATCTTCTAAATTAGAAAAAAAACAATTCGAGGAATTTTTAGAACAACTTGATTAGTAAGTAGAGTTGTCGTCCTTTTTTGATAAAGAACCCTTCATTTTATCTACTGTGGCTTTAGCTCCAGCACTTAAAGCTCTTAAATCAGATGCTATAGTTACAAAATCAAAACCTTTTTCAATCATCTTAGTAGCATATTCTGTAGTACCGTTATGAATTCCTGCAAAAATATTATTTTTTTTAGCATGTTCTAGAATTCTTAAAATTTCAGAATAAGCTTTTGTAGACTCTGACCTATCAAAACCAGGTTTTTCACCTATTGCTAAACTTAAATCTGCTGGTCCAATATAAATACCATCGACACCTGGAGTAGACATTATCTCATCAAGATTTTCTAAAGATTCTTTTGTTTCTATCATTGCTAATTTTAGTATTTCTTCATTAGCGTGATCTGCATAATCAGCTCCACCATAAATTAAACCTCTAATAGGACCAAAACTTCTGTAACCATCAGGTGGATACATGCAAGCTTGAACAAAATTCTCTGCCTCTTTTTTATTACTTACCATCGGACAAACAATTCCATAACATCCAGCATCTAAAATTTTCATAATTTGACCTGGTTCATTCCAATTAACTCTAGCTAAAGGAGTTACATCCGTTGTTGATATTGTTTGAAGCATAGGAAGTGCATTACTGTAGTCAACTAATCCATGTTGCATATCAATAGTTAAAGAGTCCCAACCTTGATGAGCCATTGCTTCAACTGAGGCTGTACTTGGAATCGCACACCAGCCGTTAATAACAGGCTTACCTTCCTTCATCATTTGTTTGATTTTATTTTTTCTCATTTTCTAGATTTTTAAACCCATGTGAGTGTATTTCACATTTAGATAGTCTTTTATCGCACCCGAACCACCTTCACGTCCATAACCAGTTTGTTTTATTCCTCCAAAAGGTGCCTCAGCAATAGCAACAACTCCAGTATTAACTGCAACACAACCAGACTCTAATTTCTCAGATCCAATGTGAGCTTTATCCATAGAGTTAGTGTATAAATAACTACATAATCCTAAGTCATTATCATTTGCTCTTTCAATTACCTCGTCGAAAGTTTTAAAAGTTAAAATTGGAACTAGTGGACCGAAAGGCTCTTCTTTCATAATTGTAAAATTATCTTTAACATCATCAAATACTGTTGGTTCATAATAATATCCCTTATTGAAACCAGAAGGTCTTTGTCCACCCATTAACACTTTAGCTCCTTCCTTTTTGGTAGTTTCAACTAGTTTTTCTATTTCTTCCAATCTCTTAGCGGTAGTTAAAGGTCCCAGATCCACACCTTCGTCCATTCCGTTTCCAATTTTTAATTTTTTTGCTCTTTCAATAAAAGCATTAACAAAATCCTCTTTTCTGTTTTCTTGGATGTAAAATCTATTAGGTGAAATACAGACCTGTCCATTATTTCTGAATTTACCAGTTATTGCTATATCAGCTACTTTGTTCATATCTACATCTTCACACACAATAAAAGGTGAGTGTCCACTAAGTTCCATAGTAACTCTTTGAACTTTATCAGCTGCTTTTTTTAAAATAATTTTACCAACTCTAGTTGATCCAGTAACTGAAACTTTTTTTATTATATCCGATTCCATTAATTCATTTGATATTTCAGCAGGATCGCCTGACAAAAGACTAACGACTCCATCTGGTACACCCGCTTCTTTGCAAATATTTACTAATTCCATTACAGCGCCAGGAGTAATTACATCTGGTTTACAAATTACTGAACATCCTGCAGCTAGGGCAGTAGAAATTTTTCTTGATGCTAAAACTATTGGGAAATTCCAAGGAACTAATGCTGCAACAACTCCTACGGGTTGATAATAAACATGAACTCTAGTATCTGGAAATCTACTTTGTTGTGTTTGACCATAAATTCTTTTTGTTTCTTCAGCATTCCATTCAAAAATATCAGCTCCACCACCAACTTCACCAACTGCTTCTGTAAGAGGCTTTCCAACTTCAAGAGTTAACCATTTTGCTATAACATCTTTTTTTTCTCTCATCATGTCTGCAATTTTTCTAAGCACGTAAGCTCTTTGCCATGGTGCAGTGTTTTTCCAAACTTCCAAACCTTTTTCTGCAGACTTTAATGCTTTTTGTACTTCAATAGATGAAGCTTTTGATGCTTTTCCAATTACTTCTTCTGTTGCAGGGTTGATTACGTCGTAAGTTTCTTTTTTTTCAGCTTGTTGCCATTTACCGTCAATGAATTGTCCAAATTTTTCGTACATAGAATTTATTTTTAAGTTTACTTAATTAGGTTTTTTAATTTATAAATAGAATTATATATAAACACTATACATATTAAAAGATAAACATATTTATGAAAAAAATTACCCTCACATGTGCTCATGCGATAGTTAAATATTTGATTGCTCAGAAAATATTAATTAACGGCAAAAAAGAACCTTTATTTCCAGGTGTCTTTGGAATTTTTGGACATGGAAATGTAGCTTGTCTAGGTCAAGCACTAGAGGAAAATCAAAAAGAACTTCCAACATACAGAGGGCATCATGAACAAAATATGGCTCTTACAGGAATTGGTTATGCTAGAGCAAAAAGAAGACAACAAATATTTGTAGCAACATCCTCTGTTGGACCTGGGGCAACAAATATGGTGACAGCTGCTGCAGTTGCTATGAGTAACAGGTTGCCAATTTTATTTTTACCTGGAGACACTTATGCAAATAGAATACCAGACCCAGTATTGCAACAAGTTGAGCACTTTAACAACCCAGGAATAACAGCTAACGATGCATTTAAACCAGTTACAAGATATTTTGATCGAATAACAAGACCAGAGCAGATTATTCAATCATTCCCGGCAGCGGTTCAAACAATGTTAGATCCTGCAGATTGTGGTCCTGCATGTATCGCTTTAAGTCAAGATATACAAGGTCAAACTTTTGATTATCCTGAAGAATTTTTTAAGGAAAGAGTCCACGCGATCAGAAGACCAAGACCAGATGAATTTCAAATCAAAGAAGCAGCAGAAAAAATTAAGTCATCAAAAAATCCAATTATAATTTCTGGTGGTGGAGTTTTTTACTCAGATGCAATGGATGAGTTAAGTCAATTTGCAATTAAACATAATATACCAGTCACTCAAACTGTAATGGGATATTCTACAATGAAGAGAGATCATTCTCATTTTGCAGGCCAGATTGGCGGTTTAGGTGGAAAAAATACAAATACATTAGCAAAAGAAACAGATTTAGCAATTGCAGTTGGAACTAAACTTGCAGATTTTACAACTGGATCATGGGCAAATTTTGAAAACAAAGATTTTAAACTAGTTTCAATAAATGTATCAAGATTTGATGCTAACAAACATTTAGCACAAGCTGTAATTGGAGATGCTAAAGTTTCATTAACAGAGCTTTCACAAGCATTAGGTAGTTGGAAAGCTGGAGAAGAATGGAATAAAAAATCTCAAACTGAACTCAAATCTTGGAATGAACATATAGATAAAGAGAGTGCGCCGACAAATCAAGAAGTGCCAAGTTATGTTCAGGTAATTGGTGCAATTTATAGAAACTCTGACCCAACAGATATAGCTGTTACTGCAGCAGGAGGTTTGGTTGGTGAAGTTGTTCAAGTTTGGAGACCTAGAGAATTAAATACTCATGAAACAGAGTGGGGTTTTAGTTGTATGAGTTATGAAATTTCAGGAGCACT
>CACJRQ010000019.1 GCA_902595885.1 uncultured Pelagibacteraceae bacterium
CATAAATGTAAAGGGAAGAGATTTTGAAATAGAAAACTTTTATGAAGGAATTGTAAGATTTAGTTTTAATCAACTTTGTGATCAAAATTTAGGAGCAGAAGATTATTTAGAAATAATCAAAAAATGTAAATTTATGGTAATCGATCAAGTACCTCAATTTAATGATGTGAATTTAAATCAACAACAACGTTTTATCACATTAATGGATGTAATTTATGATAAAAATATTTCATTAGCAGTTAGTGCTGCTCAAAATTTAGATCAATTTACCTCCTCAAGATTCTTAGAAAAACCATTTAAACGTACCATTAGTCGATTGTATGAGTTAACTTCGAAAGAGTATAATTAATGAAACAAAAGTTCTATAACTTACAAATAAACACTAACGGTCAAAAGTTATATGAGTTTACCAATGAAACTAACCAGTGGATTAGTCAAAATAGCTTTAAAAATGGTATGCTTAATTTAAGTATTCAGCACACCTCTGCCTCATTAATTGTACAAGAAAATGCAGATCCAGATGTTCAAACAGATTTAATTAATTATTTTGATAAATTAGCTCCTATGGATAATAAACTCTATGTTCATACGACTGAGGGAAAAGATGATATGCCTGCACATATTAAATCCGCATTAACAAATAATCAAATTTCTCTAAGTGTGAAAGATAGTGAATTATTGCTTGGAACTTGGCAGGGCATATATTTATTTGAACACAGATTAGAGGCTCACAAAAGAACTATAATTCATCATTTTATTGGTGAATAAAATTAAATTTATTTTTTCTTCAACGATTGAAACGCTTCAAGAGCTGCAGCTCTAGCTTTTTCATGAATAACAATAGGGCCTGGGTAATCTTTGCCAATAATTGTTTTTATAGCTTCTTGATACTTTAATTCCATTTCCCATGGTTTATGAATAAATTTATTTGGAACATTATTAAGTTCAGGAACCCATTTTTTTACATAATTGCCTTCTTTATCAAATTTTTCACCCTGAAGTATTGGATTGAATATTCTAAAATAAGGTGCTGCATCTGCACCACAGCCAGCAACCCATTGCCATTGAGCAACATTATTTGCTTTGTTAAAATCTAGTAGACAATTTCTAAAATGCTTCTCACCTTCAGTCCAATTAATTCTCAAATGTTTGACTAAAAATGAACCAACAACCATTCTTATTCTGTTATGCATCCATCCAGTCTCATATAATTCTCTCATACCTGCATCGACAATAGGATAACCTGTCATTCCTTTTTTCCATGCTTTTAAGAATTTCTCATTTTTTACCCAAGGAAATTTATCAAATTCTTTTCTAAAATTTCCTTTTAAGAATTCAGGGAAATAATTAATTAAACTATGTGAAAACTCTCTCCAACCAAGCTCATTAATATATTTTCTATAACCAATTCCTTTTGATTTAATTTCAGAACATTTTTTCCAAATACTGCCTACATGAATTTGGCCATGTTTGATGTAAGGAGATAATTTAGAGGTTCCTTCGATAGATGGTATATCTCGAGAAGTTCCATAATCCTTAATTTTATTTTCAATTAAATTTTTTAATATTTTTTTTGAGTCATTTTCTGAAACTTTCCAATATTTTTCAAATTTTTTATACCAATTTTTTTTTGGTAAAATTTTTATTGGTTCAATACACTTTTTAAAAATTGTAATCTTTTTTATCTTCTTTTTAACAATATAGTTTTTGCTTGGTGGTTGATTTAAATAAACCTGCTCCGCATTTCTCCAGAAAGGGGTAAACACTTTAAAGGGAGTTCCATCATTTTTTGTTATCTCTTGAAATTCATTTAAAATATTTCCTTTGAAATATTTATAATTGATTTCATTTTTAATAAATATGTCACGAATTTTTTTTCCTTTAGCTATAACATCTGGTTCATAAATTTTATTCCAATAAACTGAAAGCTTATCCTTTTTATTAAATTTAGAAAAAATTTCTAATTCATCGCCTTTTACTATTTCAAGATTAATATTATAATCTGACAATTCTTTTTTTAAAGTTTCTAGAGATTTATAAACCCACCATTTTTGAGCTTCTCTTTTGTTGTCAAAATCATTATTATTATAAATATATAATGCAATTACATTATCATGATTTTGTGTTGCAAAAGATAAAGCAGGATTATTTTCAATTCTAAAATCCTCTCTTATCCAAAAAATACCTGTATTACTCATTGGTTTAATTTTGGTTAATTAACTTTTGATACATTTCTTGATCAGTATCTCCCTCACAACCAAAAACCAAAATATTAGATTTTTCATTTAGATCTAATTTTTCTTTAATTGCTTGATCTTCACAACTTGTAATCAAACTAATTACGCCAGGAGCTGAATTTTCTCCTGCAATTATTTTATCGTCACTAAAGCTTGAATTTCCAAGTAATTTCATAGTTTTTGCAATATCATCATCTGGTAAACTTATACAATGTTTAACTGAATTTTTGAGTATTTCCCATGGGACCAATGATACTTCACCACAAGACATACCACCCATTAAGCTTTCTCTTTTAATATCTATTTTTTCTATTTTTCCAGTTTTAATGCTTTCCATTACACACGCAGCACTATCCGGTTCAACAACTATAATTGTTGGAACATAGTTCAAATATCTTGCAATACCTGCAACCATGGCAGCAGCCATGCCACCAACACCAGCCTGTAAAATGATGTGAGTTATTTTCTCTTCCTGGATTTGATTAGTTATCTCCTTCATCATTACCGTATAACCTGCCATTGTATACTTGGGGACGACCATATAATCTTTCCAAGCAACATCCTGAACTATTTGCCAATTATTTTCAGTAGACTGTTTTATGCATTCCATTAATGATTTTTCATAATTACCTTTTACTTTAACTACATCTGCTCCAAGTGCAGACATAGCTTTGCCTCTTGCATCACTTACAAATTCACTAATAAATATTTTACATTTTAACCCTAATCTTCTTGCTCCCCAGGCAACAGATCTTCCATGATTACCGGCAGTAGCTGTTGCTACTACTATATCTTTATTTCCTCTGGTTACCTTTTCTACCGCATAAGCTCCGCCTAAAGCTTTAAAAGATTTTAAATCAAATCTTTTATTTTCATCTTTATAAAAAATTTTGTTTAAACTTAATTCTTTTGAAAGTTTATTTAAGGAAAGTAGGGGAGTGGGAGAATAACCTTTCCACTTAGAAATACTTTTATAAGCATCATCAATTTCTTCTGACGTTAAAGAATTAAGAATTTTTTTTTTGTCAAATGAGTAATTTTTATTGTCTGTAAATTCTGTGTATTTCCATTGATGACCGTTAGATAATATAGTCATGTACTAACAATCTAAAGTATTATCTTTTTCCCACTTTGTAACATCTTTTGTTTTATCAAAACTATCTTTTGATTTGAATTCATTCATTTCTGAACTTCTTAACTTTATATAACTTTCAATAACATCTTTGCCAAAAGCATCATTCATATCTTTATTATTTTTTAATAAATTTAATGATTGTGCAAGTTCATCAGGTAGTTTAGGTAAGTTGGGGTATTTATGATGATCTTCATACATATTGCAATCCAAAGGTTTACCTGGATCAACTTTATTTTTTAAACCATATAGACCAGCTGCTAAAACACTTGCTTGCAATAAGTAAGGATTAGCTGAACCATCCATTAATCTTAATTCAAATCTTCCTGGATCAGGAATTCTAATCATGTGAGTTCGATTATTTCCTGTGTAGGAAATACTACTTGGTGACCATGATGCTCCAGATTTTGTAGGTGGTGCATTTATTCTTCTATAACTATTGATTGTTGGGTTAAAAAACGCAGATAAAGATGAAGCATTTTTAATTACTCCACCTAAAAAATTATAGGCCATTTTACTTAAACCAAGTTTATCTTTATTATCTAAGAATTTATTTTTACTACCTTGCCAAACTGATACGTGAGCATGACAACCATTGCCGGTTAAATTTCCAAATGGTTTAGGCATAAATGTTGCTCTTAATCCGTGCTTTTCAGCAATTGTTTTTACCATAAACTTAAAAAAGGTATGTCTATCTGCAGTTTTTAGACAATCTGAATAATCCCAATTCATTTCAAATTGACCGTTAGCATCCTCGTGATCGTTTTGATAAGGGCCCCATCCCATTTCAATCATACAGTCACAAATATCCTTAATTAAATCATACCTTCTCATTAATGCAGATTGGTCATAACAAGGTTTGGATTGTATATCTCTTGGATCTGCAATTGAATTGCCATCAGGTGAAATCAAAAAATATTCACACTCAACACCTGATTTCATTGTTAAATTTTGTTTTTTAAGTTTTTTTATCTGATTTTTTAACATCACTCTAGGTGATGCATCTACTGGTTTACCATTCATCCATAAATCAGATGCTAACCATCCAACTTCTTTGTTCCAAGGAAGCTGAATTAAGCTATCTGGGTCTGGAATTCCAAACATGTCTGAGTCAGCAGGTGTCATATCTAACCATGCTGCAAATCCAGCAAAACCAGCTCCTGCATTTTGCATTTCTTTTATTGCATGAGCAGGTACTAATTTTGATCTTAATACACCAAATAAATCTACAAAACTGATTAAAAAATATTTAATTTTTTTTTGCTTAGCAATCTGAAATAAATTTTTAGACACAACCTAAGTTAACATAATTATTTAAAAAAAGATAAAATTGTTTCTTTATAATAAATTAAATTTACAACAATAATTACAATTATAGCTAGTATCACACCATACTTAGCTTTAGGAAATGCTACTCCTCTCATTTTTGAGGGTCTTAATTCTTCTTTATTATCTTCCATAAATTTAGAACATAAAAAAGGGCGCTACATTTAAGTAGCGCCCAAATTTTAATTTAAATTACCAGTCGGTAATATTGCTTTTGTGATCGTTAGCACTATGTCTTTTTCTAGCAAGTCTTGAAAGTTCATCACTTTCAGCTCTTGCAGTCAAAACGTGCCAACCAACCCATAAGACTAATGCAATGATTACCAGTATGCCTTCAACAGATCCAGCACCAGGGTAAATTGCACCAGCAACTTCTTCTGCTGGCTTATTAAGGTGATCTATCCAGTTTGTAACTGTAGCCATATTTTCCTCCTTTACCTGGTTGCAGATGAAACTGCTTTTTCATCTTCTTTAGCAGATTCCATCATTTCATAGTCTAATCCAGCTATCTCAACTTCACGTGGTATCCTTAATTTACCCATACCGTTAAGAACTTTAGCTATGATGTAGCCTGGTATTAGTCCAAGAACAACGAACATAATTAATGCTCCGATGAACTGTCCTAATGGATTAATTGTTGCATAAGTTGTTCCGTCCCACATAGCACCAACACTGTAACCAGATGATGGATAACCATTTAAGACAAAACCACAAATTACAAGACCTACAAATCCAGCATAACCATGCACTGCTACGGCACCAACTGCATCATCAATTTTGAACTTACGTTCAACCCAGTAATGTAGTTTGTATGCAATAACAACACCGATCATACCAATGATCATTGCTTGAATTGGGTGATATAAATCATTTCCAGCCGAAGCACAGATCACACCTGCTAGACCACTTGAGTAAGTCCAGAAAGGATCTCCTTTAGCAATCCAATATCCAGCTAATAATCCTCCTGATAATGACATCAAGAAGTTAAATGTAATACCACTAAGTGTAGTAGGGGTTACGTAAATATTAGTTGCTGTCCAGTAAGATATACCTTCCATACCATACTCAGGTCCAAGGTCGAAAATAGGTATGTTACATGCTGCGTAAAATCCCCAGAAACCAGTATAAATTAAAAATAATCCTACTGTTACTAACCAAGGATTTCTTGGTCCAATGTTTCTTGGTTCACCGCTAGACGAAAACTTACCAATTCTTGGTCCTAAAACCATTAGAACACCTAAAGCAAATCCACCCGCAATCGCGTGAATTACTCCTGATGCGTACGCATCGTGATATCCTAGAAGTTTCAACATCCAACCATCGAAGTGCCATCCCCATGCAGCATCAATTGTCCAAAATACAGAACCAATTGCAATTGCTAAAATACCAAATGCAAAAGTCGTAATTCTTTCAATGATTGCTCCAGAAACGATGGAAGCAGCCGTCCAAGAGAAAAGTAAAAAGGCAGCCCAGAAGACACCAGAAATATGGTCTCCTAAATTGACAGCCATTAAATCACTTGTAGCCGTATACCATGTAGCACTAAATGCTGACTCGTCCGTGATGAGCGCAGTGCTTTCATTCATTATTGATGGTGCTAATCCAGGTCCTGTTGGAAAAGCCCAGTAAATCCACCAACCAAATAAAAACCACGTTACTGTTACCAATGGTATCAGCATCGTATTTTTCATAAGAGTATGTTGATGGTGT
This sequence comes from uncultured Pelagibacteraceae bacterium, assembly GCA_902595885.1. Taxonomy (GTDB): domain Bacteria; phylum Pseudomonadota; class Alphaproteobacteria; order Pelagibacterales; family Pelagibacteraceae; genus Pelagibacter. The sequence continues at coordinate 6,406 of CACJRQ010000019.1, forward strand.
TTGTATCGAGAAGCTCCAACTTCATACATACAGAAACCGACGTGAATTAAAAACATCAGTACCACTGTCACCCAGTAGTAAAATTCCGTAAATATGGTTGTAAGAGCACCTAACTGATCAGTCATATTCTCTCTCCATATTAGTTTATGGGAGCCTATTAAATTTTGTGATTCGATACAAATATAAAAACGTTTAAAAACCTAGCTTGTGCACTAGGTTTTTAAAAAAAATCAACTTTAAATTGAAATATTAAAATTTTAAATATGCTTTTTTCAAATCAACAAGTGGATGTTTTGGAGACATTTGAAACTTAACTAAAAGCTCTCTTGCAATCATATCTCTATCTTGTTGATTATTTGGGAGTTTAATTGACTTTGGAATTGTTACCCAACCATTTGCATTTCTACAGAATACAGCAGGTCTATCTTCTTCATAACCCATATGTACATCTTCCAACCAATTTAAATCATCCCATCCCATCGCTTCTATATATTTCTTAAGAAATGGAGTTAGTTTAGAATAGTCAGGTAAAAGATTAACATCGTATCTGTAACCAATAGACTGGCCAATCATTTTTTCTCTGGCCGTCTCTTTTTTTTTACCTAACTGACCTTTGATCTCTTTTGTTTTTGCTACTTTTTTACTTTTTTTCTTTGGCATAGTTACCTCTATATTTTGTGGTAGTTATCAACACCAACTGTGTAGTTAGTTCCAGCTAATGGAACTTTTGCTAAAGCTGATGCTTCTGATGTTAAAGCAGCTAAATCTTCAGGCTCTAGAGAGTGGATATTTGTTTTTCCACAAGCTCTTGCTAATAGCTGAGCTTCTAGAGTCATTGAGTGAAGATAATTATAAACTCTCAATGCAGCATCATCAGGGTTTAATCTTGCTCTTAATTTAGGATCTTGAGTAGCAACACCAACTGGGCAACGTCCAGTATGGCAGTGATAACATTCACCTGCTTTTACACCCATTTCTTTTTCAAAGTCAGCTTCAGGGATATCTTTATTGCAATTTAATGCAATCATTGATCCAGTACCTATAGCGATTGCATCAGCTCCAAGAGCTAAAGCTTTAGCCATGTCAGCACCATCTCTAACTCCACCAGCATAAATTAATGTTACTTTTCCAGTTTTTCCAACATCATCGATTGCTCTTCTAGCTTCTCGAATTGCAGCAATCCCTGGAATACCAGTGTTTGCGGCAGCGATATGTGGACCAGCTCCTGTAGAACCTTCCATTCCATCTAAATAAATAGAGTCAGGATCACATTTTGCAGCCATCCGCACATCATCATAAACTTTAGATGCACCTAATTTTAATTGAATTGGCACTTTATTTTTAGTTAACTGTCTTAGTTCCTCTACTTTTAAAGCTAAATCATCTGGTCCTAGCCAATCAGGGTGTCTCGCTGGAGATCTTTGGTCAATACCAGATGGTAATGATCTCATTTCGGCAACTTGGTCAGTAACTTTTTGACCCATTAGGTGTCCGCCCATTCCAACTTTTTGACCTTGTCCAATAAATACTTCAATCCCATCTGCTAATTGTGCATGATGTGGATTAAAACCGTATCTTGATTGAATACATTGGTAATACCATTTTTCAGAATATCTTCTTTCATCAGGTATCATTCCACCTTCACCAGAACATGTAGCACTACCTGCCATAGTTGCTCCTCTCGCTAAAGCAGTTTTTGCTTCATAAGAAAGGGCACCGAAACTCATTCCTGTAATATAAACCGGAATGTCTAACTCAATTGGATTTTCACATCTTGGTCCAATAACAGTTTTCGTTTCACATTTTTCTCTGTAACCTTCGATTACAAATCTGGTTAGTGTTCCGGGCAAGAAAACTAAATCATCAAAAGTAGGAATTTTTTTCATCAATGCCATTCCTCGCATTCTGTATCTTCCTAATTGAGATTTAATATGAATGTCGTCTATTACTTCAGGAGTGAAGATAGCGTTATGACCTAATAAACTTTTATTTCTTTTACCTTCTTCATGTGCATGGACATCAGCTTTTCCACCAACACCTTTTCCATTTTTTTTAACTTTTTTAGATTTTTTCTTAGGCATTATATTGCTCCCTTCTTCTCTGTAGGTTCCAAATTGTCATAATTCCAAAGTTTTTTACCAGCTACAATTTTTTTCATTTTACTAACGTCAAAATTTTCACCAATCTCAGCTACTTTTAATTTTCTTTTTAGCCAATCTTGATCGCTTTTAGTTAACTCAGCGTCAACTGCATCACTACCATATGATCCAATTTCTCCACCTACGAAAATTGTCCCATCATACATAGAGTCACCCAGGTTAATTCCAACGTCTCCAAGGATAATTATTCTTCCTCTTTGCATCATAAAACCTGTGAATGCACCCGCATCTCCACCAATAATGATAGTTCCACCTTTCATGTCAATACCAGTTCTGGCACCAACACTACCTTTACAAATTAAATCTCCACCTCTAATTGCCGCACCAAAACAAGATCCAGCATTTTTTTCGATTACTACTTTACCAGCCATTAAGTTTTCTGCACATGACCATCCAACTCTTCCATTAATTCTGACTATTGGACCATCGCATGAACCCATACCAAAGTACCCTAAACTTCCTTCAAAAATTAAATTCAGTTTATTTAAAATACCAACTCCAAGACTGTGTTTACCCTGAGGGTTTTTAATAACTATTGTTCCATACCCTTGACTCATTAAGTTATCAATTTCTTTGTTTGCTTCAGGAGCTGTCATATCTTTAACATCAAGCTCGGTTCTTTTATTAAAATCTACATCGTAAGTACCAAAGTAATAAAAGTTTTCTGCCTCATCAGGATTAAAGAATTTTTGTTGAGTTCTTCCTGTTAATACCTCTGTATGCATACCCATTGATTGGGCTTTTGATTTTTTTGAAACAGTTTTTAAATTTGCCATACTTTAACCTCCCCATCAAATGGATCATATGTATCAATTTCTTGTGGTAATACAGATCTAATCGCAATTTCTTCAGATCCCATAGCCACTAAATCATCTGACTCATATAAAACTAAAGGTTTTGCAGCCATTGTATCTTTTGCCATTCCTAAAGAATCTTTTGTTGCTACAAAGTAAGTAAAAACACCATCTAAACCTGTTAAAGATGCTTTCATTCCTTCTTCTAAAGTTGCTCCATCTCTCATTTTCTCAGCAAGGTAAACTGCAATTAATTCTGAGTCACACTCAGACATAAATCTCATACCTTTGTTTTCTAAAACTCTTCTGTTATTCCAATAATTGGTTAACTGTCCGTTATGAACTACTGATACATCGCTAAAAGGATATCCCCAGAAAGGGTGAGCAGACTTTATATCTACACCAGACTCCGTTGCCATTCTAGCATGACCAATAGCATGCGTACCCACTACTTTGTCTAAACTATATCTATCACAAACCATTTTGGCGTTTCCAAGGTCTTTAATAACTTCTAAAGATTTACCCATAGAAAGAATTTCTACACCAGGAATACTTTCTATACGTTGTGAAAATTCTAAAAGGTCTTTAACATTATAATCAATTTCATATCTTAAAGAATAGGGAAGAGTTCTCTCTTCTTTAACTATTTTAGCTCCCATCTCAGCCAAAGTTTCATCTACAATTTTTTTTCTTTCATCGTAAACAGAAACATCTTCCATAACTGATGAACTACCTTCTCCTACGTTTTCTCCAACTTTAAAACGCATAATGAAATTTTTTCCATCTGTATCTCCATATAAAGCGTAACCTGTAGAGTCTTCTCCTCTATGTTTTAACGCTTGGAGCATCCCTTGTAGTTCGCTTCCAACATTTGAAGATTTCCCTCTATGAATTAAACCTGCTATTCCACACATATATTTATACCCTTTCTATCTATTTCTGTGACCTACGGTAGACAATCAAGATAAGTATCAAGATCCCATTGTGTTGTTGCACCAAGAAATCTTTCCCACTCATCGTTTTTATACCAATGGAAAACTTTATACATTTCATCTGGCATTGCAGATTTGATTACTTCATCTTCTGCCAGTCTATCTAAAGCTTCACCCAAACTTAATGGAAGTTTTTTAACATCTTTACCAGCTTTTTGAGCTTCATAAATATTTCTAGACTCAGGAGCTGCTGGTTTCATTTTCTTACTTATACCTTCGTCGCAAGCTTTTAATAATGCAGCACCTAATAGATAAGGATTATGCATCGAGTCTACTGATCTGTATTCAAATCTTCCTGGAGCAGAAACCCTTAAACCACAAGTTCTGTTTTGATATCCCCAATCAGCATAAACGGGAGCCCAAAAACCTTGATCCCATAATCTTCTGTAAGAATTTACAGTTGAAGATCCAAGAGCTGTTAATGCTGGCAAGTGCTTCATAATACCTGCAATAGATTGCAAACCAATTTTTCCTGGTAATTGCATATCTTTTGTATCCGGCATGAAAGTATTAGTTCCACCTTCAACATAACTAAATACTTCTTCTACACCTGGTAGAGTTTTATTTCCAAGTTTGTTAAGTTTTATTTTTCCACCTTTCCATAAAGACATGTTTGTATGACAACCACTAGCAGAAACACCCATAAATGGTTTTGTCATAAAACAAGCTATTAAATTATGTTCTCTAGCAACTTGAGCACAAATTTGTCTATATGTTGATAATCTATCTGCATTTCTTAAAACGTTATCATAAGTCCAGTTTAGTTCTAATTGTCCTGGAGCATCTTCATGATCTCCTTGAATCATATCAAGACCCATTGCTTTTGCATATTCGATTACTTTCATAAATACTGGTCTTAATGACTCGAATTGATCAATGTGATAACAGAATGGTTTAGAAAAACCTTTACCTGTAGGCGTTCCATCCTCATTTTTCGTTAACCACATCATTTCAGGCTCTGTTCCAACTCTTAATTCTAGACCATGTTTTTTCTTAAATTCATCCATAAAAATTCTTAGGTTTCCTCTGCAGTCTGAAGTTAAATGACCGCCTGGATTTTTTCTTTCTTCTCTGTTTCTAAAACAAGTTACAAATACTCTTCCAACTCTTTTATCCCATGGTAATTGAACAAAAGTTTCAGGATCAGGTATTCCAACAAGCTCCATAGCCTCAGGACCATATCCAATATAATTATTGTGACGATCTAAGAATAAGTTTGCGGTAGCACCGTAAACTAATTGAAATCCTTTTTCTGCAGTTCTTTCCCAATGATCTGCAGGTATACCTTTACCTACAACTCTTCCTGTTACAGAAATGAATTGATAATAAATGTAAGTGATGCCAAGCTCGTTAATTTTTTCTCTAACTTTTTTAACTAATTTTGCTCTACCTGGCTGGTTAACATGTTTTTCTAGATCTGTCATTTTCACCCCTCAATGAATTTAATTTATTCAAACGTAGCTGAAAAATTTATTTGTGTCTAGGCTTTGAGTCTAGCTCCAAGGAAACGGACTGTTCGAAGTAGGGTGTAGTTCTCCCTTCTCGTAACGGTTGAATCTAAATGGTTTTAACAAATCACTTTCAGTACCAAGAATTTCTTTTGCAACAAGCTCACCAACACCGATCATTTTGTAACCATGATTTGCATCTGCGATCATGTAAACATTTTCAAAAAATCTATCAAAGATTGGGAACGAGTCTGGTGTCATACATCCAAGTCCGCCAGATGGTCCTTTTCTATATAAATCAGATTTACCCTCAAATCTTTTTTGACAATGCGCTAAAGCTGAACACCACATTTCACTAAATGCATCTGTTGTTTGATACTCAGGTGAGTCCAAGCCATAAGGATCAACGTTAACTTGATCAAAATGTTTTTTAACAATGTAAGGAGATGTTCCACCTTGCACTCCTAAACCTTCAATATCAGGTTTGTAATAAATTCCCCAAATCTTATCTGTAATTAATTTTTTTGTTTTGTCTGAATATAATGGAGCTGTAGAGTCTACGTGAACTACAGGTGGTTGTTTGCCATCATTTGTTTTTAAAAAATCTGGTTCAACTCCAATAACACCTTCTTGTAAAAACCAATATGTCCACATGTCAGTCTCATGCATCTTACCATCTTTTCCTAAAATATTTGCAGTCTTTGGTAGTTCCAGCATGTTCCAAAAATCTCTTGCCCATGGACCTGCACCAATTACCACTTGTTCACACTCAATGTT
>CACJRQ010000020.1 GCA_902595885.1 uncultured Pelagibacteraceae bacterium
AATCATAATCTTCATTATAAAATTTGCCATATAATTTCTGAATAATTATAACTCTAGGGTTATTTTTTGGATTATAATGAGTTCTCATTTTTGAGACAAAACTGAAATCACAGCCTCTGCAGCTTCAGCACCCTTTTTTCTTCTCGCTCTTGCTTGACCCATATTGAGACAGGTAATTATTCCATTTCCAATTGGTTTTTTGCTATCTATAGACAATTTCATTATGGCATCTGTTGATGCTTGAGAAATAAAATCGAAGTGTGGTGTTTGACCTTTAATTACACATCCTAAAGCTAAAAAACCATCAAATTTTTTTAAATTTTTGGAAATTGTAACTGGAATTTCAAAAGCACCAGGTACTTTAACAATTTTTATTATATTTTTTTTTGGAATTATTTTTAAAGCACTTTTTATTAAACCTTCAGCAATATCTTTATAATAATCTGCGACAACAATTAGATATTTTTTTTTCATCAAATTAGTTCTTGTTTTGTAATTTTTATACCATAACCATCAAGACCAATAACTTTTTTTGGTGATTTAGTGATTAATATCATATTTTTAATTTTTAAGTCTTTAATAATTTGAGCTCCAATACCATAATTTCTTATTAGCTTATCATTTCCCTTTTTATAAAAATCTCTGTTTTTGTAATCTTTTAAGGTCTGAGTTACTGATTTTAAATTTGAGTCTTTGATAAATACTAAAACACAATTTTGATAATTTTTAAAATACTTTAAGGTCTTGTTAAATGAATTTGGTAGTGATTGATTTATTAGATAGTTTTTGACGACATTAGACGAAATTACTCTTACTCTTGGGGTTATACCTTTTTTAATTTTACCTTTTATTAATGCGAAATGTTCTGAGCCATCTAAAAGATTCTCATAAATCCTAATATTATATTTTTGATTTTTTACATCAATCATACTTTGCTTTTTAAGTTTAATAAGTTTTTCTTTTTTTAGTCTATATGCGATGAGATCTTCTATTTTTCCAATATTTAATTTATGTTTTTTTGCAAAATTGAACAAATCCTGACCTTTAGCCATTGTTCCGTCTTCATTCATAATTTCACAAATTACAGCAGAGTTATTTTTTTTTGCTAATTTGGATATATCAACTGAAGCTTCGGTATGCCCTGCTCTAACCAAGACCCCACCATCTTTAGCTATAATTGGAAACACGTGACCAGGAGAAACAATTTCATTTTTATTTACATTTTTTTTAGAAGCAATTTTAATTGTTCTAGCTCTATCTTTAGCAGATATACCTGTGGTTATTCCTTTTTTAGCTTCAATAGAAATTGTGAAGGCTGTTTTGTTTCTTGATTGATTTACTGGAGACATTAAAGATAAATTTAATCTTTTTGCTTGAAGGGTATCAAGAGCTAAACAAATTAAACCCCGTCCATATTTTGCCATGAAATTAATATTCTTTGCATTCGAGTCAGATGTAGAAATAACTAAATCTCCCTCATTTTCTCTTTTTTCATCGTCAACTAAAATAAACATTCCACCTTTTTTGGCTACACTTATGATCGACTCGATTGATGCAAAATTATTTTTTCCCATGAAAATAATTCCTAACGTATTTAGACAGGATATCTATCTCTATATTAACTAAACTAGATTTTTTTAAAGTTGATAAATTCGTCTCTTTGTAGGTATGAGGGATTATCCATATCTGAAAACCCTTTTTAGTCACTTTTGAAATTGTTAGAGAAATACCATTTACACAGATTGATGCTTTTTCTATTATGTGTTTTCTTTCCTTTTTAGGTAAATCAAAGTCAAAAAGAAATGATTTATCTATTTTTTTAATACTTAATACTTTACCAACAGTATCAACATGACCTTGACAAATATGTCCTGAAATTTTTGTCCCATATTTTAAAGGTAATTCTAAATTTATTTTATCTCTTATTTTTAAAAATTTAAATTTTGAACGAATTATTGTTTCTTTCGAAAGGTAAAATTCCATAATTTTAGATTTATATGAAATCAGAGTTAAACAAACACCATCACAGGCAACAGACAAACCAATATCTTTTTTGGAAACTTTAAGATTACTTTTTACAAAAATATTAATACCTTTGGGTCTTTTAATAATTTTAGTAATAATACCTTGATTATAAATTATTCCATTAAACATAATTTCTATCTATATAGTGTTATTCTATCTTTTCGCAAATTCAGATTTAAATTAATCTTTGTTTGATACTTTTGATTTAATGTACTCAGACCACTAAATTTTAAATATTCTGAGCTTTTAGAAAGATTTTTAGAGCTTTTGAATAAATAAAATTTATTAAAAAATTTGTTTTTGAGCAGGGAATTAGTTAGTTCATTTCCTCCCTCTATCAATAAATTCCTACAACCAAAATTATAAAGTTTTTTTAAAATTTCTCTAATATCAAATCTGTTATCTCTATCAACTTTAGATTTAACCAGAATAATGCCTTTTCTTTTAAATTTAGAAATTTTTGATTTATCAGTTTTGTTATAAAATATTATAGTATTTTTGTTATTAGAAGATTTTATTATGTAACTGTTTATTTTAGTCCTTAAATTATTATCTAAAATAATTCTTTTAGGAGAAAAATATTTCACACCTTTTAATCGGCAATCTAATCTTGGATTATCTTTGTTAAGTGTTTTGTATGTAATCATCAAACCATCGTTTTGATATCTCAAAAGATGTGAAAACTGATCTGAATAAATATTTGTAATTTTTTTTTGATATTTAGCGTAAATAATATTGTTTTTTGAAATAGCTATTTTGCCAGTAACATAAGGTAATTTTTTCTTTCTATTAAAAAAATAAGGATAATAAAAGTTTTCAATTTTATTTTTTAACAAACCTTTTTTTACAATTATTTTTTTTGAATTTAAAATTTTAAAACTTTTATTTCTTACTCTTTTGTCTATATCTGTAACAGAATATATGACCTCAGAAATTTTTGATTTAATTATTAAGTCTGTACATGGTGGTGTTAACCCATGATGACAACATGGTTCTAGAGTAACATACATTTTTGATCCTTTTAAATCTTCGAAACTATTTTTAACTGCATTAGTTTCAGCATGTGGTCTTCCATTAAATGAAGTTTGACCTATAGAAATTATTTTGTCATTTTTAACAATAACACACCCTACTGAAGGATTTGATCCAGTAAGACCGTGACGAGATCTAGCCAGATCTAAGGCAATCTCCATGTAAAATTTATCTTTTAATGTAAAATTATCTTTTTTTGTAGACATCTAGCTTGTCCACGAATTGTACGAAATCTTTTTCTTCTCTAAAATTTCTATATACAGATGCAAATCTGACATATCCAACTGGATCTAAGTCTTTTAAACCCTCCATGACCATAGTTCCAATTGTGTTAGTAGATATTTCACTTTGACCGAGTTCTTCTAGAGATCTTGAAATTTGACTTATAAATTTTTCTATTGTTTCAGTGTCTATGGGTCTTTTCTTAAGAGCAATATAAATAGATTTGGATAGCTTGTCTCTATCGAATGTAGATTTTCTCCCATTTTTTTTCACTACCATCAATTCTCTAAATTGAACTCTTTCAAAAGTTGTAAAACGAGCTCCACAAACACAAAGTCTTCGTCTTCTTATGGCCGTACCATCTTCTGTTGGTCTAGAGTCGACAACGGATGTCTCCCCTTTTTTACATATTGAACAAATCATTTACTACAAGTTCTTATATATCGGAAATGACGAAGTTAAAGAAATAACTTCATTTTTTACTTCTTCTTCTATTTTGCTGTTATCTGATGGGTTTTCAGATAGACCTTTTAAAGTTTTTGTTATCAACTCCCCTACTGTTTTAAACTCACTTAATCCAAAACCTCGTGTTGTAGCTGCTTGTGTGCCTAATCTAATTCCTGAAGTAATCATAGGTTTTTCTGTATCAAAAGGAATACCATTTTTATTACATGTAATATTTGCTCTTGATAAACTCTCAGCTGCAAGATTGCCTTTTACATTATATGGCCTTAAATCTACCAACATCAAATGAGTATCTGTTCCATCTGAATAAATTTTAAATCCATTATTTTTTAAAGTTTCTGCAAGCATCTTAGCGTTTGCTAAAACTGATTTAATATAATCTTGAAATTCTGGCTGTAAGGCTTCCAAAAATCCAGCTGCCTTAGCTGCAATGATATGCATCAAAGGTCCTCCTTGATAACCAGGAAAGACTGCTGTATTAAATTTTTTAGCAAGATCTTCGTGATTAGTTAAAATTATACCCCCTCTAGCACTTCTAAATACTTTGTGTGTAGTTGAGGTAACAACATGTGCATAGTCACAAGGATTAGGATAACCTTTACCTGCAACTAAACCTGAGAAGTGTGCCATATCAACCATTAAATATGCGCCAACTTTATCCGCTATCTCTCTAAACCTTTTAAAATTAATTACTCTAGAATAGGCGCTTCCACCTGCTATTATAAGTTTAGGCTTATGTTCTAAAGCAAGCTTTTCAACATTATCATAATCTATTAATTCAGACTCCTTATCAACATCATAACCGACTGCATTAAACCACTTACCAGACATTGAAATTTTTAATCCATGTGTTATGTGACCTCCTGAATTTAAGCTCATACCCATAAAAGTATCACCAGGGCTTAACAAAGCTAAAAATACTGCACCATTTGCTTGAGCACCTGAGTGTGGTTGTGCGTTTGCAAATTTACAATTAAATAATTTTTTTAACCTTTCAATAGCAAGGTTTTCAGCTACATCAACATGCTCACAACCGTTGTAGTATCTTTTTCCAGGATAACCTTCAGCATATTTATTTGTTAAAACTGAACCTTGAGCTTCTAATACTGCTTGTGAAACTATGTTTTCAGAGGCTATCAACTCAATATGTTGTTGTTGTCTTATTAATTCATCTTTAATAGCTTTATAAAGTTCTGGATCTTTTACAGATAAACTATCCTCAAAGAAGCTCTTATAACTATCACTTAAATAATTTTTTTCACTCGACATAATTATATTTTTTTAATTCTTTTTAAGTGTCTACCACCATCAAATTTTGTATCTAAAAAAACACTTACAAATTTTAGAGCATTTTTTTTAGTTATTAACCTTGAGCCTAATGTAATGATATTTGCATCGTTATGCAATCTGGATAATTTTGTTGATTTTAGATTAAAACATTGTGCAGCGCGAATATTTTTATGCTTATTTGCCGCAATATTCATACCAGTACCAGATCCACATACTAAAATGCCAACATTATTCCTACTTAACTTAACTCTTCTGGCTACTTTATGTGCATAGTCAGGATAATCGACCCTGTTATCATCTTTAGGACCAAGGTCCACAAATTTCACTTTTTTATTTGTTAAATAATCTTTGATTGTTTCTTTTAATTTAAATCCAGCGTGATCTGATGAAATAAATATTTTTTTCAAATTAATTAAATTTGTAATCTAAAACACAAGCAACCAAGTGTATTCTATTTTCTTCTCCACCATTAAATGCATTGTGATATTTGGTGTTATTTGTAATCCATACAGAACCATCAGCAGGCATATGCTTTGCAACATTATCAATAACCATGATACAGCCGGGGTTAGTAATTATAGGTATATGTAATCTTGGCTCAGGATCTCTGTGCCAACTTAAAGTTGATCTTGGTTCTTTTAAAAGAATTCTTATTCTTCCAAGCTTATATTTGGATGAAAGAATATCATATACTTCTTTAAAATAGGTATTTTCATAATCTTTTATAAATTCTGAATATTGTGACTCATCAAGAGACTCATCTCTAACTACTTCTTTTCCTGATTTATCAGGTTTTGTCCAATATACACCTCTGGCCTTGTTACCTTTAATTGAGTCTGGGTCACCAGGTATTTGGGTTAATGATATCGCTCCAAAATGAGTTACACCAGCGTCTTCAAATTTTTTAATCTTTACTATTTGTTGATAGGCCTCTTGTAATTTTTCTATATCAAATTTAATTTCTTGTTTTTGGAAATCGCTAAAGTCTAAAACTCTATCTTCTTTCTTAATATTAAGATCTATTACTTTTGAATTTTCTACCGTCATCTTGATTGCTTTCTACCCTTTTTTTTGTATATGTGTATATTACATTTGTCGCAATTTAAAAGTAAATTAAAACATGATTATAGGTAAATATCCCAGTCTTAGACTTAGAAGAAGTAGAAAAGAATCTTGGTCAAGAAGACTGATCCAAGAAAATACTTTAAGTCCAAACGACTTTATATTGCCTATTTTTTTGATTGAAGGATCTAATAAACGGCAAGCAATTTCATCTATGCCTGGAGTATATAGGTATACTATAAATAGATTGAGTCAAATTGTAGATAGAGCATTAAAAAAAAAGATACCAATGGTTGCACTATTTCCAAAAACCCAAAATGCACACAAAGATGAATTGGGGACAGAATCACTTAATGAAAAAAATTTAGTTTGTAGGGCAATTCAGGAGATAAAAAAAAGATACAAAAATCAAATCGGTATAATGTGCGATGTAGCTTTAGATCCTTACACATCACATGGTCATGATGGTTTAATCAAATCTAGCACTATTCTAAATGACGAAACAATTGAGGTTTTGATCAATCAATCATTACTTCAGGCTGAAATGGGTTGTGATGTTCTTGCTCCGTCAGATATGATGGATGGCAGAATAGGAAAAATAAGAAAAGCTTTAGATAAAAATAAATTTCAAAACGTTCAAATATTATCTTATGCTGCAAAATATGCTTCAAGTTTTTATGGACCTTTTAGAGATGCAGTCGGTTCTAAAGGTTCGTTAAAAGGAGATAAAAAAACTTATCAAATGGATTATAGAAATTCTGATGAAGCTTTAAGAGAAGTTGCATTAGATATTAAAGAAGGTGCTGATATAGTAATGGTTAAACCAGGTATGCCCTACTTAGACATAATAAAATCAATAAAAGAAAAATTCAAATTACCTGTATTTGCCTATCAAGTATCTGGAGAGTACAGCTTAATTGAAACAGCTATAACAAAAAAATTAATTAATAAAGACGCTATATATGAAAGCTTAGTCGCGTTTAAGAGAGCTGGTGCCAATGCTATAGTAAGTTATTATGCTGATAGAATTGATAAAATAATAAAATAATTATTTTAACGTATTTAAGAATAGTAACCTGCTAGTTGGGTAATTTAAATTATTAGGTCTTAATATAGTTTTATCTAAATAATCACCTACCAATTTCAAACCGTTTAATAAAGTACCTAGATCGTTAACTTCTATATCTTTTTCAATTAAAAAATTAGGTACATATTTTTTTTCATTTAAAGAGCTAGCATAATATACAGTTTTGTTACCTTCTAAATCTTTTTCAACTAAATTTTCAAGCGCTAAATCGTATCCTAATATTTTAAGTAACTCCAATTCCCAGAATATATATTTTTTTAGCCAATCTCTTTCTTTTAAAATTAAAAATAAATTTTGAATTATATAATAAACTTTATCATTAGATTGAGACTCTGCTGTTAATATTTTAATCAAATTAATTGCAGATGTAATACAAGACAACTTTTGTTTATGATCAAAATATAATGGGGCATAGGCATTTAAAATTTCAATTTTAAAATAACCTATTTTATTTTCATTTTTAGAATTGTAATTTACATGGAGTTTGTTACCAATTTGAAGATAATTTTTAATTTTTTTTGAAGTACCACCAAATATAATTCCAGATATCTTCCCCTTATCTTTTGTAAATAATTCAGCAATTAATGAATTTTCACTATATCTTGTTTTACTTATTAAAAATCCCTCGTCTGACCAGTTCATTTTTTATATGTATTTTTTAAACATTCTATAGCAGCATTTTGTTCAGCTTCTTTCTTTGATTTTCCAGTGGCTATAAAATATTTTGTATTAGGTAATTTTACTCCGACTTTAAATATAGGCTTGTGCCTTGGACCAGTATTTGAAATTAATTTATAAGTGGGTAATTTTTTAAAGTGTTTTAAAGTTAGTTCTTGTAACTTTGTTTTTGCATCTATTTCAGTTACAACGCTTTTTTCAATATGATCTTGCCATAAGTTTAAAATAGTTTTTTCAACAATCGTAAAACCTTTATCAAGATATACAGCACCAATTAATGCTTCACAGCTGTCAGATATAATTTTATCCTCAATTTTTATTTTTTTATTGTTAGGATTAAATGTTTTAATATAACTAGATAAATTGATTTTTTTTGCTATATCCAAACAGGTTTTTTTATTCACTAATGATGCAAATTTTTTATCAAGAATACCTTCTTTTTCCTCAGGATAAATTTCTAAAAGTTTTTTTGCTATCACCAAGCCAAGAACTCTATCACCAAGAAACTCTATCTTTTCATTATTTTCATTTGGATTAAAGCTTTTATGTGTGAGGGCTTGAATAAGTAGATCTTTATTTTTAAATTTTAAATCAATTTTTTTTTCTAAACTTTGATAGTTAATTTTCATTAATTAATTTTATTAAATGTTCTATTAAATCTTATTGACTTATGCCATTTCCAAAATTCTATAAAACTTCCTATTTTTTTATCAGAAGAAAAAAATATAAATTGAGCTTTTCCTACTAAATTATCTTTATGCACATATCCTACACTTGTTAAATATCTACTATCTTTAGAACAATCCCTGTTGTCCCCTAAAAAAAAATAATGATCTTTTGGTACAGTAAACACATCTGAATTTTGATAGGTATAATCTTTAAGATAAACAGTATGAAAGTTTTTTCCATTTGAAAGCTTTTCCTCAAACCTATAAACATCAATGCTTTTGTCTCCGCAGAAAATAGTAGTTTTGTTATTAATTTTAGATTTAAGAATTTCAGAATTATTCAAATATAAATTAGAATCTATGAACTGAATTTTATCACCAGGCAAACCAATTAATCTTTTAATGTAGTCTGTTCTATTATCTGCGGGAGTTTTAAACACAATCACATCACCCCTTTCTGGAGCGCTAAACATAATTCTTTTGCTTAATATTGGAGGGCTAAAAGGAAATGAATGCCTACTATAACCATAGCTATATTTTGTTACAAACAATCTATCACCTACTAACAAAGTAGGTTCCATGGATGAGGATGGAATATAAAATGGTTGTACTAAAAGCGATCTAATTATAACTGCAATTATTAATGCATAAATTAAAGTTTTTATATTTTCTGAAAAAAAATTTTTATCTAATTTCATGATTTTTGAATAATTGCAAATGCAGTTGAGTAATTTTTTTCATCCGAAATTGATAGAAAAAATTTGAAATTTTTGATTTTAAAATTTTTTTGTATGATTTTTGTAATTTTTTTATTTTTAACATAATAAGGCTTGCCCATTTTATCATTAACAACTTCTATATCTTTAAAATTTAAATTCATACGAAAACCTGTGCCAAGAGCTTTAGAAAATGCTTCTTTTGCAGCAAATCTCTTCGAAAAATAAGCTACTTTATTGTTTGTAGCATTAGATTGTTTCAATTCTTTAAATGAGTAAATTCTTTTTTTAAATAAAGGATTTTTAATTGATTTTTGAATTCTTTTATTTTCAACAATATCAACACCAATACCAAGAATTTTCATTTATTTTTTTATAATTTTTTTAAAGTTTTTAATTACTTTTGAAAGTCCATCAAATATTGACTCCCCAATTATAAAATGTCCAATATTATACTCCTCAATATCTATTATTTTTGTTAACATTTTGGTGGTTTTGTAGTCTAAACCATGACCAGCATGAACTTCTATATTTAAACTTGATGCTAATTTTGTGCTTTTTTTAATTCTGATTAATTCACCAGAATAATTTTTTTTCAATTTAACTAAGTTCGCTAGTTTTCCAGTATGTATTTCAATACAATCAGCATTTAATTTTTTAGCAAGTCTAATATCATTTAGAGAGGGATTAATGAACAAACTTGTTCTTATCTTTGCTTTTTTAAATTTTTTAATTATTTTCTTTAATTTATTAAGATTGTTTTTTATATTTAAACCTCCCTCTGTGGTAATTTCTTTTCTATTTTCTGGAACTAAACAAATAAAATTTGGTTTTATCTTAAGTGCTTTATTAACAATTTCTTTATTCATGGAAATTTCAAGGTTTACAAGTACATTTTTTAAACCACATATTTTTTTGGCATCAATATCATTTATATGTCTTCTATCTTCTCTTAAATGAATTGTTACAGAATTGGCTCCATAACTAATAACTTTTTTTGCTGCATATAGTGGATCTGGATGTTTCTCTCCACGAGCGTTTCGTAAAGTTGCAATATGATCTATATTTACACCTAACCTTTTCACTTAATAAATCTGCTTCCTGGAGTTCTTATTGGTATTGATTTAAGTTCTGGTGGTAATTTATTTGCTTTAAAAGTTGGAACATCTATTTTTAGATGAGATGTTATTCCAGTTTTTATTTTTAAAGATTGTTTGGTTGATCTATCAATTATAGATGCAAATCCAATTAATTTTGCTTTTGATTTTTTAATTAACTTTACACATTCTAAACTTGATTTTCCTGTAGTGATTACATCTTCTATAATTAAAACTCTTGCACCTTTTTTAATATTAAATCCTCTTCTAAGAGTAAATTTGCCATTTACCCTTTCACAAAAAATTGTTTCTTTTTTTAGCAATTTTCCTATTTCATATCCTATAATTACTCCTCCCATTGCAGGAGCTAATATTAAATCAATTTTTTTAAATTTTTTTTTAATTTTATTTGCTAAAGATTTACAAATTTTATCAGCTAAATTAGGGAAACTTAAAAGTTTTGCACATTGTATATATTTTGAAGAATGTAGACCTGAAGATAGAACAAAGTGACCTTCTAATAATGCATTAGTTTTTTTTAAAATATTTAAGGATTTTTTGTGTGAAAGCATTTCTTTTTTCTTCGTGTCTAATTATCTTAAATTTTATACTCTTTTGTTTTAGCTCTGCAATAAAATTAGTAAAATTCTTAAGGTTTCTAATAATTAATTTAAATTTAAAATTAATATAATTGGGATTTTTACCAACCATTTCTAAACTAGATATATTTAATTTGTGACTTCCAATGAGTGAGCTTATATCTCCTAACTGGCCTGGCTTATCAGGTAATGACATCCATAGAGTGGTATTATATTTTTTTATTTTTTCCTCTTTTTGCTCTCCTTTATCATGCCAATACCTTCTTATTGCTGCTCTAGCTTTACCTGTTTTAGTTGTTGGTATCCAATGAAGTGACGGTGAATTATTTTTAGTTGTTATAATATTCACACGATCTCCATTTCTTAAAATAGTTTGTAGTTCGTTTTTGTTTCCATTAATTTCACAACCAACTGCTGAATTACCTATTTTAGTATGAACAGCGTATGCAAAATCTATAGCTGTTGCGTCTTTAGGTAATTTTATTACTGAACCTTTTGGTGTGAAACAAAATACATTTTCTTGAAACATTTGTAGTTTTGTATACTCATATGAGTCTTCAGGGTTTTCATTCTTTTCTATAATCTCAACGAGATCTTTCAACCAATCATACTCTTTCCAGCTTAAGGAATTAAAATTTTCAGAAGATTTATACTGCCAATGAGATGCAACACCTCTTTCTGCAAATTCGTGCATTTCATGTGTTCTAATTTGAATTTCTATTGGTTTTTTATTTGAACCAATTACAGAAGTATGAATAGATTTGTAACCATTAATTTTTGGAGATGAAATATAATCTTTAAATTTTCCCGGTATACAATTCCATTTTTTATGAAAAATACCAAGAGTTTTATAACACTCGTCTACATTTTTTAAAATTATCCTAAATCCAATAATGTCTGTTATTTGCTCAAGCGAAACCCTTTTTTTTTGGACTTTTCTCCAAATTGAAAAAGGTGTTTTTTCTCTACCATGTATCTCGGCATTAATTTCATTATCATTCAAGATTTCACTTAACTCAAAAGATTGTTCTTCAAATAAATCTTTTCTATCCAATTTTATTTCATCAAGTCTTTTTTTTATTAATTTTCTCGCATCGTTATTTAAAATTTCAAAAGATAAATCCTCAAGTTCGTCTCTTATTCTGTGCATACCCATTCTATCAGCTAATGGTGCATAAATTTCCATAGTTTCTTGAGCTATCCTTTTTCTTTTATCTTCTTTTGTAATCGCTTTTATGGTCCTCATATTATGTAGTCGATCAGCAATTTTGACTAACAGAACTCTAATGTCTTTTGATGTTGCTAAAATTAATTTTCTGAAATTCTCAACTTTAGAATTAGCTCCAGCTGAATTTTCAAATGCTGAAATTTTTGTTACACCGTCAACTAAATCAGCAACCTCATCTCCAAATTCTTGTTTAATAGTTTCATAAGTTGCAAAAGTATCTTCTATAGTGTCATGCAATAGACCTGTTGTAATTGTAGCGCTATCTAATTTTAATTCAGTTAATATATTTGCAACTTCAATTGGGTGAACTG
>CACJRQ010000021.1 GCA_902595885.1 uncultured Pelagibacteraceae bacterium
GAAAAGATGAAAATGACAATTTAGAGGTTTTAAAAGCTGGGAAAGTTCCTGAATTTGACTTTAAACCGAAATCTCATTACGAACTTGGTGAAAATTTAGGAATGCTTGACTTTGATCTTGCAACAAAAACAACGGGATCTAGATTTGTTTTTGTTAAAAAAGAACTAGCATTATTAGAACGAGCTTTATCTAACTTTATGTTAGATACTCATATTATTCAAAATGGTTATCAAGAAATTTCACCGCCATTGATAGCTTCTGATAATACAATGTATGGAACAGGCCAATTACCAAAATTTGAAAACGATCAATTTGAAATAAAATTTGATCAAGGATCTGATAGAAAATTTTTAATTCCAACAGCTGAAGTTATTTTAACAAACATTGTTAAAGATAAAATTATTGATCAAAAAGATTTACCAATGAGATTTGTTGCTTCAACTCCTTGTTTTAGAAAAGAAGCTGGCAGTTATGGCAAAGATACTAAAGGAATGATTAGGCAACACCAATTTTATAAAGTTGAGATGGTCAGCATTGTTGAAAAAGAAAATTGTCTTGAAGAATTAGAACGTATGACTAATTGTGCAACAGATATTCTGGATAAACTAGATTTACCTTATAGAAAAGTAATTTTATGCTCAGGTGATATGGGTTTCAGTGCTGAAAAAACCTACGATATTGAAGTGTGGTTACCGTCAGAAAACAAGTATCGTGAAATATCATCTTGCTCTTCTTGTTCAACATTTCAGGCACAAAGAATGAAATCAAGATATAAAAATAAAAATAAGGAAACTGTTTTTGTTGGAACATTAAATGGAAGTGGTTTAGCTGTGGGCAGAACATTAATTGCTGTACTAGAAAATTATCAACAAAAAGATGGTTCGATTATTATTCCTAAGGTACTGCGACCGTATATGAATAATTTGGAATTGATTTCAACTAAATAAAGTTGTTTTAATTACATAGATAGTATAAGTATTCACATAATTTATAAGGAGATTTATGGAAGGTTCAGGAATAGGACAATTTATACCGTTAATTTTAATTTTTGTAATTTTTTATTTTTTCTTAATCAGACCACAGCAAAAAAAAGTTAAAGAGCATAAAGCTATGGTTGAAAGTCTTAAAAGAGGTGACAAGGTAGTTACTTCTGGTGGTATCACAGGAAGAGTGGAAAGACTTATAGACAATGATAAAGTTGAAGTAGAAATTGCTGAAAACGTAAAAGTTGAAATTGTAAAATCAACTGGTATTCAAAGTCTCATAAATACAAATACACAAGAAGTTAAAAAATAATTATTTTTAGTTAAGTGCTTTATTTCTCTAAGTTAAGAATTTTATTTATAACTCTTTTTTCAGTTTTATTTATTTTAATCGCCTCATCAAATCTTTTTAAATTTGATGACAATTTTTTTGATAAAAAAATTAATCTAGGATTAGATCTTCAGGGTGGATCTTATCTATTACTTGAAATTGATAATGAACCTGTAATTGAACAAAAATTACAAAACCTAACAGCAACAATCAGAAATTACTTCAAAGAAAAAAATATTAAAATCAACAATATAAAGATAGAAAACCAGAATATTTTTTTTAATGCAACAGATAATGATAAGCAATCCATCGTAGATGTTTTTCAGGATGAAAATAGTGATCTTAACCCTTATTACCCAAGATTTAAATCACATCAATTAGAAATTGAAGATACAGGGTTAAATTTTAAAGTTAATTTTTCAAGACAGGGTTTAATCAAACTTAAAAATTCATCACAAGATCAGGCTATAGAAATAGTTCGAAGGAGAGTTGACGAAGTGGGTACTAATGAGCCCAATATTCTTAAAAGAGGAAACAATCGTATTTTAGTTGAACTTCCTGGTTTAGATGATCCAATGAGGATTAAATCATTGCTTGGTAAAACTGCAAACCTTACTTTCAGGTTTGTTACTAATGACGAAAATGATCGTTTTGGAGTTGAAAAATTAAAATTTGAAAATGGTCTAGAAGAGGCAACAGTTAGTAAAAGAATTATAATAAGTGGTGAAAATTTACTAGATGCTCAACCAAAAATGGATACTCAAACTAACCAAACAATTGTTTCATTTACTTTAGATAGAGTAGGTGCAAAAAGGTTTGGTAAAGCAACTTCAACTGGTATTGGTAAGCAATTGGCAATTGTTTTAGATGGTAAAATTATTAGTGCACCTGTAGTTAGAGATACGATTGCCAGTGGATCTGGTCAGATAAGTGGTGGTTTCACTTTTCAAACAGCAACTGATTTAGCTTTGTTGTTAAGATCAGGAGCATTGCCAGCTCCATTAGAAATTATTGAAGAAAGAACAGTTGGACCTGATCTTGGACAAGATTCAATTAATGCAGGAATGATTGCCTTAGCAATAGGTTTTATATTGGTGATAATTTTTATGTTTGTAAAATATAGAATTTTTGGATTAATTACCAATTTAACATTGATAGTTAATTTATTTATACTTTTAGGTGTTTTAACTTTATTTGAGGCTACTTTAACATTGCCTGGTATTGCTGGTATTATTCTGACTGTAGGTATGGCAGTTGATGCAAATGTTTTAATTTTTGAGAGGATTAAAGAAGAATTAAAAGACGAAACTAATAATATTTTAGCTTTTGATAGTGGTTATACCAAATCAAGAACAGCAATTTTAGATGCTAATATCACTACTTTATTAGCTGCAATTATTTTATTTTTTATGGGTTCAGGACCAGTTAAAGGTTTTGCTGTAACATTAGGTGTTGGAATATTTACAACACTATTTTCAGTTTATTTTATAGCAAGATTATTCACTAGCATTTATGTATCAAGAAATAAAAATAAGGAAAAATTAATTTAATGATTGCTTTTAATAAATATTATAATCATTTTAACTTACTATCATCAGTTTTAATTCTTGTTTCATTGTTATTATTAATATTCAAAGGGCTTAATTTTGGTATAGACTTTAAAGGTGGGACTTTAATTGAATTAAGAGCCTCAGACTCAAAAATAAATGTTAGCTCATTAAGAGATAGATTTAATCAAATGGATTTAGGAGATGTTTCAGTCAAGAAATTTGGCAATGATACTGATTTTTTAGTAAAATTTGAAAATAAAGATAATAAAAAAAACATCATTGAAGAAATTAAGGCTAACCTAGATAAATCTTTTGGAAATAACTATGATTTTAGAAGAGTTGAAAATGTTGGTCCTAAAGTTAGTGCCGAATTATTAAAATCAGGAGTAATAGCAATCTCTTTGTCATTGGCATTGATGCTTATCTACATTTGGATTAGATTTGAATGGCAGTTTAGTCTAGGTGCAATTTTAGCTTTGTTTCATGATGTTATTGTAACTCTTGGAGTTTTTTCTTTATTTAGTTTAGAAATAAACTTATCAATTATAGCAGCTGTATTAACAATAGTAGGATACTCCATGAATGATACAGTGGTCATTTTCGATCGTGTCAGAGAAAATCTAAGAAAATATTCAGATATAAAAATTTTTGAATTAACAAATATTTCAATTAATGAAACGTTATCAAGAACAATAATAACATCAGCAACTACTTTACTAGCTTTATTAGCCATCTATTTTTTCGGTGGAGAAATACTTAAAGGATTTTCACTTGCTATGATATTGGGTGTTGTTTTTGGAACTTATTCCTCTATTTATATAGCGAATACAGTTCTAGTTAGATTGAGAGTTTCTCAAAAAACAGTTTTGAGAGAAGACGATCAAAATAAATTAAATTAATCATTAAAAATTACATTATAATACTTTACGGTATTATAATTATTTTATGAATATAAGACTTTGGAAACCATCTAATAAAACAAAAAAAAGTTCAAATTTATATAAATTTGAAAAATTTGTATCCAAAAGATTTAATAAAAATTTTAACGAAAGTTTTGAAAAAATTCATGATTGGTCAGTTAAAAACCAGGGTGATTTTTGGAGTAGTGTATGGGATTTCTCAAAAGTTAAAGGTATTAAAAGCAACACAAAAGTAAAAAAATCAAAAAAATTTTTTAAAAATACTTTTTTACCAAATTCAAGATTAAATTTTTGTGAAAATTTACTTTCAAAAAACACAAAAGAAAAAGCAATTACTTTTATTAGTGAAAATGGTTATCGTGAAATACGAAATTGGAATGAGTTAAATAAAAATGTAAAAAATATTTCAAATAATCTTAAAAAATTAAATATTAAATCAAAAGATAGAATAGCAGCTTATATGCCAAATATACCTGAAACAGTAGAGGCTTTTTTGAGCTCTGTTGCTATAGGAGCTATATGGTCATCTTGCTCACCAGATTTTGGAATTAATGGAGTTATAGAGAGATTTTCTCAAATTAAACCGAAAATTTTAATTGTTACTAATCAATATTTTTACAATGGAAAAAAAATTAATATTTTAGAAAGAATTCCGGAAATAATAAAGAAAATTCCTTCTATAAAACATGTAATTATATCTATTTACCCAGGACAACCAATTTTAAAAAAACTTCCAAGATATAAAAATATTAAAACACATTATTGGAGAAATATTATTAAGGAAGATGTTTCTAAATTTAAATTTCATAAGTTTGATTTTGAACATGATTTAGCAATTCTTTATTCAAGCGGCACAACAGGCAAACCTAAATGTATTTGCCATAAAAATGGAGGTGTATTAATTCAGCATTTAAAGGAACATCAACTACATTGTAATATTAAAGAAAATGACAATGTTTTTTATTTTACAACATGTGGATGGATGATGTGGAATTGGCTAATTTCAGTTCTAGCCTCAAAAGCATCAATTGTGTTATTCGATGGTTTCCCTATGTATAAACGTGATGATCTTCTTGTAAAAATAGCCAATAAAGAAAATATAACCTTATTTGGAGTTAGTGCTAAATATATTGATGCTTTAAGAAAAACAAAAAAAAATCTTAAAAAAATTTATAAGTTAGAAAAACTTAGAACTATTTGCTCTACTGGATCTCCATTATCATCTGATTGTTTTAAATTTGTATATAAGAATATTAAAAAAAATGTTCATTTGGCATCTATTTCTGGAGGTACAGATATTGTTTCTTGTTTTGTTTTGGGTAATTTATATCAACCTGTTCATGCAGGAGAGATACAAAGTAAAGGTTTAGGTATGGATGTTCGAGTATTTAATGAAAAGGGAAAGTCTATTTTAAATCAGAAAGGGGAATTGGTTTGTGTTAATCCTTTTCCATCAATGCCTTCAAAATTTTGGAATGATCATAAAGATACTAAATTTAAAAAAGCTTATTTTAATAAATATAGAAATATATGGCACCATGGCGATTACGCACAAACAACAAATAATAACGGATTAATAATATCAGGAAGATCAGATACAACTTTAAATCCTGGTGGTGTAAGACTAGGTACTGCCGAAATTTACTCTGAAGTAGAGCGGTTTAAAGAAATTAAAGAGTCTTTAGTTGTTGGACAATCTTGGGATAATGATGTTCGAATAATTTTATTTGTAATTTTAAATTCAAAGTATCAACTTGATGATAATTTATTAAAAAAATTGAAATTACAAATTAGAAAAAATGCATCACCTAGACATGTTCCAAGAAAAATAATTCAAGTAAATGATATACCAAGAACTAAAAGTGGTAAAATTGTTGAGTTAGCAGTCAAAAATATAATTGAAGGAAATACAATAAAAAACAAAGAAGCTTTGGCTAACCCAGAAAGTTTAAACCAATTTAAAGATATTTTAGAGCTACAAAATTAATTATTTAATATAAGTTTTGAGCTATTACCATTGTAAGTAACATTGGTAATGATAATAATGTATTTGTTCTTGAAAATAGCATCGCTGTTTTTGCTGATTTTGCTTTTGTATCAGGATCACTTTCAACAATTCCTAACGCTCTTTTTTGATTTGGCCAAATTACAAACCAAACGTTAAATGCCATTATAATTCCTAGCCACATTCCAATACCAATTGCAGTATGTTTTGGAACACCCGAACCAATACTTAGAGTCATTGCATCATGCAGATACCCATTTAACAATGCAAGAATTAATCCAGAAAGAACAGTTAATGCAGCTGCCCATCTGAAGTAAAATAATGCAGCTGGTGCTATTACTTTACCAATAGCTGGTTTTTGTTCATCTGGAATTTTTCCCATATTTGGAATTTGAACAAAATTGAAATACCAAAGTAATCCAATCCACATAATTGCAACAATTACATGTATGTATCTAAACAACCAGCTCCAAAATAGTGTATCAAAAGCTATTCCATCGTTTAAATAAAACAATCCTAAAAATAATAAAATAGCAATTGCTAGTGATGCATGAACTGTTTTTGATAATGATGATAATAAATTACTCATGATTCTCTAATTATACACTAATTTTTGAATATTTTTAAGTTGTTAAATTTAGGACAATAGAGGTTTTAGAAATTGTCCGGTATAACTTCCCCTAACTTTGCATACTTCTTCAGGTTTTCCTTCGGCGACAATATTACCACCTTTTACACCACCTTCAGGACCCATATCCACTATGTAATCTGCTGTTTTAATTACATCTAAATTATGTTCAATTACAACTACTGTATTCCCAAGTTTTACAAATGTATGAAGTATCTCTAAAAGTTTTTTAATATCATGTTGATGTAAACCTGTAGTTGGTTCATCTAATATATACATTGTTCTTCCTGTTGATCTTTTTGAAAGTTCTTTTGCAAGCTTAATTCGTTGGGCTTCACCTCCTGATAGCGTAGTTGCTTGCTGACCAATTTTTATATAACCCAATCCAACTTTTTTAAGAGTTAACAATTTTGTTTTTATATTCGATATATTTTCAAAATACTCACATCCTTCATCAACTGACATATCTAAAACGTCGGCAATACTTTTGCCCTTAAATTTGATTTCTAAAGTTTCTCTATTATATCTTGTTCCTTTACATTCATCACACTGTATATAAACATCAGGTAGAAAATGCATTTCATATGTGATTACGCCATCACCTTCACAAGCTTCACATCTACCTCCTTTAACATTGAAAGAAAATCTACCTGGTTTATATCCTCTCGTTTTAGACTCTGGCAGACTTGTAAACCAATCTCTAATAGGCCCAAAGGCTCCTGTATATGTTGCTGGATTTGATCTAGGTGTTCTCCCAATAGGAGATTGGTCAATATCAATTATTTTATCGATCAATTCTACACCCTTATAACCTTTAAATGACTTAGGTGTTTTTCTTGCTTTATTATTTAAAGTTAAATTTAAGGCATGAAATAGTGTTTGTAATATTAGAGTAGATTTACCACTACCGGAGACACCAGTAACACAGGTAAAGGTTCCAGTTGGAATTTTAAGATTAACATTATTTAAATTATTTCCACTTGCACCATTTATTTCAACAAATCTTCCATTTTTAGCTAATCGTCGTGATTTTGGAATTTCAATTGTTTTTTTATTAGCAAGATATTGGCCAGTAATACTGTGTTTATCTTTTTTAATTTCTTCATATGATCCTTGTGCTGTTATCTCACCACCATTACTGCCAGCTTGAGGACCAAGATCAATAATATGATCTGCATTCTCCATTGTTTCTGTGTCATGCTCTACAACAATGACAGTATTACCTAGATCTCGCAATCTTTTTAATGCATTAATAAGTTTAACATTGTCTTTTTGATGTAATCCAATTGAAGGCTCATCCAAAACGTATAATACTCCTGTTAAACCAGATCCAATTTGTGAAGCTAATCTTATTCTTTGAGCTTCACCGCCTGATAAAGTTCCAGACTCTCTAGATAACGTTAAATAATCTAAACCGACGTTTAGAAGAAAATTTAATCTTTCGTTAATTTCTTTTAAAACATGTTCGGCAATTTTAAATTGTCTTTTATCAAGATTATTTTCTAAATTTTTAAACCATTCTGCTGCATCTAAAATAGATTTTTTTGTTACTTCACTAATATTAAGGTCATTTATTTTAACACATAAAGCTTCCTCTTTTAATCTATCACCATTACATGCTTCGCATGCTGTATCAGATTGATATTCAGCAATGGCTTCTCTTTTCCATTCACTATCCGACTCTAAAAATCTTCTTTCAAGATTATTAATTACACCTTCAAAGGTTTTTTTGTAAGAATATTTCTCGTATCCATCATCATAATTAAATTTAATTTCATCTTCATCTGAGCCGTACAGAATAATATCTTTAATTTTTTTGGGTAATTTTTTCCATTTTTCATCTAAAGAAAAACCGTAATGTTTTGCTAAAGATGCTAAAGTTTGTGCATAATACAATGTGGTTGATTTTGACCAAGGTTCAATTGCTCCATCTGCTAAACTTTTTCGTTCATCTGGAATAACTAAATTTGGATCAACATTTAATTTCATTCCTATTCCCTCACACTCTTCACAAGCTCCATAGGGACTGTTAAATGAAAAAAGTCTTGGCTCAATTTCCTCAATTGTAAAACCACTTTCTGGGCAAGCAAACTTTGTAGAGTAAATTAATTTTTCAATTTTTCTAAATTTTTGAGGAAGAGTCTCATCTTCATATTCGACAAAGACTAAACCGTTGGCTAAATTTACAGCTGTTTCAATACTTTCGGCTAATCTGTTTCCAAGTTTTGAATTTAAAACTATTCTATCTACTAAGATTGAAATATCATGTTTAAGTTTTTTATCTAGATTGGGTGATTTTTCTATATCATATAAAACATTATCAATTTTAATTTTTCTAAAACCTCTTCTTTTGTAGCTTAAAATAT
>CACJRQ010000022.1 GCA_902595885.1 uncultured Pelagibacteraceae bacterium
TTACATACTTAGCAGAACCAAATTTAAAGTTTTCAGACGTAAAATCGTCATTGCTAATTTTTTCTATCATTTTACGACTTTTAGGACCAAATAAACCTAGGCAGCAGATATTTTCTGTAACATCAGAAAATATAATGTCATCAGAAAGATATTTTAAAATATGATGTTTATCGCGCTCTCTAGTTGCTGCTGAACTAACCAATCTAAAATGATTTTTATGAATACAAACAACTGTTAAATCTGACTCAATTCCACCATCTTCATTTAACATATGGGTATATGTTGATTTTCCAATTTCATTTTTAATATTTGCAGTACAGATTTTTTGTAAATCGCTATGAGCCTTCTCACCTTTTAAATCAAATTTAGAAAAAGTTGAAAAATCAAAAAGTCCAACATTTTTTCTAGCATTTATGGTTTCGTATTTTACAGATGGGTACCAATTTTGATAATTAAAACTATAATTATATTGTGGATCTTTTTTATCTAAAGAATACCACATAGGTCTTTCAAAACCTCCTGCTACACCAAAACAAGCACCGGCTTTTTTAAGTTCATTATGATAAGGTAATAATTTTATATTTCTTGATGTTGAATATTGTTTATATGGCCAATGCATACCGTATAAATCCCCAAGTGTTTCAGTAACTCTCTCCATTATAAATTTTTTTGATGAATGAAAATTTTGAAATCTTTTTATATCCAAAGAAAATAAATCTTCATTAATGTGGCCATTAATCATCCATTCTGCTGTTACTCTACCTGCGCCTCCTGAGCTAGCTATTCCAATACTATTAAATCCACAACATGTATAAAGATTTTTTACTTCAGGTGTTTCCCCTAATAAATACTGAGTATCGGGAGTAAATGATTCAGGTCCTGAAAAAAATTTTCTAATACCTGCGATTTCTAACATTGGAAGTCTGTGAAAAGATTTCTCAAGGTAAGGTTCGAAATGATCGAAATCATCTGGAAATTCTCCAAATGAAAAGTCATCTGGTACTTTTCCACTTTCTTTGAAAGCAGGTTTTGCGTTTGGTTCAAAAATTCCAACTAACATTTTTCCAGCATCTTCCTTTAAATAAAGACAAGAATTGTAATCTCGTAATACAGGTAAATCTTTAGGAAGATCTTTTATTGGTTCAGTGATCACGTAGAAATGCTCGTTGGGATATAGTGGAATACTTACACCAATTTCTTCTCCAATTTGTCTTGACCACATACCTGTAGCCAAAACTACATATTCACAATCAATTTTTCCTTTTGCAGTTTCAACACCGCATATTTTTTTATTTTTAAGCAATATTTTTTTAACAGGTGTTTTTTCAAAAATTTGCACTCCTAACATTTTAGCAGCTTTAGCTAATACATTTGTAACTCCTACTGGATCTGCCTGACCATCTTTTGGCATATATACGCCACCAACCAAATCATCATTTTTAATTACTGGATATAATTTCTTAATTCTCTCTTTATTCAATATTTCTACTTCAACATCAGA
This sequence comes from uncultured Pelagibacteraceae bacterium, assembly GCA_902595885.1. Classification (GTDB taxonomy): domain Bacteria; phylum Pseudomonadota; class Alphaproteobacteria; order Pelagibacterales; family Pelagibacteraceae; genus Pelagibacter. Next base: position 1,502 of record CACJRQ010000022.1, read on the forward strand.
TAGTTGTGCGGTTGTTGCTTGTCTCAATAACTCCTGCATTCTTTCTTTGCTTGATGCAACGGTTATTGCACCGTTTTGTTTTAGACCGGTTGATAATCCTGTTGTTTTTTCTAATTCTTTATAGAGATCTAATGAATATTTTCTTAATTTTGTAATTGTTGAACTAGCTCCTAATTGTCCTAACAGCCCAGCAGCATGCCAAGTAGTACCTGATGTTAGTTGGTCTCTTTCTAATATAACAACATCTTTCCAACCAAACTTAGCCAAATGATAAGCACAAGAAGTACCTGCAACACCTCCTCCGATCACAACAACTTTAGCTCCTGTTGGTAATGTTTTGTTATTCATAAATTATAATGATAATAAGAATCATCTAAGATTTGTAAACAAAATGAAAAATATTCTTATAACAGGAGGGGCTGGTTATATTGGAAGTAATGTAGCTCATTATCTTTTGGACAAAGGTTGTAATGTTACAGTTATTGATAATTTATCTACTGGTAACAAAGCTCTAGTTCCAAAAAAGTCCAAACTATTTATTTGCGATATAGATAACAAAAAGAAAATTACTAAAATTATTAAAAATAATAATTTTGATATTGTAATGCATTTTGCTGGTGTGGTGAGAGTTGATGAATCTATAAAAAATCCAAAAAAATATAATTATATCAATTATAAAAAAGGTAAAACTTTTCTAAACATTTGTATTAAAAATAAATTGAAAAAAATTATATTTTCATCAACAGCTTCTGTATATGGGAATTCAAAAAAATTAATAGTTTCAGAAACAGACAATTTAAATCCTATAAATCCATATGCTAAATCAAAATTAAAGTTTGAAAAACTTTTAAAAAAAAGTTCGAAAGTAAAAAATGTCAAATATATAATATTAAGATATTTTAATGTAGCAGGAGCTGATAAAAAATTAAGAACAGGTATGATAACAAAATCCTCTACTAATTTAATTAAAGTTATTTGTGAGGTTGCTAGTGGGAAGAGAAAGAAATTTCAAATAAATGGGAATGACTATAATACAAAAGATGGAACTCCAGTTAGAGATTTTATACATGTGACAGATCTAGCAGAAATTCATTATTTATCTGCAAAATATTTAATTAAAAATAATAAGTCAAAAATTTTCAATTGTGGGTATGGAATTGGCTATTCAGTAAAAGAAGTTTTAAACAACATGAATAAAATTATATCAAAAAAAATTCCAATTATTTATGGTAAACGGAGAACAAATGATATCCCTCATTCTGTATCAAATACAAAAAAATTTGAAAATAGTTTTAATTGGATACCTAAATACAAGAATTTAAAAAATATACTTAAAAGTTCTCTTGAGTGGGAAAAAAAATACTCTAAATCATTAATTAAGAAAATTTAAACTAGGTCAATAGGATTAACGTAGTCATATCCAAAAACATCAGCAACTGCTTTATAAGTTACTTGGCCTTTATGTATATTTAATCCCGCTAAAAAATTTTTATCTTCACTTAGTGCTTTTTGATGACCTTTATTAGCAAGCTTAACTAAAAAAGGAAGTGTTGCTTGATTTAGTGCATATGTTGAAGTTCTTGGAACGCCGCCTGGCATATTTGCTACGCAATAGTGTACTACGTTATCAACTATGTATGTTGGATCACCGTGAGTTGTTGGCTTGCTTGTTTCTACACAACCACCTTGATCTATTGCAACATCTACAATTACGGATCCTCTTTTCATGGTTTTAATCATTTCTCTAGTAATTAATTTTGGTGCTTCTGCACCTGGAATTAATACTCCACCAACTAATAAATCTGCTTGAGAAACAAGTTCTTCTAAATCAGTTTTATCACTTTGTTCTGGAATTATTTTATCCCCAAATATTTGAACTAATTGTTTTAATCTTTCTTCAGACTTATCAACTATATGAACTTTTGCTCTCATACCAGTAGCTATAATTGCAGCATTTTCCCCTACTACTCCACCTCCAAGAATTAAAACATTTGCAGGTTCGCCTCCTGGCGCCCCTCCTAATAATACACCTCTACCTTTTTGATTTTTTTCTAAACAATGAGCTCCAGCTTGTACTGACATTCTTCCAGCGACAGCACTCATTGGCGCAAGCAAAGGTAATCTACCATTATCATCAGTTACAGTTTCGTAGGCAATATTAATACTTTTAGATTTTATCAAACCTTCTGTTAATTCTTTTGCAGCAGCTAAATGCAAATAAGTATATATAATTTGATTTTCTCTAATCATATCTACTTCAACTTTTTGGGGTTCTTTGACTTTAACAATTATATCAGCGTCACTAAAAATATCAGCTGCAGTATCTGCAATTTTTGCTCCAGCTTTTGAATACTGATCATTGTCGAAACCAGCTTCAAATCCACCATTATTTTCTACTAAAACCTCATGTCCTTCTGAAACTAAAGTTTTAACACTATCGGGTGTCAAACCAATTCTGTTTTCTTGAGGTTTTATTTCTTTTGGAACTCCAATTTTCATAAACGAAAATTAATTCTTTTTACTTTTTGCGTAATTAGTTATTCCAGTTCGAAGTTTTTCAATTATCTCATCAATATGTTTTTTTTCGCATATAAACATTGGAGCAATGATTAGACAATCCCCTGTAGCTTTAAAATTTACACCTGCTTCATAGCAATGTTTAAAGCAAGTAAATCCCGCAGCACCTGGTTTTTTATCCATTACTATATCTATTCCACCCATCATTCCGTAGCCTCTTATATTATCAACTACATCAATATCTTTTAAAGACATCAAACCTTCTTGAAAATAAGGTGCTAAATTTTTAGCTCTATTAAAAATGTCATCTTTTTCAATAATATCTTGGACAGCTAATCCAGCTGCAACAGAAATTGGTATTCCAGAATAAGTATATCCATGAAATAATTCAATTGTGCCTTTTGGAGCATTTTCTGCGATAGCATCATAAATATCTTCTTTACACGCTACAACTCCCATTGGGCTAATACCATTAGTTGTGGCTTTTGCCATTGTCATCATGTCTGGTGTCACACCATACTCTTGTGATGCAAACGGAGATCCAGTTCTTCCCCAACCTGTGATTACTTCATCAAAAATTAAAAGTATTCCATGTTTATCACAAATCTCTCTTAATCTTTGTAAGTATCCTTTTGGTGGAACTAAAGTACCTGTTGAGCCTGCAATAGGTTCAACAATACAAGCTGCAATATTTTCGGCACCAAAATTCATACAAATTCTCTCTAAATCTTCTGCTAACTCAACACCTGTTTCAGGTTGACCGCTTATAAATTTATGTTCTGGTAAATGAGTGTGTCTCATATGCACTACACCTGGCATTAAAACACTTGCAAATGTTTTAACATTATTAACCATGCCCCCGACAGAAGTCGCACCAATGTTCATTCCGTGATAACCTCTTTCTCTTCCAACAAATCTAAATCTTTGGCTGTCGCCTCTTGCTCTATGATAAGCGATTGCAATTTTAATTGCGGTTTCAACAGCTGTTGATCCACAAATAGTATAAAACATTCTATTCAAGTTTCCTGGAGTATGTTTTGAAATTCTTGTAGCTAATTCAAATGATCCACCAAAACCCTGTTGAAAAGGCTGACAATAATCTAAAGTTTTTAATTGATTTGTTATTGCTTCTATAATTTCTTCTCTACCATGTCCTAAAGGGTTACAAAATAATCCAGAGCTTGCATCAATTTGAGTTTGTCCTTGATGGTTTTTTAAATACACACCTTTAGCCTCAACAATTAATCTTGGGTTCTCTTTAAAATCTTTGTTCGATGTAAACGGCATCCAATGCTCATTTAAGGAATTTGGAATTGGCGTTTTGTTTTGTGTGCTCATAAGAATTTCTTTCTAAAAATATTTTAATATAAATCTTAAGGCCTCTTTAGACTAAAATAAATGGATTAACTACCACATTATTGACACAACCAGGAATTGTACAAGTTTCTTTTTTGTTTTACTTCAGAGACAATTTGAATTTAAATGTCCGGAATTTAATTAATTAAACATAGGGGAATAAATGAAAAAAATACTAAGTTTTATTCTAGGATCTATTTTTGCACTTAACCTATCGATTTCAGTTGCTAATTCAGCTGCTAATGAAGTTAGAGTTGCATACTTTCTAGAATGGCCAAGCCCAAATTTAGAAGACATGCAGAAAAAGAATTTTGCTAAAGCTCTTGGTGTTCCAGTTAAATGGACAAATTTCACTAATGGTGGAGCAATGACTGATGCAATGTTAGCAGGAGATATTGATATTTCTTACTCACAAGGATTGGTACCTTTTATCAATGCTGTAAAATCTAATGCACCTATCAAATTAGTTGATATTGCTATGGAATACGGAATGGGTGGAACTACATGTGTTACATCTAACGCTTCTGGAATTACAAAAGCAAACGCTACTGAATTAGAAGGTAAAAAAGTTGCTGTTCCATTGGGAACAATGGCTGAATACGTTTTTGATGAAAGTATGAAAGTTGTTGGTGCTGACAGAGGTAAAATGGACATTATTCAAATGGACCCAGAAGAAGGTGCTGCTGCATTAGTAAGCGGTGATGTTGTTATGGCATGTTTATTTGGTGGTAATTCTATCAAAGCAGCAACTGCAGTTGGATCAAGACTTTTAACTGTAGACGAAGCTAGAGCTGCTGGTATCTTAGGTATAGATATCACATCTGTTACAGATAAATTCATGAAAGAAAACCCAGGTATGTTAAGAACTTTTATCGAAGTAACTCATGAAGCTAATGCTAGATATAAAGCTGGTAAAGCTGATATGAATGCTATGGCGAAAGCTTCTGAAATGAAAGTTTCAGATATGAAAGACACTTTAAGTGGTTTCAAATTCTTAACGCCAGAAGAAACAAAAGCATCTATGGAAAGTGGTAATCTTGATGGTTTCCTAAAAGGTATGGGAACTCCAGGAGGATCTGTGGATACAAGTTTCTTACCTTTATAATTTTAAGGGTTTAAAACTTTTAAATAGGCACCGATTAATAATTGGTGCCTATTTTTTTTGTCAAATTTCTAATATAAGGCAGTTATGAGTGATCTAGTTTCTCAAAATCTAAATATGATTTTTAAAACTCCAAAAGGAGAAACTGTTCATGCTTTAAAAGATGTAAGTTTTACTCTTAAAAAAGGAGAATTACTTACAGTGCTTGGTCCCTCTGGTTGTGGAAAAACAACTTTACTGAACATTACTGCTGGATTTTTAAGACCTACCTCAGGAAAAATAACTCTTAATAATAATGAAATTGATGGACCTGGCGTTGAAAGAGGAATGGTTTTTCAACAAGGTGCTTTGTTTGAATGGTTAACAGTTGCTGAGAATGTAAATTTTGGACTTAGGATGAAAAAAGAAGATCCTAAAGTTACAGCTAAAAAAGTTGATGAGTGGTTAGATATAGTTGGACTTAAAGGTTTTGGTAACACACCAACTTATCAGTTATCTGGAGGTATGCAGCAAAGAGTTGCTCTTGCAAGATGTTTAATAAACGATCCAGATTTAATTTTAATGGATGAGCCATTAGGTGCATTAGATGCATTAACAAGAGAAAAGATGCAGTCTCTAGTTTTAAAGATTTGGAAAGAAACTGGAAAAACTATTATCCTAATTACTCACTCTGTTGAAGAAGCATTGTTACTTGGAGAAAGATTGTATGTGATGGCACCAAGACCAGGCCGTATTCATAAAGAGTATAATCTTCCATTTGCAGAAATGGGTCTTACACAAGACTTGAGAGAAATAAAAAAAAATAAAGAATTTTCATCTACAAGAGAAGAAATTTTATCCATGATTTGGAACATGGAAGAAGAAATAATGGGGAAAGATAATTAATGTTAACCCAATTTATAACAATCTTGATATTTGTAGCTGTAATTGGATGTATTCTTTATGGAAGAAGATTAATTAGAACTGAAAAAGTTGATGCAGTCTTTGGTAATCCGGAAAGAGCTAAAGGAGGTACACACTGGGTAATTGTTGGTAGCAGTGCAATTCTAATGCTATGGCTTTATTACTCATGGGATATTGCAAAAGGTTTTTATCCAAAATCAGCAAATGAATTATGCCAGGTTGCTAAGATTAATGAATCATTATTAGGTTTAAAATATCAGTTCCCAATTGAAGAAAGAGAATTTAAAAGCACATCGATTATTAAAATTGAAAATAAAAATCTTGTAAAAATTTCAAATGAAATAAAAGCATCTCCTGATCTAAATGATCAACAAAAAACAATCCTTGTAAGTTACATTGATAGAACTTCTAAATTAATTCCATTTTTAACTAGTGAGGAACTAATTGAGATGGAAACTAAAATTAAAATCAAAGAAATGACAGAGGAAATAAAACTTCTGAGCTTAAATTTTCAAAAGAAAGATTATCCCTTTGAGACAGATACTGAAAAAACTGAAAGACAAAAACTTATTAATGAACAAGGTGGCTGGGGAATTACAACAATAGATTCTGGAAGTGGTTCTATAGAAAATACAATAGAAATACCTACTGCACCTCAAACCAATAAAGGTTTAAAATTTCATGCAGCTGCAGCAGAACTAAAAAAAATTGATGATAAATTTTTTAAATTAAAAAACCATAACCCACAATTCAAAACCTCAATCAAACAACTTAAAGATGATATTAAAGCTTACAGAAAAGGATTAGATGATAGTGAAGAAATAGCATCTGACTATGCAAAAAATATTGTTAAAATTGCAAGAAGAATAGAGTTTGCAAGCATCTATCCTCCTAAAGCATTAAATGAAATGCAAGCAGCAATAATACAGTTTGATGAATTACAAAATAAAGAGCAAGGTGGATTAAGATTAATTGATATTCTTTTGTTCCCAGCTGGAACAATAGTTGCAAGTGGACCAACATGTTCAGAACAGGGTTCAGGAAGATGGTTACCTAAACCATCAGATACATTTAATAAGTTTGTATTGATGTCTAAACCAAGTGTTGGCTACAAAAATATTCCTCTTTTAT
>CACJRQ010000023.1 GCA_902595885.1 uncultured Pelagibacteraceae bacterium
AGAGCTCTAATACCCCTGGATTAGTTGATGTTGATTTTGCAAAACATGCAGAAAGTATGGGAGCTAAATCTGAACATGTTAATTCAATTTCAGATCTTGAAGCTGCATTTAAGAGAGCAAAAGCATCAGATGTAACATATGTTATTTCAATAAAAACTCATGCTTATAAGTGGGTTGAGGGTTCTGCTTTTTGGGACAGCCCAACACTTGAAATTCCTAAAACTAAAGAAAATGAAGAGGCTTTAAAACTTTATAAAGAAGGAAAAGGCAAACAAAGACAAGGTGTATAAACCTTTATGAGTAAAATTTTTAAAGTCGGTCTAATTGGCTGTGGTCATATTTCTGAAACCTATTTTAGAGCCCAGGAGTACTTTAATAATATCAGAATAGTTAAATGTGCAGATATAAACATGGATGCTGCTAAAAAATGTGCAATTCACTACAACATTGAGGCTGTAACAGTTGATGAGCTTTTAAAAGATAAAGAAATTGAAATAATCTTAAATTTAACAATACCAGGTGCTCATTATCAAGTTTCTAAATTGGCTCTTGAAAATGGAAAACATTCTTATGCTGAAAAACCATTAGCAGTCAATTTTGAAGATGGAAAAAAATTAATTGAACTTGCTAGTAAAAAAAATCTTTACATAGGAAACGCGCCAGATACCTTTTTAGGTGGTGGTATTCAAAAAACTAGAGAGCTAATTGATAATGGTGTCATTGGGGACATTAAATTAGGTAATGCTATATTTGCTTTTCCAGGTGTACAATCTTATCATCCAAACCCAGAGTCTTGGTTTGCGGAAAATGAAGGTGGACCCGTTATTGATATGGGGCCATACTATTTGACAGCACTAGTAAATTTAATTGGTCCGGCAAAACAGGTTCAAGGAAGGTGTACAAAAGTTTTTGAAGAAAGAGAAATTGGAATTGGTCCAAAAAAAGGTCAAAAATTTAAAGTTGAAACACCAACAACTTACTTAGCAACTATACAATTTGAAAATGATTGTATAATTCAAATAACTTTATCTTTTGATGTTGTAGCCCATCAAAGAAATCATATTGAACTTTATGGAAATAAAGGGTCAATAATTGTTCCAGATCCAAATATGTTTGGTGGATCAGCTTTTGTTTCAGTGACTGCTGGTGGTAATTGGGGAGAACATAAAACAGATATGATGCCTTTAGGTAAGATTAATATAAAGAGTCAAAGCTCTAGGGCAAATGAGTCACCTACTAACGCAAATTATAGAGGTGCAGGTTTATCAGAAATGGCTTATGCAATTGAAAATAATTTAGAGCACAGATGTAATGGAGAGCTATCTCTTCATGTTTTAGATATAATTGATTCTACTATGAGAGCTTCACAAACTGGTATCCCACAAGAAATAAAAACAACATGCAAGAAACCAAAACCATTTACGTTAGAAGAAATTAAAAAAATTATGAATTAATAAGCTTGTTATACAATTAATGAAAAAACCAATTGTTATATCTGATCCTTTCCCAAGAACATTAGATCTTATTTTTACTAAAAAAAAATTAAAAGAATTAAAATCAAAATATAAGGTTTTAATAGCACCTAACAAAAACAAACGACAATTTTATGAAAAATATATTGATAATGTTACTTTTATTATGGGTCAACCAGATTTAGATAAAAAAATTTTGTCAAAAGCAAAAAAACTAAAAGCAATAATTAATGTTGAAAGTAATTTTATGAATAACGTTGATTATGATTATTGTGCTAAAAAGGGAATACATGTTATCGCAACTTCTCCAGTATTTTCAAAGCCTGTCGCTGAAATTGCATTAGGAATGACACTTTCTCTTTTAAGGGATATTCACAATGCTCATTTTGATTTTACAAAAGGTTCGGAAAAATATGGATTAGAAAGTAATTTTAAAGCATCGTTATTATCAGGAAAAAAAATTGGATTACTGGGTTTTGGTGATTTAGCTAAATCTTTATATCCAATGTTACTACCATTTACTAAAGATATAAATGTTTATGACCCCTGGTTATCAAATAATAAAATTAAAAGTTTCGGATTTAACCCTGTTAGTTTAAATCAAATGTTTAAAACATGTGAAATTATTTATATTTTAGCAGCTGTAACAACTAAAAATAAAAATTTAGTAAATAAAAATTTAATTAACAAAATGAAACCGAACTCATTATTCATATTGATGAGTCGAGCAGCGGTTGTAAATTTTAAAGATTTAATCAAGAGAGTTAAAAAGGGAGATTTATATGTAGCTACCGATGTATTTCCTGAAGAACCAGTGAGAAAAAATGACCCAATTAGGAAAGTTAAAAACATTTTGTTTTCTGCGCATAGAGCAGGAGCTTTAACAGAGGCCTTCTATAGTATGGGGGATATAGTTTTAAAGGACATGCATCTAATTTCAAAAAATTTAAAACCAAAATTTTGCAAACAAGCTCAATTGAAAACAGTAGGGTTATTGGCCTCAAAACCAGTTGCAATTAATTGATATTTTAATAATTTTATAAATTATGTCGTCAACTAGCAATCCACTCTTAGAAGCTAAAGGAATAACAAAATATTTTGGAACTATTACTGCATTAGAAAATGTTAACCTAAAGGTTCATGCTGGAGAATGTTTGGGTGTAGTTGGAGATAACGGAGCAGGAAAATCAACTTTAATGAAAGTTTTGTCGGGACTTTATAAACCAAGCGCAGGTTCTTTATTTTTCCAAGGCAAAGAAGAAATATTAGAAAGTCCAAGAGACTCTCAAAATTTAGGTTTAGAAATGGTTTATCAAGATCTCGCTTTAGCAGGTAATTTACCTATTGGTGAAAATATTTTTTTAGGAAGAGAGCCAACAAAAAATTTAGGATTTTTAAAACTATTAGATTTTAATAAAATTAAAGAGTTAACAAATGCTCATTTAGATAAGTTAAAAATAAATGTAAAAAGTGCTGATCAAAAAGTAGAAGAACTTTCAGGTGGTCAAAGACAAGCTGTGGCAATCGCAAGATCAACAGCCTTTAATGCTAAAGTAGTAATTATGGATGAACCGACTGCAGCATTAGCAATAAAAGAAGTAGGTAAAGTTTTAGATCTTATTAATAGTTTAAAAAAAACAGGTGTTGGAGTGATTGTAATAAGTCATAGAATGGACGATATTTTTACAGTTTGTGATCGTGTTATGGCTTTATTCCAAGGAACTAATTTTGCAGAAGCTAGCCTTTCAAATACTTCAAGAGACGAAGTTATTGGATGGATCATGGGTAAAAAATAATATGGAAGATAAAGATAAAAAAATAGAAAGTTTGCACTTAAAATTAATTCCATACTTTGAAAAGTATGGAATACTTCTTTTGTTAGTTCTTATGATTCTGGTAATGCATATTTTACAACCAGATGTGTTTCTTTCATGGAGAAATGTAACCAATGTTTTTAAACAAATATCCTGGCAATCAATGCTAGCTCTAGGAGTATTTATGGTAATTGTAACAGCAGGAATTGATCTTTCTGTTGGCTCTATAATGATGTTATCTCTTATGATTTTAGCTGTTGTTGCAAAAGCAGGAGCCCCCTGGTTCATTGTAGTGCTTACACCATTGATTGCAGGTTTTTTATGTGGGTTATTTAATGGTTTAGGCATTACTTTATTACGGATGCCTCATCCTTTTATAATGACTTTAGGTACACTTTATATATTTAGAGGTGCAGGAAATTTAATTTCAGGTGGTACTCCTATTAGTGGTTTTACAGATGAAGTTAGATATTTGGGACATGGAAGAATTGATCTTCAATGGTTAGGGTTAGAAAAATCTCAATATTTACCTGTAAGTTTAGTATTAATTGCAATTGTTTATATAATTTTTTGGATTTTTTTAAATAAGAGTAAAACTGGTAAATGGATCTATGCAATTGGAGGCAATCCAAATGCAGCTAGAGCTTCAGGAATAAATGTAAATAAAATTTTGATTATTGTTTATTCTTTGTGTGGTTTTTTATCTGGTATTGGTGCTTTGATTTTAGCTGGAAGAACTGACTCAGGATATCCAAATGCTGGTCTTCAGTCAGAACTCGATGCGATTGCTGCTTGCATTATTGGTGGAGCAAGTTTTTTTGGAGGAAGAGGAACTGTTCTTGGAGTTTTTGCTGGAGTTATGATTATGGGCATTCTTCGTAATGGATTAAACTTAATGGATGTAAGTTCATTTTGGCAACAAGTGTTAATTGGCTCAATTATAGTCTTAGCTGTTTATATTGATGTACTAAGAAGAGATATCGGAACAAGAAAATAATTTACACGTATTAGTTGTTTTAATCTTATTTAGAACTGTTCTTATTAACAGTTGAATTTTTTTTAAAATTTCGATTAAATTTAATTTTAAAAAACAACTTAGGGGAAATATATGAAAAACTTAACAAAAATAATTAGTGTAATTATTACTTCTGTTTTTCTATTAGCAAGTTTTTCAACAGGGGCATTTGCTGGAAAAAAAATATTATTCAGCATTAAAGGACCTGGATCAGGTAATCCTTTTTGGGCATCTGTAGAAAAAGGAGCTAAAGAAGAAGCAGCAAAATTAGGTGTTGATTTAGTTTTGGTTGCACCACCGCAAGAAGGTGACGTACAAGCTCAGATTAACCAAGTAGAGGATCAACTTGCAAAAGGTGTTGATGCAATAGCTTTAGCGCCAGGAGATCCAAATGCTTTTGCTCCAATCGTAGATGATGCGATTAAAAGTGGTGTTCCAGTTGTATTCGTGGATACAAAAGGAATAAATGAAGGAGTAACTTTTATTGGAACGAATAACATGAATGGTGCAGAGTTAGCTGCTAAATTTATTTGTGACAAAACTCCAAAAGGTTCAGATGTTGCAATTTTAACTGGTATTGAATCTCAATCAACAGCATTACTCAGAAGAGATGGTGCGATTAAAGGTTTTAAAAATTGTGGATTGAATATTGTTGCAACTCAAACTGCCGAGTGGGATACTGCAAAAGGTAGATCTGTAACTGAGTCAATCATTTTAAAAAATCCTAACATCAAAGCTATATTTGCTTCAAATGATAATATGGGCTTAGGTGCTATGCAAGCTCTTAAGGATGCAGATATGAACAATGTAGTTGTTGTGGGATTTGATGCTACTCCAGATGCAGCTACAAGTATCTTAAAAGGAGAGATGACAGCAACAATTGCTCAGTTTTCTTATAACATGGGTGCATATGGAGTTAAATATGCTCTTGAATTAGCTAATGGTGGAAGTATTGATCCAAATATCGATACAGGAACACAATTAGTAACAAAAGAAAACGCTAACGATTTTAAATAATCGATAGGTATATAATTTAAAAAAAGGGTGGAATTTAATTCCACCCTTTTTTTTTATGTAATATAATAATTCATGCTTATTAAAATTGATCCAGTATTAAGCCCAGATTTACTTTTTCATTTAAGATCTATGGGTCATGGAGAAAAACTGATATTAGCTGATGCTAATTTTCCTGCGAATACTACAAACGATAAAATAATAAGATTAGACGGAGTTGGTATAAAAGAAGCTGCCTCTGCCATACTCTCAGTTTTTCCACTTGATAGTTTTATTAATTCAAAAGGAGGATCTCCAGCTTTAAGAATGGAAGTAGATGATAAACCTGAGGAATTAACTGAAACACATAAAGAATTTATTGAGGTTGTAAAAAAAATCTCAGGAGAAAATTGGAATGTGGGATCAATTTCAAGACAAGAGTTTTATCAAGAGGCAAAGAAAGCTTATTGTATAGTTACTACAACAGACGCAAGACCGTTTGGTTGTTTTATTCTCACCAAAGGAGTCATTTTACCTGACGGAAACGTTTGGACTTAAAAAATGAAAATCATTTCAGTTTTTGGTGTATTTGTTGCAGATCTTTGCTTTATAGCTAATGCGATCCCTGAAAAAGGTCAAACAATTCTAGGTTCACAGCACATTGTTGGACCAGGTGGAAAAGGATCAAATCAAGCAATTGCTGCAGCTAAATTAAACGGGAAAGTAAATTTTATAACAAAAATAGGTAATGACAAAAATGGTGAGATGGCCTTAAATTTATACAAATCATTGGGAATGGATATTGCTTCTGTTATTCAAGATAAAAATCACTCAACTGGAGTTGCAGGAATAATGGTCAATGAAAAAACAGGAGAAAACGCAATAAATATTATACCAGGTGCCGCCGGTACCCTTACCCATGATGATATTGAAAAAAATTTAAATTTTATTGCAAATACAGATATATTTTTAACACAACTAGAAACACCATATGATGTTACGAAATATGCATTGAAGAAAGCTAAGGAAAATAAATTGACCACAATATTAAATCCAGCACCTGCGTGCCAAATTAATGATGATGATTTTAAATTAATTGATTTTTTTACACCTAATGAAACTGAGGCTGAATTTTATTTAAATAAAAAAATTGAAACTGAAAAAGATATAAAAATAGCCTCAGAGGAATTATTAAAAAAAGGTATTAAAAACATAGTTATAACTTTAGGAGAAAAAGGATGCTATTTTGCAAATGATAAAGAAAATTTTTTCATAAATGCATTTAAACTTAAAGAACCAGTCGTTGATACTACTGGCGCAGGAGATGCTTTCAACGGTGCTTTAGCTGTTGGGTTATCAAAAGATTTAGATATTAAAGAAGTACTCTCTTTTGCGAATAAGGTAGGAGCAATTTCAACTACAAAACAAGGTGCAGCAGCCTCAATGCCATCAATGGAAGATTTAAATAATTATTAATCCTATTTACAAAAATGAAAACTGAATATTTTGATCTTAAAAATAAAAAAGCTTTAGTTTCAGGTGGAGCCTCAGGTATAGGATCATCAATTGTTGAACATCTTTGTGAGCAAGGTGTTGAAGTATATTTTTTTGATATCGATAAAAAAGAGGCCAAAAAAACTATTAATAAAATCAAAAAGAAAAAATTTAAAATTCCAAATTTTGTGGAATGTGACATTAAAAATATTAAAAAATACAAATCTTTAATCTTAAGTATTATAAAAAAAGGCGGTCCAATTGATATTTTGATTAATAATGCCTCTAATGATCAAAGACATAGTCTAGAAAATATTACTGAAAAATATTGGGATGAGAGAATGGCAATAAATTTAAAGCATTATTTATTTGCCATACAATCAGTTAAAAAAAGCATGGTGAAAAATAAAGGTGGATCAATAATAAATTTAGGGTCTGTCAGTTGGGTTAGGGGAGCAGTAATGTTCCCAGCATATAGTACTGCAAAAGCAGGAATTCATGGATTAACAAGATCTTTAGCAAGAGATTTAGGAAAACATAATATAAGAATTAACTCAATTGCACCCGGTTCAATTGCAACAGCTAGACAATCCAAATTATGGCTTAATCCAAAATTTAAAAAAGAAATATTAAAAAATCAGGCTTTAAAAAAACAATTATTACCTGATGATGTTTCAAAAATGGTTTTATTCTTAGCATCTGATGTTTCATCAGGATGTACTAAACAAAACTTTACAGTAGACGCAGGATTAATTTAGTTTTTTTTACTTTGCGACATCGATAAAGCAATTTTAAAAGAATTTAAAATTGGATCTAAGTTAGCTTCATTTTTTCCTGCAATCGCAAATGCTGATCCATGTGCAGTAGTAGTTACTGGTACAGTTAATCCACCCTGAACTGTTACTCCTCTATCGAAACCAAATGCTTTAAGACCAGATTGTAACGCGTCATGATACATGCCAACCATACAATCATGGTTTTTATTTTTGTAGGCTACAACAAATGAGGTATCGCATGGCAATGGCCCATCAACGTTGTAACCAAGTTTTTTTGCTTCCTCAATTGCAGGAATGATTTCGTCTTTTTCTTCTGAACCAAACTCTGCGTGAGGATTAAGTGCCTGAATAGCAATTCGAGGATTTTTTACACCATTTAACTCCATAACTTCATTTATTAGTTTTATTGGCTTCATGATATTTTCTTTTGTAATATGTTGAGCAACTTCTTTTATTGGAATATGAGATGTTACTCTTGCTGTCCAAAAATTATCTATGACATTAAATTCACAACAAAAACTATTTACCTCAAGTTTCTCAGCCATAAGTTGTAATTCATCAGAATGTTTATTTCCTCCAAGTTTTAAACTTGTTTTATTCATGGGTGCAAAATTAATTGCATCAATTTTTTTTTCTTTTGCGAGTGTCAATGCTAAATCTAAAGCTTCCAATACACTTTCACCAGATTCTTTTGATGGTTCAGCTAATTTATATT
>CACJRQ010000024.1 GCA_902595885.1 uncultured Pelagibacteraceae bacterium
ATTCTGCCAGACTTATAACATTGTCTTCCTGCGATGACTGCATTTTTGAAGGCAAGTGCCATTTCATAAGGTTTTTTTGCTTTCGCAATTGCTGTATTAACAAGTACTCCGTCACATCCCAATTCCATAGCAATTGTTGCGTCAGAGGCTTGACCTAAACCTGCATCGATAATTAGTGGTAGTTTGGTTTGTTTTCTTATTATCTGAATATTAATTTTGTTTTGAATTCCCAAACCTGATCCTATCGGAGCTGCTAATGGCATAATTGCATCTGCTCCAACATTTTCTAAACGTTTTGCCATTAAAGGATCGTCATTGCAGTAAACCATAACTTTAAATCCCTCTTTAGCTAAAACTTCAGTAGATTTTAAAGTTTCTAACATATCAGGAAATAAGTTTTTTTTATCTCCTAAAACTTCTAACTTAACTAATTTCCAGCCGCCTATTTCTCTGGCCAGTCTAAGAGTTCTTAAAGCTTCATTTGAATTAAAACATCCTGCAGTATTTGGTAAATATGTAATTTTTTTTGGATTTATATAATCCATAAGTAAAGGCTTATTTTTATCACTTATGTTTACCCTTCGTACAGCAACTGTTACGATTTCTGCTCCAGATAGCTTAATTGCTTTCGCACATTCAGACATATTTTTGTATTTCCCTGTTCCAACAATTAATCTGGAATTGAATTTTTTATTTGCAATAATTAGACTATCCTTTTTCAAATTAACCACCTCCAATAAAATGAACTATTTCGATTTTATCATTTTTATTTAATCTTGTTTTATTAATTTTTTTTTTATCTATTATTTCTTCATTAAGCTCAATAGCTACTTTATTTAATGGTATTTTGAGTTGTTTTAACAATTCTGAGAGTTTTGAATTCTTGATTATGGTTTTGATTTTACCATTTATTTTAATTTTTATTTTTTTTATTTTTTTCATCGTATATAAGTGCTGAATGAATAATAAAATAATTATTATTAATGGTCCAAATCTTAATCTATTAGGAGAAAGAGAACAATCACAATATGGATCGACTACTTTTGATCAGCTTAAAGAGAATTGTTCTAAAAAAGCACAAGAAATTGGTCTTGATGTAGAATTTGCTCAATCTAATGTTGAAGGAGAGCTTGTTAATATAATTCAAAATGCTAGAAAAACATTCGATGGTATGATTATAAATGCTGCTGCATTTACTCACACTTCCGTGGCTATAAGAGATGCTCTAGATTTATTCAAAAAACCAATAATCGAGATACACCTATCAAATATTTATAAAAGAGAGGAATTTAGACATAAGTCACTTATAAGTGGTGTTGTAACTGGCGGAATTTTTGGATTAGGTGCTGAAGGATATATTTTGGCCATAATTTCATTACAAAAGACTCTTCAAGATGAAGATAGATAAAAAAATAATTCAAGAACTAAGTGATTATTTAAAAGAATTTAATCTTACTGAAATAGAGATAACTCAAAAGGACACTAAAATTAAAGTTTCAAAAAATAATATTTCAATTAGTAATCAACCACAAGTTATTTCGCCCTCATCACCTTCAAAAAGTTCAGCGGCTACTCAAATTCAAAATATTAAATCAGGAACTGAAATTACTTCACCTATAATTGGAACTGCCTATCACGCACCAGAACCTGGTGCTAAAAAGTTTGTTGAGGTCGGAAAAAAAATTAAAAAGGGCGATACAATTATGATTGTTGAAGCAATGAAAACAATGAATCATGTTCCTTCAACAGCAGATGGTGTAGTAAAAGAAATTTGTGTTGAAGATGGCCAACCCGTAGAGTTTGGTCAAACTATTATTATCCTAGAATAAATAATGTTTAAAAAAATTTTAATTGCGAACCGTGGGGAAATTGCAGTTAGAATTATTAGAGCTTGTAAAGAATGGGGAATACCTACTGTAGCTGTACATTCAGATGTAGACAGAGAAAGTATGCATGTGAGAATGGCTGATGAAAGTGTTTGCATTGGCTCTCATCAACCAGTAAATAGTTATTTAAATATTCCAGCCCTAATGTCGGCTATAGAACTTACCAATGCAGATGCTGTGCATCCTGGGTATGGCTTTCTTTCAGAAAATGCTAATTTTGCAAGAATTTTAGAAGAGAATAAAATTAATTTTATCGGTGCCTCATCAAAACATATAGAAATGATGGGTGATAAAATACAAGCAAAAAGAATAGCTAAAGAAAATGGACTACCTGTTATTGAGGGGTCTGAGGGTGGTGTAAAAGAAGTTACTGAAGCAAAAAAACTTTGTAGAAAAATTGGTTTCCCTGTCTTAATTAAAGCCTCAGGTGGAGGTGGAGGCAAAGGTATGAAAATAGTTTATAAAGAAGAAGAATTTGAAACATTATTTTCAACCGCTAAGTCTGAAGCGAAAAAATACTTTGGTAATGATGAAGTTTATATTGAAAAATTTTTCCAAAATCCTAGACATATTGAGGTTCAAATATTAGCTGGCAAAAATAGAGCAGTTCACCTTCATGAAAGAGATTGTTCGGTACAAAGAAGGCATCAAAAATTAATTGAGGAAACACCGAGTCCTATTTTAAATAATGAAATAAGAAAAGATTTATTTGAAAGAACAGTAAATATGGTAGCTAAAATAGGCTACATGGGAGCTGGAACTGTTGAATTCATTTACGAAGATGGAAAATTTTATTTCCTTGAAATGAATACAAGAGTTCAAGTTGAGCATCCTGTAACCGAAATGGTTACTGGCATTGATATAATTAAAGAACAAATTTGGATTGCTTTTTCAGGTGAAACAGCTTTAAAACAAAGTGATATAAATCCTAGAGGACATGCAATTGAATGTAGAATAAATGCAGAAGATGCTAGTAAAAACTTTCAGCCTTCACCTGGAGTTATTACTATGTGTCATCAACCATCTGGTTTTAGAACCAGAGTAGATGGTTCAATTTTTCAAGGTTACAAGGTAACTCCATTTTATGATAGTATGGTTTGTAAATTGATTTGCCATGGCAGGAATAGAACTGAGGCTATTCAAAGAATGAATAGATCTTTAGATGAGTTTGTAATTGAAGGTATTACTACAACAATTCCATTGCACAAAAAATTACTTAATCATAAAAAATTCATTAATTCAGACTTCAATGTGAGTTGGTTGGATAAAGACTCTATAGTTTAATAACATCTTAACAACCAGACGTCATAAACAGGATGATCAAATGGTTCTATCGAAGGACTCGAAGAAAACATCCAGCCATTAAAAACAAAAACCTCATCGTTATTTTTATTCTTTAAATCTCTGACTTGTATGTAAGCAGTTATTTCTGGATTATCATCAAATTCTGAATTTTTACATTTAAGACTTTTAATAGATAAATCTTTAAATTTTTTTAATTCTCCATTTTTAAGTTTGAGTAAGGTATTTTTGGAACTAATTTTATCTAAAATTTTTATATCAGTAAATGTTCCTTCTAAATTACTTTTTGAATTTGAGTTAATAACTAAACAAAAATAAAATAAAAAAACTAAATATATTAATTTAAAATTAATCTTTCCAAGTTGAATATTTCTTTTTAACACCATCTTTATTTTTATTTGGATAATATGCTGCCTCAGTTCCAGTTAAATTTTCTTGATGTGGTTTTTGCCAATCGTATTTTTCTAAATTATGTTTTTTTTCGATTTTATTGGGAGTAAAATGAATCCAAGAGTACCATTCTACAGGAATTTTTGATGCGTCAATTGTATCTGAATAAATAACCCATCTTTTTCCATTTTTACTTTCGTAATATTTGTTACCTAGCTCATCGGTACCTACAAGTTTTCCAAAAAAAATAGTTTTTAGTCTTGTTCCAAAAGTATCTTGATTCCACCATGTGAAAATTTTTCTTAATAGTGTCAACATAATATTTTTTAATTTATTCAATTAAAAATTGTAAAATTTAAATTAGACTAAAATATGAATATGTATATAAATTAATTGATTCTATATTCAAATTAAAATTTAAATTGAGGTCAAATGGCAAAGTATTTAGTTGAAACTTATTATACATGTACCTTTAAAGTAAATCATTACTTAGATGATGTTAACGAGGAAGAGTTAAAAAATTTAGAAAAAAGAGATGATGGTAAATTTGAGGTTTTAGACGTAAAACTTGATAATAGAAAAACAAAAAGTCTAGATCCTAAAAATAATAAAGTACTTGAAAACAACAAAGTAGAAGTAGTTACTGAAACAAATAATAAAAGCTCAATAAACAAAGAAAATGTAATAACAAATATAAAAACTGCTAACGACAAGTCAGGTAAGAGATTTAGTATGCCTGATAGAAGAAAAGGTTATATTCAAAAGGCCACTATTGGTGATCACAAAGTCTACCTACATACTGGAGAATATGAAGATGGAAAAATTGGAGAAATATTTATTGATACCAGTAAAGAAGGTGAACTTGTTAAAGCTTTAATGAATAACTTTGCAATAGCTATTTCTTTAGGCCTTCAATATGGTGTTCCTTTGGATGAATTTATAAGTGCATTTGTTGGTACAAAATTTGAACCCTCTGGCAAAGTACATGGTAATGATAGAATTTTAAGTGCAACATCAATTTTAGATTATATTTTCAGAGAACTAGCTATTTCATACCAGAATAGGGAGGATTTGGCTCATACACCTTCTATTGGAGGAAATGATATCATCAACACAGAAGAATCAAACTCAGAGGATCAAAATCAATTACTAAAAATTGTAAAAGATATTACCAGCAAAGGTTTTGTAAGAAATAACTATAAAAAAAACTTGGTTGACCTTTCGGATGTAAAAATTAGTCTGAAGGGAAAAAAATAAGTTTTATTTTTTATTTTTTAAAACAAGGTTTAATTCCTTCAATTGTTCTAGATTTACCTCAGATGGAGCATTCATCATCAAATCTTGTGCATTTTGGTTCATTGGAAACATTGTTACTTCCCTGATATTTTTCTCATTAGCTAGCAACATTACTATCCTGTCAATACCAGGAGCTATTCCACCGTGTGGTGGTGCTCCATAACTAAGTGCATTTATCATTCCACTAAATTTTTCATCTACTTGCTTTTTGTCATATCCTGCAATTGAAAAAAGTTTGTACATAAGCTCTGGTTTATGATTCCTAATCGCTCCAGATGATAGTTCGATTCCATTACAAACTATGTCGTATTGATATGCAAGTATGTCTAGAGGGTTTTCAAGATCTTTTTCACTTAAATTACCCTGAGGCATTGAAAATGGATTGTGACTAAACTCTATTTTATTGGTTAATTCATCTTTTTCAAACATTGGATAATCTACAATCCAACAAAATGCGAAAATATTTTCATCTATTAAATCAAGATCTTTTGCAATTTTATCTCTTGCTAAAGAAGTGATTTTTTCTAATTCATCCTGTTTTCCACAAGCCATAAAAATACTGTCTCCTATTTCACAGTTTGTTTTTTTCATGATTTCAAATAATGCTTCTTTAGAAAAAAATTTACCTATAGGACCTTTTGCTGAAATATCTTTGTCTTTTTCAATAGTAAAATATGCTAAACCTGAAGCACCCTCTCCTTTTGCCCATTTATCAATATTATCAAAGAAGCTTCTTGGTTTATCTTTAGTATTTTTTGTAACAATACATCTTGCTCTAGATCCAGATTTTACCAATTTTTTAAATATTTCAAATGAAACATCTTCTCTAGTAAATATTTCAGTGATGTCGTTTACAATGAGCGGGTTTCTTAAATCTGGTTTATCTGTACCATATTTAAGCATCGCTTCCTTATATGAAATCTTGGGAAATTTATCAAACATCAGTTTTTTATTAGAAAAATTTTTAAATGTATTAACCATTAATTTTTCAACTACATTAAATACATCTTCCTGCTCTACAAATGACATTTCTAAATCTAATTGATAAAATTCTCCAGGACTTCTGTCTGCTCTTGCATCTTCATCTCTAAAACAAGGTGCAATTTGAAAATATCTATCGAACCCTGAAACCATTATTAATTGTTTAAATTGTTGGGGTGCTTGAGGTAATGCATAAAATTTTCCTGGATTTAAACGACTAGGTACTAAGAAATCTCTTGCGCCCTCTGGACTAGATGAGGTTAAAATTGGTGTTTGAAATTCTAAAAAACCTAATTTAGTCATTTCATTTCGGATATATGAAATCACTTTAGATCTTAAAATAATATTTTCATGGATTTTTTTTCTTCTTAAGTCTAAAAATCTATATTTCAATCTTATTTCTTCAGCATACTCTTGATCGCTAAAGACAGGCATAGGCAACTCTTTACAGGTACCCAAAACTTCATGTTTATCAATAACAACCTCTATTTCACCTGTATCAATTTCAGAATTAATTGTTTCTTTAGATCTATTTACAACTTTTCCCTCAACTTTAATTACTGTTTCTAATTGCATTTTTTCTAAATCAGAAAAATATTTATTATCTTTATCAATTATACATTGGGTAATTCCATAATTATCTCTCAAATCAACAAAGAGTAAATTACCATGGTCTCTTTTTTTATTTACCCAACCTGAAAGAGAAATTTTTTTATCTACATCCTCTTTTCTTAATTCATTACACTTATGTGTTCTGTACTTATTCAATTAATCCCCTAATGCTTCTTTAATTATTTTAAAGTCAATCGGTTTTTTTCTTTTTAAACTAATTTCGTCGATTTTATATATAAAATCAGAAATTTTGCTATAAGTTCTATCGATTCTCTTAATTATAAATTCAATAAGTTTTTGGTCTATTGATATTTGACGATCAGAAAGATTTTTTAGTATTAATGCATAAATCAAATCATCACCAGGTTTTTCAATTTGAGTTAATATAAAATTATTAGATCTTGAGTTAAGATCCTTTAGATTAAATTTAAAATCAACTATTGGTATTTTTGAGGTTACTATTA
>CACJRQ010000025.1 GCA_902595885.1 uncultured Pelagibacteraceae bacterium
ATAAGTGATGTTTTATTTTCTGATATTTTTTAGGATTTGGTCTAGCTGACAAGATTTTAAGCTCTTTGTATACTTGCATGCTATCTGCATTAATAATCTCTCCATCTACTTTTTTTGCAACTTTAATTGCAAAACTTGATTTTCCAGATGCTGTAGGTCCTGATATAAGTATAATCTTGGATCTTAAATCCATTATCAATCTAGTTTAACACCAATGTATCTTCGTTGATTTTGATTATTATAGATTGCAAGTAAAACTGTTTTTTGATTTGAATTTAATACATCTTTAGTAATATTTCTTAAGTCATTTGCTGATCTGATTTTTTTCTTCTGGGCTTCAACAATAATACTATTGAGCTCTATTGAATTTGCTACAGGGCTGTTGTTTGCAATTTTTGTTATCACAAGTCCTGTTGTCTGATTTGGTAAATTTCTATTTTTAATATCTTCTTTAGTTAATAGTCTTACTGCAATTCTTAGACTTTCAATTATTTCTTCATTATTTTGTTTTTGAGTTTCTTTATTTTTACTTATTTTAAAATCATCTGAAGTTTCTAATCTTCCTAAAATAACATTTTTAATAATCTCTTTTTTATCTCTCCAAACTTTAACTTCAACTTTTTTTCCTACTTCTGTTCTTGCCACAATAGCTGGAAGTTCTTTCATTTGGTTAATTGTTTCACCATTAAATTCTAAAATAATATCACCAGCTTGTATTCCTGCTTTTTCTGAAGGGCTGTTTTCAGCAACGCTTGCAACAAATGCTCCTCGAGCTTTATCTAATTTTTCAACTTCAGCAATTTCTTTTGTAACATCTTGAATTCTAACACCCAGCCAACCTCTCTTTGTTTCGCCAAATTCGATCAATTGTTTAATTACAATTTGAGCACTATTTGATGGAATCGAAAATCCAATACCAATAGAACCGTTACGTCCAAGAATTGCGGTATTAATTCCAATTACATTTCCTTCCATATCAAATAAAGGTCCACCTGAATTTCCTGAGTTTATAGAAGCATCCGTTTGTATAAAATCTTCATATCTTGATAAACCAATTGATCTATTTCTGGCCGAAATAATTCCAGCTGTAACAGTTCCACCTAAACCAAATGGATTACCAATTGCAATCACCCAGTCTCCAATTCTTGCTTTGTCTGAATCTCCAAATCCTACCGGGATAAACTTTTCATCTGTTTCTAGTTGTAAAACAGCAATATCCATAAGTGGGTCAGCTCCTAGAACCCTTGCTTTAAATTCTTGATCACCATTTACTCTAACAATAATATCGTCAGCATCTTGAATTACATGATTATTTGTTACAACAATTCCTTTCTCATCTATAATGAATCCAGAACCTAACGCAGCTGATTGTCTTTCCTGAGGTGTTCCAAATTCTTTAAACATATCTTCAAAAGGAGATCCTGGAGGAAATTGAAAAGGAAAAGGATTAGTATTGGATACAACTGTTGTTGTAGTGGAAATATTAACTACAGACGGCATTAATTTTTCTGCAAGATCTGCAAAAGAAGCAGGAACTGGTTTAGAACTTACGTTTAATGAAAAAGTGAATGATAAAACTATTGTAAAAAATATAATTTTAATTTTTCTCATATTAACTCTTAATGTAATAAATAATTATAAAACCTATCACTGCAAATATAAGTCCACCTGATCTAAGCTGACTGTCCTTAACAAGTTCTAATTTTTTTAACATACTTTTCATTTTTGCTGGAAATAAGGCGTACAAAATTCCCTCGATAAATAAAAAAAGACCAAAAGCTATAACTAGCTCACGCATTTAAGGATTATTGTTGGATTTCAGGTTTTATATTTCCAAAAAATTTAAAAAATTCACTATCAGGTGATAAAATTAGAGAAGTTTCACCCCCAATAAGAGCTTTTTCATATGCCTGCATTGCTCTGTAGAAAGCAAAAAATTCTGGATCTTGACCAAAGGCGTCAGCAAATATTTTGTTTCTTTCTCCATCACCTTCCCCTTTCATAATCTCAGATTGTTTTTGAGCATCTGCTAAGATTACAGTAACTTCTTTGTCAGCAGTTGATGTAATAGTGACAGCCATCTCTGCTCCTTTTGCTCTAAATTCTTTTGCTTCTCTCTCCCTTTCAGTTTGCATTCTTCTATAAATTGCATCACTGTTTGCTTGTGGAAGATCAGCTCTTTTAATTCTGACATCAACAATAGTAATTCCAAAGTTTTGTGCTTCGTTATTAACCCCCTCTTTAATTAAAGCCATTTGCTTAGATCTATCCTTAGAGAGTAAAGTTTGTAATTCTTCTTGACCTAGTACATTTCTTATTCTTGAATTTATAATTGTAGATAATCTTGATCTTGCAACTCTTTCGTTACCCACTGAAATATAAAACTTAAGTGGATCAACTATTTTAAATCTTGCAAATGCATCCACAATTAATCGTTTTTGATCTGATGCAATAACCTCTTCTGGTGGAGCATCTAAATTTAAAATTCTTTTATCTAAATAAACAACGTTTTGAATAAAAGGTATTTTAAAATTTAATCCCGGCTTCATTATAATTCTTTTTGGATCACCAAATTGAAGAATAATTGCTTGGTTAACTTCCTTAACAATAATTATTGATAAGAAGGCTACAACACCTATTGCAACTAATACTCCTGCTAAAATTTTTCCAGCTTTCATTTTAATTTGTCACTTTCTTTTTTAACTCAGGCAAAGGTAAATATGGAACTACACCAGAACCTGCATTTTTTTCAATAATTACTTTATCAATATCTGCTAAAACTTTTTCCATAGTTTCTAAATACATTCTTTCTTGAGTAACTACTTTAGCATTTTTATACTCGTTGTAGATTGCTATGAATCTACTTGCTTCACCCTCTGCTTTAGCAACAACCTCTTTCTTGTACGCTTCTGCGGCTTGTAAAATTTTTTGCGCTTCCCCTCGTGCTCTTGGAATTACATCGTTAGCATAAGCTTCAGCTTCATTTTTAGATCTTTCCATGTCTGCTCTTGCAGCCTGTACATCTCTAAATGCGTCAATTACTTGATCAGGTGGGTCTGCTTTTTGTGTTTGCACCTGAGTAATTTGAATTCCACTTTCGTAATCGTCTAAAATACTTTGTATTATATTTTGAGTCTCAACCTCAATTTTAGATCTACCTTCTGTTAAAATTGGCTGAATATCACTCTTCGCTATTACTTCCCTCATTGCAGTTTCTGCAGCTGCTTTAACTGTGCCTTCTGGGTCTTGAATTTTAAATAAAAAATTGCCAGCATCTTTAATCACCCAAAATACTGAAAAGTCTATGTTAACAATATTTTCATCTCCAGTTAACATCAGGCTTTCTTGTGGTACGTCTGCAACTCCGCCTCCTGTAGAAAAACCACTGTCTCTCTCAGATCTAAAACCAATATCCATTCGATTAACCTTAGTGACCTTTGGTGTTTGAACCGTTTCTACTGGAAAAGGTATATGATAGTTCAAACCAGGTTGAGTAGTTTTTACAAACTTACCAAATCTTAATACAACGCCTTGTTCATCGGGTAATACTCTATAAAGTCCGCTAGCTAACCAAACAAAAACTAAAACTAATAAAATTAGACTTATTGATTTTCCTCCTGAAGTTTTTCCACCTGGTAAAAACCTTTTAATTTTATCTTGCAGATCTCTAATTAATTCATCGACATTTGGTGGTGTAGGGCCTCTACCTGATCCATTACCACTGCCACCTCCACCAGGAGGTGCACCCCAAGGACTTTGACCTTTAAAATTGTCTGACATGCCAAAGTATATAGTGTCTTTATTACAAAAAACAAGTAATGATACTTTTATGACTAATAAAAAACCTGAACTTAGTGCCGCAATGAAAAGTAAGCTAGAGCCGAAAAAATTCACTAAAAATCCTATTATTGGAACAAAGTTTACCATAGCCATCTCTAGCGCAAAAGGTGGGGTTGGGAAATCTACATTTGCGACGAATCTTGCTCTAGCGTTAAAAAAAGTTGGATGCAAAGTTGGTTTGTTAGATGCAGACATTTATGGTCCATCAATTCCTAAGATGTTTGATATTAATGAGAAACCAAAAAGTGATGGCCAAAAATTAGATCCAATTACAAAATATAACATTCAGTGTATGTCAATTGGTTTTTTAGCTGATCAACAAACGCCGATGATATGGCGTGGTCCTATGGTTACAAGTGCAATTAAAACTTTCACCCAAAAAGTAAATTGGAAAGATTTAGATTTTATTATAGTTGATATGCCTCCAGGAACTGGAGATACTCAACTTACATTTTCTCAAGAAATAAAAATGGATGGTGCAATAATTGTAAGCACACCTCAGGAAGTAGCTCTTTTAGATGTTAAGAGAGGAATTAAAATGTTTGATAAACTTGGAGTAAAAATTTTAGGTTTGGTTGATAATATGAGTTTTTTTGTTGGTGATGATGGAAAAAAATATAAAATTTTTGGAGAAGGTGGAGTAAAAAAAACTGCAGAAGAATTTCAAAAAGAATTTTTGGGTGAAGTTCCAATTAATCCAGAAGTGGGTAAAACTAGTGATGAAGGAAAGCCAATTGTGGAAGCTAACCCTGAGCATGAAATATCTAAGATATATTTAAATTTTGCTGAAAAAATTAAATCAACTTATCTTTAAGATCAAAAGCAGTCATTAATTCATTCCACTCTCTTTTAGATAGTTCAGAACTTTCAACATCTACATTTTCCCCTTTGATAAGTTTTTGAATAATTAATTTTCCTTTTGCAGAAACCTCAGTTCCTCCAACTCTATAATCCATAAAAGCATCATAAGTTATAGGGACCCATTTTCTTACAGTATCTAGCATTATGTCAGCATAAACTCTAATTTCATATTGAGCATGACTATCAGCTCTTAATCTTAAAAAATTCATCAAATTTAATAAATCAGTTTTCCAATACCATTGAGTGTAGGTATTTAGTGTTAAATTCATCCTAGCAAGTTCCCTTGCTAATCCTTTCTTATTTTCATCAATAGTTGATCCATCAAACCTTTCATTAAGCATAGTCTCATAATTATCATAAGTTCTCTCTGCATCATTTTTTAAAAGTTGTAAAACTTCTTCTGCCTGCTTTCCTTCCAAGACATCTCCTCTTCCTTGTCTGTTACTAGTTGATTGTGCGGCTAAATTTTTTTGTGATGGTAAATAAAATTCTTTATCTAGAATAGAATACCTTGCAGAGTATTCATTCACATTGGCTGTTCTGTGTCTAATCCATTGTCTTGCAATAAATATGGGAAGCTTAACATGATATTTAATTTCACACATTTCAAATGGAGTGCTGTGCCAATGCCTCATTAAATATTTTATTAAACCTTTGTCAGTCGAAACTTGTTTGGTTCCTTTCCCATATGATACCCTAGCCGATTGAACTATTGATGTATCATCTCCCATATAATCAACTACTCTAACAAATCCGTGATCTAATGCTGGAATTGCCTCGTAAAGGATTTTTTCAAGCTCAGGTGCAGTAACTCTTTTTGTTGGATTGCTTTGAGATTGTTGATTTTTTATTTCTTCTTGCTGTTCTTTGGTTAATTTCATGATTGTTATTGAATCTGTTGTAATTACTTTTATATTAATAATGTTGGTTTTCCAACTACGACGATAAACGAATTTCGTAATAACCATTGCGGACGTGGGGGCAGTACCCACCACCTCCACCATTACAACTTATGGGGGTGAACTAGATTCGACGGGTGACTAAAGGCTATTCTTTCGTTCGGGATTGTTCCACCGTAACGGGCTAATTTATAATTGCTAACGAAAGTTACGCACTTGCTGCCTAATTAACCTAGTTAATTAAGCAAACGGGGTTCGGGGCACCTGGCAACAGAACGCCCCCTTATTTTTTAAGAAAAGTTTTTTATTCAATCTTAATATGACTATTAATTCAATTCTGTAAGACTGTTCTTGAAGTTATTTTTCAAAAATTAAATGATACATTTTATCTGTTTTTCTAGTATGGGTATCTTCAGAAATTAAATTAAAATTTTTAAACCCTAAAGAGAAAAAAATATTTTTAATATTTTGAATTTTATAATTAATTACTTTTGACTGATATAATAAAAATTGTTCTGAAAATATATTATTTTGATATTTCGAGTAAACCTCAGTGACTGAAATTGTTTTTAGATGTCTAAGAAGTCTTACTTTTTCTCTTAATACACTTGGTATTATTCCACGTATTGAGGATGAAAAGTGTATCCATTCAGTATTTTTAATATCATCATTTAAGTCAAGGGTTAAATCGTCAAATAATACATTGTAAGTTTTAATATTTAATTTTTTTGAATAATTGAAAGACAAAACTTCAGGTTCAATTCCAATACAGTTATGAAGATATTTCAAATGTTCAATTAAAAATCCATAATCTGAGGATATTTCCAGGAAATAGAGTTTTTCTTTTTTTTTTAATAACTCAATAATGTATTTGTATTTTTTTAAATAAGATTCTTTTCTTTCTTGAACAGCTTTTTTATCAATAATGTCCCTTCCATAGAAGTAAGAAAGAATTTTTTTATTATTATTATATACTTTTTCACTTTGATAAATTTTACAATTTCTGCAAAAAAAATATGAATAAATAGAAAATTTATCTAAGAAAAAAAAATTTTTAGAGATTTTTTTTTTTATTTTAATTAATATATAACTAAAAAAAATTAAAAAATTTATAAAATATCTTTTTTTAATTTTTGCATGGCATAAATAACAGT
>CACJRQ010000026.1 GCA_902595885.1 uncultured Pelagibacteraceae bacterium
AATCTAAATCTTTTTTTTTTAATCCAGGATAAATTGGTAATTGAAAGCTTTGATTATAATAGTAATTAGAGTTTCTAAATTCTTGTTTAAATTTTTTTTTATAATAGGTATGATGATTAATAGGCTTGTATTGTTTTCCAAGAAATATACTGCTTTTGATCATTGATTTAACTATCTGTAAATTTTCTTGTTTACTTATTTTTTTTTTCAAAGTTACTATAAAATAATGAAAAGAGTGCTTTACTTTATTTTTATTATATTTTTGAAATTTAATATTTAAATCTTTTAGACTATTATAGTAATACTTTGCTATTCTATTTCTTTTATGTATGAAACTTTTTAATTTATTTAATTGAGAAATCCCTAGTGCTGACTGAAAATCAGTAATTTTATAGTTATAACCTAATATTTTCATATCATTTTCCCAATGGTTTTTTGAGGATCTCTTTAATCCATGATTTCTTAATAAAATTAACTTTTTATACCAATTAGTATTATTAGTTAGAATTAAACCTCCTTCACCTGTCGTAATTGATTTTACAGGATGTAAACTAAAAATACATAAATCAGTACTTTTACATCCTCCAATTAGTTTACCATTAAGTGATGACCCCATTGCTTGCGATGCATCTTCAATTACGTGACAGTTATATTTTTTTGCAATTTTTGATAATTTATCAGTATCCACAGGTAAACCACCAAAGTGAACTGGAATAATTAATTTTTTCTTTTTTTTCTCAATTTTATTTAATCTTGAAAGTTTTAATTCAAGTTTTTTTAAATCAATATTAAAATCAAATTCATTAATATCAATCAGGTTTAAGTTCAATTTATTATAGACACAGGCGTTTGCTGTGGCTACAAAAGTCATAGCAGATGTATACACTTTTGAATTTGATTCTAAATTTAAAGCTTTAATTGCTAAATGTAGTCCAGCTGTAGCACTCGATACAGCAATACAGTATTTGACTTTAAAATATTTCGATACATTTTTCTCAAATTTTTCAAGGATAGGGCCTTGACTTAAATTATATTTCATCGAATTTGTAACGCTGAGAATGTCATCTTTTGTAATAAAATGACTTCCATAAAAATAATTTTTTGACATCTAAAAAGTCTATTTAACTTTATATGTTTTAATTATACTCTTTAAACCATTGTTTAAATTTACTTTTGGTTTCCATTTAATATAGTATTTTAATTTTTTTATATTTGGAACTCTTCTATATATATCCTCATATCCACCAATTCTTTTCATTTGATTAGAGTTTATTTTAATTTTTGATTTGGAATTTAATATTTTTTTAATTTTTTTTGCAAAATCAATGATTTTTATTTCTTTATTATTACCAATATTAAATATTTGGTTTTTTATTTTATTATTAAATACAATTTTATAAAAAGCATCAATACAATCTGAAATATATAAAAAACATCTAGATTGTTTTCCATTTCCATTAATAAGTATATCTTCATTTTTAATAGCTTTTTTTATAAAATTATCAACCACTCTGCCATATAGGCCAGATCCATAAACATTAAATAGTCTAAAGATTATAAAATCCAATTTATTCTGATCATTATAAGCTAATATACTATGTTCAACCATGGACTTGGCTGTACTGTAACACCATCTTTTTTTTTGTGTTGAGCCTAAAATTCTGTCATCAGTTTCTAAAAAGGGTATTTTATCTGACTTTCCATAAACCTCTGAAGTAGATGTAAAAATTATTTTTTTTTTATATTTATTACATAATTTTATTATTTCAAAACTAGGAGTTATCGTTAGATTGATAACTTCTACTGGTCTTTTCAAGTATTCTTTGGGCTCTGCAATTCCTGCAAAATGACAAATATAGTCATTTTTTTTTATTAAATTTTCTAATAATCGAAAATTAAATACACTTTTTTTATAATATTTATAATTTTTTGAAATTATTGGATTGAAATTATTTTTAATATCAATTGCATCAACTTTATGACCTTCTGAAATTAATTTCCTACACCAATGATCACCTATAAATCCTTTGGCGCCAGTCACTAAAATTCTTTTTTTCATTTAATTGCAATCTATAATTAATAGTTCGAAGCTTATATAATTTACATCTCTTAATACAAGTTAATTTTTTATAATTGATTGGTAATATATATAAAGAAATAAAACATTCTTTTTTGCATCAATTAATAATTTACTTATAAATAGAACAGGAAATAAAAATAGAAATTGTTTTAAATAAATAGTCATTCTTTACAAAAGTTATAAAGATTATTAATTAGTTATATAATCTTTGAATTAATTTATATAAATTAAAGAAATATCAAAATGATAAATAAAAAAATTTTATTTCTAAGTAAAAAAATAGTTAATTATTTTTACAAAATTACTTTTCAAAAATTTTACATTAAATTAATGAGTGACAAAATATCTTTTAAAAGTATTAAATTTTGCGATCAAGTGTTTGGGGTGAGCAAACAGTTAAATCAAAAAGTATTATTTAATAATTTTGAATATCAATCATTTGACTGTATGTCACTTTACGAAGGTTTAAAAAAACAACTAGAATTTAGGAATTGCACTACTCAATATTTAGAATTTAAATACTTAAATCTTGGTGAACTTATTAAAGTAAGTTACAAAATTAATGCTAATAAAAACTATACACAAAGTTTAAAAAAACTCAAAAACCAGTGTAAAAAATATAAATTTGAAAATCTTTTTTATCCAATAATAGACACTATTCAAAAAAATCATTTTCAAATTTGGGGAAATAATTTTAGTGAGAATTTTTATATTAAAAATAAATTTTTTGTAGAATTAAAAAAACTACAGACTGAATTTGATAAGTTGGCAAAAAAATTTGATGTGATTATTTTACCTGATACTGCGTATATCTATAATCATTTACTTAAACAAACATTTTTAAAAAATAAAAAAAGAGTATTGTGCATTGGGCCTGCTCATGTCTTTTATGAGTATAAAAATATTTATACCTCCGAAGTTTCAGTTGAAAATAAATTATCAAATATTAAAGGATATAATCAAAATAAAAAAAATATTGAAAAATTTTTAAAAAAAAGATTTTTTGGAGTCATCAACAATGGTTTCAAAAATATTTCATTCAGAGAAAAAAAACTTAAAAAATTTCAAAATAGAAACGTTCTATTTCTTCATTCTTTCACTGATGCAAATAATAATGCGTGGAAAAACAACCAATCATTTACAAGTCATTTTGATTGGACAGATTTTACATTTAAAGAACTTTCTAAAAATAATTTTAAAAATTGGTATATAAAAATCCATCCTGAAACAATGGCCATTAAAGGAAAAAAGATATCATCAAATAATCAAGCTTATGGCACAAAACTCATTTTGGAATATTTGATTCAAAAATATAAAGTTCCTAAAGAATTAATTGATGATTGTCCAACAAGTTTAAATATACTCAGAAATCAAATGCCTATTTATACAAACTCAAGTACAGTAATTATGGAATCGTTATGCTTCAATTATATGTCTTATTTCTCAGGAAATAGATTCGACAAATACTTTGGTTTTAAAGCACATAATAAAAATACTTGGATAAAATTTTTAAATTATAAAACTAAAAAAAAGAAAAAGATTAATGATAATTTATTAAAACAAGCAAAATATATGTTGTGGTATCAGTATTCTAAAGAAACTTTTTTAAAAAACATATGTCCCGATAGACACGTCGCAGGCTCTGATACTATATATAATAAAATGATAATCGCATTCGAATATTTCACTAAAGTTTTTTATAATAAAAAATAAAAAATCAGAATATTAAATTTTACTTTTCTTCATATAAAATTTTCTCTACTAAGTCTGCATAGCTTTTTTGATCATCTTCTGGCCAACTAGTGTTACACCAATCTGGGCATTTTTTGCAAAATTGGTTATGAAAATTATTTGATAAATGTTGATTTCTCAAATCTTGGTAAAATTCTCCTGACCAAACTTCTTTGATATTTTTTTCTCTGTAATCATGCATGACTGACTTGCCATACCAATCAGTTGGACAAAATGATAGCATTCCTTTCGCGGTAAGTACAATTCTCTCCCAAGGATACAAACATGGTCTTCTTTTTTTATTTTGGTTTTTTTCAGCGATATTTTCATATAAATTTGATCCACTATTTGTATGAAGTTTTCTGATTAAAACATCGTCAGCACCATTCATGCTCCAAAATTTCTTAAATGATTCTATTTCACTTGAGTTTTCTTTCTGCTCAACAAAACTTACTATTATTTTTGTAGACCCATTACTTTTTGAGTTTAGTTCAAAAAGTTTAAGTACATTTTTTTTTGTAATATTTAGATCACCACCTACTCTAACTTTTTTGTAAGTTTCGTTACTAAATGCATCGATACTAATATCAATCATATGAAGTCCTGTATCTAGTAATCTTTTCATTCTTTTTTCATCTAAAAGAGTTCCGTTAGTTGTTAACGTTACTTTTGTTCCAGAATTTTTAACAGCAAATAAAATCATTTCGTAGGATTTTGGATGGACTAAAGGTTCACCATTACTTGTATATCTAATATATTTTGTCAGGTTTAAACCATGCTTAAAAACTTCATTTACCATTTTTTTATTAAGTTCTGGATCTAGCATGCTCTTTTGATAAACCTTGCTCAATTTAAATGAGGGATGAGTACAGTGTATACATCCTAAATTACATACCTCTGTTATATCCACCATAACTTGAGAGGGAAATTGTTCAGCTAAGTGACTTTGAAATCCATATTTCATTAAATTGTCTTTATATAAATTTTATTTATTATCAATTTTATTATCTTTTAAAAGATATTTTAATAAGTATAAATATTAATATTACTTTATTTGTCATATAAGCTATTTTACAAAAATTATGTCAAAAAAAATTGTCAAAATTAAAAATATCGAAATTGGTTATGGAAAAAGAGTTCCAATAATTGCGGAAATTGGAATTAATCATTTAGGTGATTTATCTCGTGCAAAAAAAATGGTTGACCTTGCAAACGAAGGGGGTGCTGATTTTATTAAGTTTCAAACATATGTAGCAGAACGAAGATATGATTTAAAAAAAAACCCTAAAGCAAAACAATTTATAGAGTGGACCAAAAAATGGCAACTGAGTGAAAAGGAAGAAATTGAACTTTGGGAATATTCCAGAAAACAAAAAGCCATAGTTTTTACATCAGTTTATGACTCTCAAACAGTGAAATTTGCTGAGGAACTTGATAATCCGATATATAAAATTGCAGCTTTTGAAATCACAAATAGGCAACTTATTAATGAAATAATTAAAACTAAAAAACCAGTAATTATTTCATGTGGGATGACAAATATTGAAGAAATAAAAAATTCAATAAAGCCGTTAGAAGATAACAACATAGATATAATATTATTACATACTGTTTCATCATATCCTCTTCAAAAAATTCATAGTAATTTGAAAAAAATTAATGAATTGAAAGAAAATTTTATACATCCAATTGGACACTCTGATCACACTCACGGCACTGAAATACCTCCAATAGCTGTAGCCTGTGGTGCACAAATTATTGAAAAACACTTTACAGATAGTCCAAAGCTTCGAGAATCTGATAACTTCTTTTCTATTACAAAAGATGATCTGAAGGAAATAAGATTTAAAATAGATAACACATACAAATATATTTATTCACCAGATTTTGAAAAAGCTGACCCAGAAAAGTTCATGAGGGATTTCA
>CACJRQ010000027.1 GCA_902595885.1 uncultured Pelagibacteraceae bacterium
ACTGATGCTGCAATTAAAGGAAAAGTTGATCCATTAAATGGATTAAAAGAGAACGTAATTGTTGGAAGATTAGTTCCTGCAGGTACTGGTAATATTAAAAATAGATGGAACAATAAAGCTCTAGAGGACGATAATAATTTCTTAGCAGAGCAGGAGAAAATAGAAGCTTCAGAACCCGAAGAAACACAGGCAAATCAGTAAAAAAATCGCCTAAAAATTGCAGTTTTAGTTTGACAAAGGGCTATTAATAAGTAATTTGGCGATGTTTTTGGTTGGAATGTAGTGCTTCTAACAGTGCTAAACGCTGCCACAAAATAACCTGTCAGTTATTTTCACCTAAAAATAAATTAATTAATTTTAAAAAATTTATGCCAACTATTAATCAGTTGTTAAGAAAAAAAAGGGTTAAACCAGCTGCAAGGAACAAAGTTCCTGCTTTACAAAAACAACCTTTAAAGAGAGGTGTTTGTGTTAAAGTTTATACAACAACTCCGAAGAAACCAAACTCTGCATTAAGAAAAGTTGCTAGAGTAAGATTATCAAATGGATTTGAAGTTACAGCTTATATTCCTGGTGAAGGTCATAACCTTCAAGAACACTCGGTAGTACTGATTAGAGGTGGTAGGGTAAAAGATTTACCAGGTGTTCGTTATCATATTCTTAGAGGTAATCTAGATACTCAAGGTGTTGCAAATAGAAAACAAAGAAGATCTTTATACGGAACAAAAAAAGGTAAATAATGTCTAGAAAAAAAACTCAACCAAAAAAAAACGTAGTTCCAGATCCAAAATTCAAATCAACTATTATTCCTAAATTAATCAACAATATCATGTATGACGGCAAAAGAGGTATTGCTGCCAAAATAGTTTATGACGCTATAGATAAAATTAAAACAAAAACTAAAGATGAACCGATTAATATTTTCAATGAAGCAATTAACAACATCAAACCAACTGTAGAAGTTAGATCTAGAAGAGTTGGAGGTGCAACTTATCAAGTTCCTGTTGAGGTAAAAAGTAAAAGAGCACAAGCTTTAGCTATTAGATGGTTAGTTGAGTCAGCAAGAAAAAGAAAAGATAAACACATGGCAGATAAAATTTTTAATGAGCTTTATGATGCTTATGAAAAAAAAGGTGCTGCCGTTAAAAAAAGAGAGGATGTACATAAAATGGCAGAGTCCAATAAGGCATTTGCTCATTTTAGGTGGTAATAAGATATGGCTAGAACTCATTCACTAGATAAATACAGAAACATTGGGATCATGGCCCATATAGATGCTGGTAAAACAACTACTACAGAAAGAATTTTATATTACACAGGCAAAAGTCATAAAATTGGTGAAGTTCACGATGGTGCAGCTACCATGGATTGGATGGAACAAGAACAAGAAAGAGGTATTACAATTACTTCTGCAGCAACGACTTGTTTTTGGAATGATCACAGAGTTAACATCATAGATACTCCGGGTCACGTAGACTTTACTATTGAAGTAGAGAGATCTTTAAAAGTTTTAGATGGTGCAGTAGCTGTTTTTGATGGTGTAGCAGGTGTAGAACCACAATCCGAAACAGTATGGAGACAAGCTGACAAATACAAAGTTCCAAGAATTTGTTTTGTAAATAAGCTTGATAGAACAGGTGCTGATTTCTTTAGATGTGTAGACATGATTAGAGATAGATTGGGTGCTAAGCCATTAGTATTACAAGTTCCTATTGGAATTGAAGCTTCTCTAACTGGAGTTGTTGATTTAGTTAAAATGAAAGCTCAAGTTTGGAAAAATGAGGCTTTAGGAGCAGAATGGGAATACAAAGATATTCCTGATGATCTTAAAGAAATAACTGAAAAGTATAGAACAGAATTAATAGAAACTGCTGTAGAGCAAGATGAAAAATTAATGGAATCTTACTTAAATGGAGATGAAATTAAGGAAGAAGATTTGGTTAAATGTATAAGAAAAGGAACATTGAATTTTAGTTTTGTTCCTGTTTTAACTGGATCTGCTTTTAAAAATAAAGGTGTTCAGCCTTTATTAGATGCAGTTGTGAACTACTTACCAAGTCCGGTTGATATTGGTTCAATTAAAGGAACAAAAGTTGGATCAGAAGATGAAATAGAAATGAAATTTGATGATGGATCTTCTTTTTCTGGTTTAGCATTTAAAGTTGCAAACGATCCTTTTGTAGGCTCTTTAACATTCGTTAGAATTTATTCTGGTACAATTAAGTCTGGAACTGCCGTATACAACTCTTCATCTGATAAGGAAGAAAGAGTTGGTCGTATGCTTTTAATGCATGCTAATTCAAGAGAAGATATTAAAGAAGCTAATGCAGGTGATATTGTTTCACTAGCAGGATTAAAAAATACTATGACTGGTCACACTTTATGTGACAAAGAAAATCCAGTGTTGTTAGAGCCAATGGAATTCCCAGAGCCAGTAATTGAAATTGCTGTAGAGCCAAAAACAAAAGGTGACCAAGAAAAAATGGGTGAAGCTTTAGCAAGATTAGCTAAGGAGGATCCATCATTTAGAGTTTCTTCAGATGAAGAGTCAGGTCAAACAATTATTAAAGGTATGGGTGAACTTCACTTAGATATTATTGTTGATCGAATGAAAAGAGAATTTAAAGTTGAAGCAAACGTAGGTGCTCCACAAGTTGCTTACAGAGAAACCATAGAAAAATCTGCTGAGTATGAATATATACATAAAAAACAAAGTGGTGGTGCTGGTCAGTTTGCTAAAGTAAAATTATTTGTTGAACCTCAAGAACCTGGTAAAGGAAGAGAAGTTGAAAGTGCTATTAAAGGTGGTGCTATTCCAAAAGAATTTATTCCTGGTGTTGAAAAAGGCATTGAAACTGTTTCTGATAGTGGAATTTTGGCAGGTTTCCCAATGATTGACTATAAAGTAACTATTGTTGATGGTTTACATCACGATGTTGACTCAAGCGTTTTAGCTTTTGAACTTGCAAGTAGAGCTTGTTTTAAAGAAGCTTGTACTCAAGGTGGTTTAAAACTTTTAGAACCAATAATGAGAGTAGAAGTTGTTACTCCTGAAGATTATATGGGAGATGTTATTGGAGATTTAAATAGTAGAAGAGGTCAAATTAGTACTCAAGAGCAAAGAGGAAATGCTACTGTAATAACAGCTATGGTTCCTCTAGCCAATATGTTCGGTTATATAAATAATCTTAGATCAATGTCACAAGGTAGAGCGCAATATTCAATGTTCTTTGATCATTATTCTAAAGTTCCTCAAAACGTTCAAGACGAAGTAACTAAAAAGGTAGCTGGATAATGGAAAAGCAAAATATAAGAATAAAATTAAGAGCTTACGATAATAAGGTTCTAGACGCTTCTACAGAGGAAATTGTAAACACAGTAAAAAGAACTGGGGCTACAATTAAAGGACCTATTCCATTACCTACAAGAATTGAACGATATACTGTATTAAGATCACCTCACATAGATAAGAAAAGTAGAGAACAATTTGAATCAAGAACACACAAAAGATTAATAGATATTATTGAACCAACACCACAAACTGTAGAAGCTTTGATGAAACTTGATTTGGCTTCTGGTGTAGATGTGGAGATAAAAATTTAATCATGAGCGAGATAGCTTTATTAGGAAAAAAAATAGGAATGACAAGAGAGTTCTATAAATCTGGTCAATTAGTTCCTGTGACTGTACTTAAGGTTGAAAAAGCTAGAGTTATTCAGGTCATTGAAGAGGAAAAAAGAGGATACAAAGCTGTTCAGCTTGGATATGGAAAAATTAAAAATTCAAAACTTACAAAATCAATGAAAGGTGTTTTTGCTAAAAAAAATACTGAAGCTAAGAAAAAATTAAAAGAATTTAGAGTAAATGATACATCTGTTTACAAAGAGGGAAACGAGTTTGGTTTAGAAATATTCAAAGATATTAAATTTGTAGACACAAGATCAAAGACAATTGGTAAAGGTTTTGCAGGTGCAATGAAAAGACATAATTTTGGTGGTTTAAGAGCCAGTCACGGTGTTTCAATATCTCACAGAGCACATGGTTCAACTGGGCATAGTCAAGATCCAGGAAAAGTTTTTAAAGGAAAAAAAATGGCTGGTCATATGGGTGACAAGTTAAGAACAATGCAAAATATTGAAATAATAAAAACTGACTTAGAAAATGAACTTCTTTACTTAAAAGGATCAATACCTGGTTCAAAAAATTCTGAAGTAATGGTTAAAAAATCAATAAAAAATATAAGCAAAATGACAATTGGTGAGAAACAAGCAGCTGCTGAAGAGGCTAAAAAAACACCTGAGAAAAAGAAAAAATAATGAAATTAGATAAAATTAGTATAGACGGGAAAAAAGATAGTATCGAAGTTTTGGATAAGATTTTTTCTGCAAAAATTAATCATAAATTAGTTAGCGCTGTTCTTTATAAAACAAATGCTAATTACAAAGGAAGACATGCCAAAACTAAACAACAAAATGAAGTAAAAGGACCAACTTCAAAAATATATGCTCAAAAAGGGACTGGTGGTGCAAGGCATGCTAGTAGAAAAGCTCCTATATTTGTTGGTGGAGGTATTGCTCATGGACCAAAAGGTGAATTAGCATACAAGAAAAGAAAATTAAATAAAACTGAGAAAAAACAGAGTGTAGCTTCATTAATTACTGAAAAAAATAATAATAAAAATTTATTAATCTTAAATGATTTTAGTTCTGAAATTAAAAAAACAAAAGAAATGAATTCAATTATTAATAAACTTGAAATTACAAATTCACT
>CACJRQ010000028.1 GCA_902595885.1 uncultured Pelagibacteraceae bacterium
AATCAAAATTAATTTTTTTGTTATTTTTAATTTCAAATTTAGCTTTATTAGCAGCTACTCTACGACCCCACCACAATGTTTCTTTTCCCCACTCAAAAATATCATTATTGTAGTTTTTGCCTTGAACAAAAATTACTTGTTTTTCTTTTTTTAATTTACTTGAAAGTTTAATTACGTCATTTAAATTAAATTTTGACTCAATCTTATATGGATAATTTCTTGTTGGATCTACTGTTGCATTATCCTGAAATTTCATTAATTCATCTAGAAGTTCCCTTTTCATACCAAAAGAACTCATAAAATTATATATATCTTTATTAAACTCATCTCTATTTAAAATGATATTTATAGCTGTTGCCTCTTCAAAATCCCATGCAAAATCTTCTCTTATTTGATTAACTGCCCTTCCCCATGGTCCTTTACATTTTAAAACTTTATTTACTGCTTTGACAGTAAGTTGATACTCTTTATTTAGAAATTTAGATTTTTTAGGATTTCTGATAAATTTCATTAAACTTAAATAAAAATCTTTATAAGATAATCCAATGTTTGATCTTAAAAATCTTGATAAATATTGTGTATATCCCAAATAATGAGAAAACATAAACAGCCATCTCCATAAAGTAGCATCTTTATAATCGCTTATTGTCATTAGCCTGTTTGAGACAACCATTTTTTCTCTCTCAAAGTTATTTTGCTCAGAGATATCAACATGAGAAAAGGCTGGGAATGTATCTATAATTTTTAAACCATATTTTTTAATATATTTTGGATCGCCAAATGGCGTATTTGGAAGTGCAGTCAGGGGGTAAATACCAATATAATTATGTTGACCTAATTCCATTATTTTGCAAATACCATCGACAAAAGATTCAGTTGTTTCTTCTGGAAGACCTAAGATAAGTTCCATATAACTGGGAAGATCAGAGTCATTATATTTCTTCAAAAAATCAGATAATTTACCATCATCCATATTTTTCCTTTTTACTGCTTCTAAAGTTTGAGGATTCATAGATTGAAGAGCGATAGTGATTCCTTTATCCATTTTAGCTTCGTAAAACATTTTAGCTAATTTTATTACTCTATCTCCGTGTATTTTGGCCCAATCCACTCTATGCTTCTCTGGATAACCTGTTTCAGTTTTTTTTTTAATTAAATAGCTTGCAATATCTAAATGGCTTGGCAACATACCAAAATTTGAATCTGCATTATAAACAAATATAACTTTATTTTTTGATAACCAATCGATTTCCCTAAAAACTTTTTCTATAGTGGGTGTTTTTATTTTTTGATAATATTTAGTTCCAATTTCACAAAAAGTACATCCAAATGGACAACCCCTTGTAGTTTCTATAGTTGCTTCTAAATCATACGGACAGTTTTTAATTATTCTATCAAATAATCCATTTAGATATGGACTAGGCATTAAAGCTAAATGATCAATTCTAGGTCTTGGATCAGTAACAAAAGTATCATATTTATCAGGGTTTCTTTCGTACTTTTCATCTATTTTTTTAAAGTTATGATCAATTACATTATTCTTTAAGTTGTTTTGTTTATTCAGCATTTTATATGGCATTGAACAACCCTTGATTTTTTTCCAATCTCTTTTACTTTTTAAAATTTCAAGCAAAACCTCTTTAACAGTCACCTCTCCCTCTCCGTGAGAAATAATATCTATATATTTATACTTTTTAAAAAATCCCTGACTCCTATCAGAAATTGGAGGTTGCCATCCACCAATTAAAATAATGCATTTAGGCCATTTTTTTTTGATTTTTTTTGCCATCTGCATATTCCAATTCCAATTCCACACGAAGCAGGAAAAAGCAACTAACTTAGGATTTTTTATTTTTTTAAATATTTTTTCAACAGTATTGTCTTTATCTCTATACCAATACCATCCATCAAGATTAAAATTATCTTTTATCTTTTTATGTTCTAAACAATAAGACCAAATTAATCCTGTTCTATAAGGTAACTTGGCTTGATTTGTTAAAACATCTTCAATTTCAAAAAAATATATATTTTTTTTCATTTAAAAATAACTAAATTTCGTTATATCCGAATTTTTATTTTCTTTTAGAGTTTTAAATATCCAATTATATGTTTTTTCTAGACCCATTTTTAAATTATAGCTAGGTTTCCAATTTAACTCTTTTTCAATAAGCTCATTATTACTATTTCTCCCTCTTACACCAAGTGGACCATCTATATATTTTTTTTCTACATTAAATTCTGCTATTTCCTCAATTAAATTTACCATCTGGTTTATAGATACTTGTTCTTCGCTTCCTATGTTAATTGGTAAATTAAAATTTGACTCTATTAATTTCAATGTCGCATCTATGCAATCATCAATATACAAGAAAGATCTCGTTTGTTCACCATCTCCCCAAATTTCAATTTCCTTACTGTTGCTCAGTTTTGCTTTAGCTACTTTTCTACATAAGGCAGCTGGAGCTTTTTCTCTACCTCCATCAAATGTACCTATAGGACCAAAAATATTATGATAACGTCCAATCTTACAATTAAAATTAAAATCTTCATTAAAATGATTACACATTCTTTCACTAAATAATTTTTCCCACCCATATCCATCTTCAGGATAAGCTGGATACGCATCGCTTTCTTTTAATCCAGTAACAAAAGAATTTAATTGTTTTTCTTGATTGTAAACACATGCACTTGATGAAAAATAATAATCTTTGATACCAAGTTTTTTGCAATTAATTAATAAATTTGTATTAATCAGAACAGACATCATGCATTCAGCTTTATATGATTGAATAAAACCCATGCCACCCATGTTACATGCTAAATTTATTACAGAATTACAGTTTTCCAAAACATTTAAACAATTAATATTATCTTTAAGATCAAGACTTATATTTTCTGCATCATGGTGCATTTGAAACCAATCTTCAGTTTTTTTTAAATCAACTGCTTTAACTTTTTTTCCCTCATCAATTAATCTCTTAACTAAATGTCCACCTATAAAACCTCCAGCTCCGCAAACTAATATTTTCATAATTTAAATCTTATTAAAAATTGAATAATAATTACTCAAGCTTTTATAAGTGCTTGATCCACCTATGGTATTTTTCTTATCATCAAAAGAATCAAAGATTTGTATTCCTGTACAAGCTTGTTCTGGAGTCATGTACATATGCCATCCAATGGTTTCAAATCTATCTTCATCATATTTTTTTTCCAAATGTCTACCATCATATCTAGCTAATTTTAACCACTCATAAGCTTTGAGATCATCGGTTAATATCATGCCTCCTCTCCCAATTGGTAATTGTTTTCTGTGATGAAAAGATAAACACATCAAAGTGTTATTTTCATACATATTTTTTGTGAACTTACATGCGCTGTCTATTATGGGTAAGGGATCAAGCTTATATGATCCATCCCATTCAATATTTTCAAATTTAAATTTATATCCTGCCATATTTATTACATTGGGGATTGAAATGTACGTGTTTTGTGGAATAGATAAAGTAATCTTTTCATTAAAATATTTTAATGAAAGAAATATTCCATGAGTACAACAATCGACGGCCACTGCATACTTACTTCCTGTATAATTTGATAATTTTTTTTCAAATAAATCGACAACATCCCATGGGTCATTTAAATTATTTATTTTTATAAATTCTTTAATAGTTAAAAAATTTTTCATACAGATGCCTCGCTATAATACTCTCCAGGCTTAAAAGCAAGATTTTT
Source organism: uncultured Pelagibacteraceae bacterium (assembly GCA_902595885.1). Taxonomy (GTDB): domain Bacteria; phylum Pseudomonadota; class Alphaproteobacteria; order Pelagibacterales; family Pelagibacteraceae; genus Pelagibacter. Next base: position 3,736 of record CACJRQ010000028.1, read on the forward strand.
TGTCCTTGTTTTAAACGGGTAATCAGGATTATAATTTTCAAATGGAAGAACTCTAAAATCAAAACTAACTCTGGTTTTTCCTGTTTGATTAATTTTGTTTCCATGAGTTAATTTCCCACCACTAAAAATGAATAATTGTCCATAATCAATATTTATTGGATTAAAATCATTCTTGTTTGTATTGCTCTCGATCCACAAAGTATTGGTATCAAAAGCTTTGGTTAGTGGAAGAAAAAAATTAATTTCTCCTGATGGATGAAGATTATCTTTATCACTATCTTTATGCCAAGTAGATACTGCTACATTATTAGGAAGGGAGATTCTCAAATTTGGTAGCGTCTGAAAAAGTATTTTTTCTTTACCTAAAATTTTAAGAACATGCTCTTTTATAAATTTATTATATAAAACAGTAAAATCATCCCAACCACTATCTAATTTTTTATAAAAAGTCTTATGATAATATGAATGAGTATCTTTAGTTATTGGTTTTATGTCGTTATCAATGTCAAAAGCTTTATGCAATTCATCAAGTCTTTCTAGTTTATATAACTCCTGAATTAACTCTCTAAAATTAAATTTTTTACAATCAAAATCTAAAATTTTACTACTAATCATCTGACATGGTTATCATATTTTCTGCAATTCTATCAATGGGTGTTTTTTGTTTTTTAAACCATATTGAAGGTAAAATTACTTTTTTTGATTTATTATAAGAAAGATATGCAGCCCACCAACTAAATGTACTTCTAGCAAGTATATAATTTGAATAATACTTTAATAAGTTAAATTCTTCTAAATCAGTAAATTCAAAATCTTTTATAAATATGATCTCCTCATCTTTATTAAAAATTTTTTTAACCTGATTTTTTGCAAATAATAAATCATCTGTAAATATATGATATTTTAAATCTGAAAAATTTTTCTTGAAAAAATTTAATCCATTTTTATAAAAATTAATGGGCACATAATCCATTAAACCATCATCTTCCATATCACCACCTCTAATATGGAT
>CACJRQ010000029.1 GCA_902595885.1 uncultured Pelagibacteraceae bacterium
TGTGATATTACTTTAATAATGTCACTTACTTGCGATGTATCAAGATGAGCTGCAATTCGTGGCATCAAATTTTTTCCAAATGTATTTGCTGAACAAACAATGTGAGAATAATTCTCTGCAAGTTTAACAATCACTGGAGCAAAATTTTCTGCTGTAAAGTTTTCATAGTGAGCTCCTTCCACGCTCAATACTTTTTTAACCACTGGAAGTTCAGATAATTGTTTTGCAGCTTCCGCAGAGTTTTGACCAATAATTACAGCATGAACATCTGAGTCTATTTGAGATGCTGCTGTAGCTGCATTAAGAGTAAATGGTTTTAATTCTTTATTATTGTGTTCCGCTATAAGTAAAACTGCCATTAAATTACCTTCGCCTCATTTTTTAACTTTTGAACTAATTCAGCAACATTAGCTACTTTTATACCTGCTTTTCTTTTTGGAGGTTCTTCAACTTTTAATTGTTCTAATCTTGGTGATACATCTACACCTAAATCAGAAGCAGCAATTTCCTCTATAGGTTTTTTCTTAGCCTTCATTATATTTGGAAGTGATGCGTATCTTGGTTCATTCAGCCTAAGATCACAAGTTACAATAGCTGGAACATTTATTTCAATTGTTTCAAGACCTTCGTCTATTTCTCTAGTTACTTCTAATTTATTATCTTTAAGATCAATCTTTGAGGCAAACGTTGCTTGTGGCCAATTTAATAAAGCACTCAACATTTGGCCTGTTTGATTACAATCATCATCAATTGCTTGTTTACCCATAAATACTAAATCTGGTTTTTCTTTTTCAACTACTTTTTGTAAAATTTTTGAAACAGCTAAAGGCTCAAGTATTCCATCAACTTTTACATGAATGCCTCTATCTGCACCAACAGCCAAAGCTTTACGTACTGTTTCTTGCGCTTTTTCTTCTCCAACAGTTATTGCAACTACCTCCGTAGCTTTACCAGCCTCTTTAATTTTTACAGCTTCTTCTATAGCATTATCATCTGGAGGATTGGTAGACATTTTAACATTGTCAGTGACTACACCAGTTCCATCTTCTTTAACTCTGATTTGAACATTGTAATCAATCACTCTTTTAACAGCTACTAAAATTTTCATTAAGCTCTCAATAAATTATTTTCTGAATCGTAAGGACTTTCATCTAAAACTGTAGCGTCGTACATTTCACCTAATATATCAACTTGTAATTTGTCGCCCACATTAGAACAATCTGGTTTTACCATTGCAAGAGCTATTGATTTATCTAATCTAAATCCAAATTCACCTCCAGTTGCTCTTCCAACAACTTTTCCATCTTTAAAAATTGGGTTATTTCCAAGTACATCTGCGTCTTTAGTATTATGAACCTCTAAAGTAACTAGTTTATTATCAAAACCTTTTTCTCTCCATTTGTTAAGTGCTTCTAAACCAATAAAGTTTCCTTTATTGGGATGAACAAATCTATCAAGACCAGATTCATACGGTGAGTATTCAATCGATAACTCTGTTCCAACTAACTTATAAGATTTTTCAATTCTTAAACTATTCATGGCCCTTATTCCAAAAGGTTTTATTCCTAAATCTTTACCCGCTTCCATTAATTTATCAAAAATATGGTTTTGATATTCAATTGGATGATGTAGTTCCCAACCAAGCTCACCAACAAAGTTTACTCTCATTGCATTTACTGGAGCATATCCAACATTTACATTTTTTGCAGTCAGCCATTTAAAATTCTCATTAGAAAAATCATCAGTTGAAACTTTTTGCATTAATTGTCTGGCTTTTGGACCAGCTACAACTAAAACTCCTGTACTGTTAGTTAAATCTTCAAAAATAACAGATCCATCATCTGGCATCCATTTTTGTATCCAATCGTGGTCTAACCTTAAATTTGCTCCAGCAGAAACTAGATAATAACTATTTTCTGCTTCTTTCATTATCGTAAATTCTGAATGCACTCCTCCTTTAGTGTTCAAGGCATGACATAAATTTATCCTTCCAATCTTTTTTGGAAGTTTATTTGCTACTAAATAATCTAAAAATTCCTCTGCTTTAGGCCCCCTAATTCTACATTTTGCAAATGCAGTCATATCTAAAAGACCTACGTTTTCTTTTACATTTTGACATTCTTTTTTAATAGCATCAAACCATTTCGATCTTCTAAATGACCAATCATCTTTTTGATCCATTCCATCAGTTGCAAAAAAATTAGGTCTTTCCCATCCAAACTTTTGACCAAACACAGCACCTAAATTTTTCATTCTTTCATAACAAGGAGCTGTTCTTAATGGTCTTGCTGCTGGTCTTTCTTCATCTGGATAGTGAACAATAAATACATGGCTATAAGCTTCTTCATTTTTTGCTTTCAAATAAGATTTAGTTGCGTAATTACCGTAACGTCTTGGTTCAACTCCTAACATATCAATAGTAGGTTCACCATCAACGATCCACTCTGCTAACTGCCAGCCGGCACCACCTGCTGCTGTTATTCCAAAACTGTGTCCTTCGTTAATCCAAAAATTTTTAAGTCCCCAAGCAGGACCAACAATTGGATTTCCATCAGGAGTATAACAGATTGCCCCATTATAAACTTTCTTTACTCCAACTTCTCCGAACGCAGGTACTCTATGAATTGCACCTTCAATGTGTGGAGCTAATCTGTCTAAGTCTTCTTGAAATAATTCATATTCTGAATTTTTTGATGGACCTTCTACATAACAAGCTGGTGCACCATCTTCATAAGGACCTAAAATTAACCCTCCAGCTTCCTCCCTCATATACCATCTGCTATCACTATCTCTTAAGACACCCATTTCTGGTAATCCATCTTTTTTTCTTTTTTGAATTGCAGGATGCGGTTCCGTAACAATGTATTGATGCTCGACAGGTATTACTGGGATATCTAATCCTACCATTTCACCTGTTTGTCGTGCAAAGTTTCCAGAACATGAAATTACATGTTCACACTCTATAGATCCTTTATCTGTTTCTACAACCCATCCTTCTTTAGTTTGTCTCATTGATAGAACAGTTGTGTTTCTATAAATTTCGGCTCCTCTATTCCTTGCACCTGTTGCTAATGCTTGTGTTAAATCTGCTGGTTGAATATATCCATCTTCAGGGTGTTGTATTGCACCAACTAAATCATCTGTATGACATAATGGCCAAATTTCTTTTACTTGTTCTGGTTTCAAAAATTTAACATCTACTCCGATAGTTCGAGCGACACCTGCGTATTGATGGTATTCATCCATTCTATCTTTTGTACTTGCTAATCGAATATTTGAAACAACACTAAAGCCAACATTTTTTCCAGTTTCTTCTTCAAGTGTTTTATAAAGATTAACTGCATATTTATGTAGTTGTCCCACAGAATAACTCATATTAAACAGAGGCAATAAACCAGCTGCATGCCAAGTAGATCCTGAAGTTAACTCTTTTCTCTCAACAAGGACAACGTCAGACCACCCTTTTTTTGCTAAGTGATAAAGAGCACTTACACCTACTACCCCTCCGCCAACTACTACGACTTTAGTTTTTGTTTTCATTCAGCGATTTCTACTAAATTTTTAATTATTACGAAACAAAAATGTATGTTGAAAATCAAATTGAGCTTCCTAGAGGGATTGGGCTAGATACCATTGTAGTTAACCAACAGTCTTTTAAACTTCCATCCAAAGTATACTTTTCAACTTGCCAATTAAACTTGTGATAGATCTTATTTTTATCAAGAATGATTACTTCAAATTGTGCCCATTTGTCACTACTTCCAAG
>CACJRQ010000030.1 GCA_902595885.1 uncultured Pelagibacteraceae bacterium
AAATACCCAATATTAATTGATCAAGAAGGTGGAAGAGTAAATCGATTAAGTAAAATTATCTCATTTGATAATTTGACTTCTGAATATTTTGGTAATTTATTCACAAAAGATAAGAAAAAATTTAGTATTATTTATAAATTATTTATCGATAAGACTTCTTATTTACTTAAATCAATCGGTGTTAATATAAATACCGTTCCTGTTTTAGATCTTCGAGTTAAAGGAGCTAGCAGCATTATTGGTGATAGATCTTTTTCAAAAAATAAAAAAAATATCTCTAAAATTGGAGATATTTGTATCAATTATTTTCATAAAAATTACATCGGAACTGTGATGAAACATATACCTGGACATGGATTAGCTAAGGTGGATAGTCATAAATTTACTCCTATAGTTACAAAAAACTCAAATTATTTGAATAAAAATGATTTTTTCCCATTCAAGAAAAAACAGAGTTATTTCGCAATGACAGCACATGTAATATATCGAAGTATCGATAAGTTAAATACAGCTACTCATTCTAAAAAAATTATAAATTTAATTAGAAATAAAATTGGCTTTAAAAACATTTTAATTTCAGATGATTTATCAATGAAAAGTTTAAAAGATGATTTAAAAACCAATACAATTAAAACATTTAGCGCAGGTTGTAATCTTGCTCTTCATTGTAATGGAAAATTGTCTGAAATGAGGGTAGTTGGTGATAATTCACCAAAGGTAAACAATTTTATTATTAAAAAAACATCTCAATTTTACAAAATTTTAAGCTAATATCTAAGCATGATCGCAACTGATTCTGCATTATTTAATGTTGATATAAATAACTACAATGGACCTTTGGATGTGTTGCTAGATTTAGCGAAGGCTCAAAAAGTTGATCTTGAAGAGATATCAATAACAAAGTTAGCAGATCAATTTCATGATTATATTACCAAAGAAAAAGATTTAAATTTGGAAATTGCCTCTGAATATTTATTAATGGCTACTTGGTTAGCATATTTGAAATCCAAATTATTACTACCAGGGACACCAGAAGAGGAATTTAAAGTCCAAGAGGTTGCAGAAAAGTTAAAATTACAACTTAAAAAATTAGAGCTAATAAGATTACTCTCAGAACAAATGCTTAAAAGAAAAAGACTAGGAAGAGAAATACGATCACGAGGGATGAAAGGAAATATAAGATCTATTTATAGCACTGAATACAACCTAAGTCTCTTTGAGCTTCTTAAGTCTTATTCAACAATTATTATGACAAAGGACTTTCAAAAAATGAATATTCCAAAATTACCTGTATTTACTGCTGAGGATGGAATTAAAACAATAAGAGAATTTTTTGGTAAATTGATTGAATGGAAAAAATTAGATGATTTAATTCCTAAAAATTTTAAAAAAGGATCAAAATATAAACGTACTGGTAAAGCAGGAATATTTGCTGGTTCCTTAGAGTTAGTTAAAGAAGGAAACCTAACTATGAAACAGGATAAATTGTTTGATGATATTTATGTAAAGGAAAATAATGATTAAAAAAGAAAGAGTTGCTAAAGATAACATTTTAAAATTTCCATCTAAGTTAACTGATTTGGAAAAAGAAATTGAAGCTGTAATTTTTGCAGCTGCCGAACCATTAGATATTGATACAATTGAAAGTAAAATTACAAAAAAAGGTAATGTAACTAAATCTTTAGAGAAGTTGCAGCAAGAATACTCTCATCGTGGTATTAATCTTGTTTGTATAAAAGATAAATGGTCTTTCAGAACTTCTCCTAACTTGTCAAATATCATGTCACAAGAAAAGACAGTAGAAAAGAAACTTTCAAGAGCTGCTGTTGAGACTTTAGCAATTATTGTTTATCACCAGCCAGTTACTAGAGCTGAGATTGAGGAGATAAGAGGTGTTGCATTTGGTACAAATACTCTTGAAATATTGATGGAGCTTAATTGGGTAAAGCCAGGTGGTCGTAAAGATGTGCCAGGTAGACCAATTCAATATGTCACAACCGATGAATTCTTAAGTCACTTTAATCTTCAAAAATTATCAGATTTACCAACAATTGATGAATTAGGTGCAGCTGGTTTAATTGATAGTTCAAGTATTGATAATGCAATTTTTGGAACTGGTAAATTCTATAAAGAAAAACAAGAAGAAAAAAAAGAGGATATTTATTCTAATATAGACGAAATGCTAAATAGCACTCTTGATACAGAGGAGAAAGATTAACAAAAAAGTAACTTTTAAATTAATCATAAAAAGGTTATAAGTTTTTCATGAGCATAGGAATTTGGCAAATAGCAATCGTAGTTATATTAGTAGTCTTATTATTTGGACGAGGAAAAATTTCTAGTCTGATGGGTGATGTAGCTAAGGGAATTAAAAGTTTCAAAAAAGGAATGGCGTCAGATGTCACTGACGACACTGAGCCAAAAAATATTTCCGACGAAAATAAAGACTCAGAAAACAAAGATTAAATCACATGCCTACTATTGGTTGGTTTGAGATATTAATTGTTGTTGGTATTGCAATTGTTGTACTCGGGCCAAAAGATTTCCCAATCATGTTAAAGAAAGCTGGTTCTTGGATAGGCACCGCCAAAAGATATGTAAGTAATATTCAAAATGAAGTTTCAAATTTAGAAATTGATGAAGAAAAAATTGATAATGAAATAAAAAAAGAAACTAAAAAAGATGAGCAATGAAGAAAATGAGGGTGGATTTGTTAGCCATCTAACAGAACTGAGAAAAAGATTAATACATAGTTTTATATTTCTAATAATCTTTTTTGTTTTTTGTTACATATTTGCAGAACATATTTACGGTTTTTTAGTAGATCCATTTGCTCAAGCTGTAAAAGATGATGGATCTGAAAGAAGGCTTATTTTTACAGCCTTACAAGAAACTTTTTTAACATATATTAAGGTATCCTTTTTTACAGCTTTTTTTGTAACATGTCCTTTCATCCTAATGCAAATATGGAAATTTATTGCACCAGGTTTATACAAACACGAAAAAGTTGCCATACTTCCATATCTAATATTAACACCAATTCTTTTCTTCTTAGGAGGCATGCTTGTTTATTATTTGATAATGCCTCTAGCTATTAAATTCTTTTTGTCATTTGAAAGTACAGGAATGTCTACAAATTTACCTATACAACTAGAAGCTAAAGTAAATGAATATTTGTCACTTGTTATGAAGTTAATTTTTGCATTTGGAATAAGTTTTCAGTTACCTATAGTTTTAAGTTTATTAGCAAGAATAGGTGTTGTTGATAGCAAGTTTTTAAAAGAGAGAAGAAAGTATGTTGTA
>CACJRQ010000031.1 GCA_902595885.1 uncultured Pelagibacteraceae bacterium
AAAATAAAATCCCTGTTTCAAAAAAGTTGAGTAATTTTATTAAAAATCGAAAATTAAATAAAATTAATCTAATTTCTAATGGAGATGATTATCAGGTTTTATTTACTGCAGGTATTAAAAAGGCTAGAATCATTCAAAATGCATCCAAAACATCTGGAATTAAAATAACTAAAATTGGTAAAATTATATCTGGTAAAGATAGGTCTTTAATTTTTAATCAAAAAGACAAGCAAATCCAAGCTAAATCTAAAGGTTATATTCATCGGTTTTAGAAGTTAATCGTTGTCTTTTCTACCTTTTTTTGTATTGTGCGGGCTTAAAAATTTAACAACCAACAACTTAAGGTTAATATGAGCGGAACAGTCGAAACAATACTTTTATATACAATCGGAGCTGGTTTATTATCTATCGTTTATGGATTTTTAACCGGAAAAAATATTCTTAATTCAAGTCCAGGAAATGCAAAAATGCAAGATATTGCATCAGCAATTCAAATTGGTGCAAAAGCATATTTAGCAAGACAATACAAAACTATAGCTATTGTTGGTGCTGCAGTTTTGGTAATTGTAAGTATTGCATTTAGTCCATTAGTAGGTCTCGGTTATTTAATTGGCGCTACTTTATCTGGAATAGCTGGTTATGTAGGAATGCTAGTTTCTGTTGAAGCGAACGTTAGAACAGCAGAAGCCTCTAGAAAAGGCTTGGCTCATGGTCTTTCAGTTGCATTTAAATCTGGTGCTGTAACTGGTATGTTGGTTGCTGGTTTAGCATTATTATCTATAGCTGTTTATTATTATTTATTATTAAGGTTTAATATTGATGAAAGAGAAATAGTAAATGCTTTAGTTGCACTAGGTTTTGGCGCATCATTAATATCTATTTTTGCAAGATTAGGTGGTGGAATATTCACAAAAGGCGCTGATGTTGGTGCTGATCTAGTAGGAAAAGTCGAAGCTGGAATACCAGAAGATGATCCTAGAAACCCTGCTGTAATTGCAGACAACGTTGGAGACAACGTAGGAGACTGTGCTGGAATGGCAGCTGATTTATTTGAAACTTATGCGGTAACAATTGTTGCTACAATGGTTTTATCATCAATTTTCTTTGTTGGTGATTTAAACATGATGATTTATCCTTTAACAATTGGTGCGGCGTGTTTATTAACATCTATTATTGGAACATTTTTTGTTAAACTTGGAAAAAACAATAATGTGATGAATGCATTATACAAAGGTTTTATTGTTTCAGCAGTAGCATCTTTAGTAATTTTATGGCCTGTTACAGATTACGTAATTGGTTTTACAAATGAATATACTGTCAATGATCAAAAATTTAACGGAATGGACCTATATTACTGTGGGGTAATAGGGTTAGTTATTACTGGTTTATTAATTTGGATTACTGAATACTATACAGGCACAAGTTATAGACCTGTAAAATCTGTTGCTCTATCATCTACAACAGGTCATGGTACAAACGTTATTCAAGGTTTAGCAGTTTCTATGGAGGCAACAGCTATTCCTGCATTGATAATTGTTGCTGGAATTCTTATAACGAATTCTATTGCTGGACTTTTTGGTATTGCAATTGCTGTAACTACCATGCTTGCTTTAGCTGGTATGGTTGTTGCTTTAGATGCATATGGACCAGTTACAGATAACGCTGGTGGTATCGCCGAAATGTCTAATCTTGATAAAAAAGTAAGAAAAACAACTGATGCCTTAGATGCAGTAGGTAATACTACAAAAGCAGTAACCAAAGGATACGCAATTGGGTCAGCTGGTCTAGGTGCATTAGTACTATTTGCTGCTTACACTGAGGATATAAAACATTTTTCAAAAGAGGCAGGTTCTGCTTTAGAAGGTATAGTTGTAACTTTTGATTTATCTAATCCATATGTTGTTGTTGGATTACTGATAGGTGGAATGTTACCCTACCTATTTGGTTCAATGGGTATGCAAGCAGTTGGAAGAGCCGGAGGTGCTGTCGTTGTTGAAGTAAGAAGACAATTTAAAAAATTTCCAGGTATAATGAAAAGAAAACAAAAACCTGACTATGCCAAATTAGTTGATTTGTTAACTGTTGCAGCTATTAAAGAAATGATTATTCCATCATTATTACCCGTTTTGTCACCAGTGATTCTCTATTTTGTTATTCTATCAATTGGTGGTCAAGTGGCTGCTTTAGCTGCTGTTGGTGCAATGTTGCTTGGTGTGATAATTACAGGATTGTTTGTAGCTGTATCTATGACCGCAGGTGGCGGAGCATGGGATAACGCAAAAAAATATATCGAAGACGGAAATCATGGAGGCAAAGGATCGGAAGCGCATAAAGCAGCTGTTACTGGCGATACGGTAGGTGATCCCTATAAAGATACAGCTGGTCCTGCTGTTAATCCAATGATTAAAATAACAAATATTGTGGCTTTACTTTTACTTGCAGTTATCGCCGGTTAATATCTTTTCGTTTTTTGGCCCTCTGTCCAAGAGGGTCATTAATTTTTTGCCTCATACTTGACATAAAGTCATATATGAATGACTTACGTTTAAAGCCCGAACTTGTTGTTCCATCAACAAGTTCAATTTTTTCCATATCATCTTTATTGTAAAAATCTTTTTTTTTCAAAATACCCATCTTGTTAATTTCTAGAACTAAAACATCATTTTTGTAAATTTTCATTCTTCCTAAATTTTTAAGTCTTGATTGAGTTTGTTTTCTCTCAATATAAATCCAAACATCATTATCAAACTTACTTTTAGTTGATGGATTTCCTAATATTTTCTTAATGTCATTTTTATTACTTTCGTTAACGATTAATTCTTTTTGTTTTTTTTCTAAAAAAGGGACGCCATGGTGTTTTACCACAGGTTTAAATGAACAATTTG
>CACJRQ010000032.1 GCA_902595885.1 uncultured Pelagibacteraceae bacterium
GAAATCAAGGTTTTAACATCAATTTGTTTATCAGGATGGATCCAATTCTTTTGAATCTCGAATAATGGAAATAATACAAAGTTTCTTTTGTGCATCATTTTATGAGGTAAATTAATTTTAGAATTTTTTTTTGATACCAATTTATTAAAATCGATTATATCTAAATCACATATACGAGGAGCGTTTTTTTTTGCTTTTTTTCTACCTAGTTGAATTTCTATAGATTTACAAATTTTTAACAATTCTTGAGGACTGTTATGGTATTTTAATTTTAAAATTATATTTAAGAATTTAGGTTTTCTTGGATCGGGCCATGAAGGAGTTTCATAATAACTAGATACTGACAGAAAATCTAAATTATACTCTGCTAATAAAAACTTTGCTTTTTCTATATTTTTTTTTCTTACACCTAAATTTGAACCAATTCCTAAAAAAACAATTTTAGCTTGATTTTCTAATATATCTTGCCTTTTCACGGTTCCAATCTCTACTTTTTTTTGTTGCTCTTTTATCATATTGCTTTTTTCCTTTAGCAACAGCTAATTCTATTTTAGCCTTTCCTTTTTTAAAATACATTTTTGTTGGAACTAATGTGAAACCATCTCTTTGCATTTTACCTATTAATTTACTTATTTCTTTTTTATTAAGAAGTAATTTTCTATCACCGGTTGGATCATGATTTGAGTAACTGGCTTGCTTGTATGCAGATATATGTGAATTAATTAAGACAATTTCACCTCCTTTTTCAACAGCATAAGACTCGGCGATATTAACCTTGCCATCTCTTACTGATTTAATCTCAGATCCTTTTAAAACAATTCCAGCTTCAAAAAGATCTTCAAAAAAATAGTTAAAACTAGCTTTTCTGTTTAAACAAATTATTTTCAAACCAGGATTGGTTTTTTTGTTCATTAAATTAACTTAGCAGACTGAAGAGCTTTTTTTACAATTTCTTTTGTTGTTTCTGTTATTTTTACGAGTGGTAGTCTTACATTATCATCACAAAGTCCTAAGAGTTTTGCAGCGTATTTTACAGGACTAGGATTACTCTCAACAAACATTGCGTGATGAACTGGTTGTAATAATTTATCTAATCTTTCTGCTTCTTTTATTTCATTATCAGTATCTGATTTTGAAAATCTTTGAAAATCAGAACAAAGTTTCGGTGCAATATTTGCTGTTACACTAATAGTTCCTACTCCACCGCGTTTATTAAATTCAAAAACATTATCATCATTACCCGTTAATTGAATAAAATCTTTACCTAATTTTTCAAGTGTTTGATTAACTCTATTTAAATCACCTGTTGCATCTTTAACTCCAACTATATTTTTAAGCTCATACAGCCTAGCCATTGTATCAACTGACATGTCAATCACAGATCTACCAGGAATATTATAAATTATAATTGGAATGCCACACTTGTCATTAATTGCTTTATAATGTTGATACAAACCTTCTTGTGTTGGTTTATTGTAATAAGGTGTAACTATCAAAGCTCCATTAGCACCTGCTTTTTCTGCATGTGTGGTTAAAGAAATCGCTTCTTCTGTTGAGTTTGAACCCGTACCAGCAATAACTGGAATTTTTCCATTACTTTCTTTTATACATAAATCTATTACTCTTTGATGCTCGTCATGACTTAACGTGGGTGATTCACCTGTTGTACCAGCTGGAACAAGTCCATTGGTACCATTATCAATCTGGAAATGGATTAATTTTATATATGCGTCCTCATCTAGACCATTATTTTTAAATGGTGTAATTAAAGCAACATTTGATCCTTTAAACATAAATACTTATAACATAGTTTAAAGATTCATATACTAAAAGATTATGCTCAAAAAAATATTATTTTTAGGTTTCACTGTATCAATATTAATATTTTCAAATAATCTCTTTGCTGAAATCAATTCAGTTATACCCTTAAAAAAACCTGTTTTAAGTAAGGAAGAAATTCAAAAGAAAATATCTATAAATATCCTTAAACCTTTAAAGAAACCCTCTAAAACTAAAGAGATTAAAATTGAGGAAGTGATTGTTAAAAAAGAGTTGGTTATAAAAGAAAAAAAAATAAGTTTTAAAATACCGAAGAAAAAACCAACAGTAGCTGGGACAAGAGCAACTAAGAATATTAAGATTTCAAGATATTATAGCAAAAAAGACTTTGGCTTAGCTAAAAAAGCCATTTCAGAAATGCAGAAAAGCAAATGGTCATCTGCGCTTAAAATAGCAAAAAAAGCAAAAGACAAATCAATTTATAATTTTATACAATGGAGACATCTTTTAACCTCTGGTAACCAAGCATCCATTTATGAATATCAAATTTTTTTAAATAAGAATTCAGATTTTCCTAGAATAGACAGAATTAGATATCTTGCTGAACACAAACTATCAACGGAAAGTATTTCACCTAAAAAAATAATAAATTGGTTTGGAAAAAAAGATCCATTAAGTGGTTATGGAAAAATGATACTTGGAGAAAGTTACATTTTAGTTGGAGACAAAGACAAAGGTACAAAACTAATTAAAGAAGGCTGGATAACAGCAGATTTATCTAAAAACGAATTAAAATATTTCAGGAAAAAATATAAAAAATATTTAAATGCAGATGACTATATCAAACGAGCTGATTATTTAGCTTGGAACGGAGATCGTTGGGATTTACAAAGATTAATAAGATATCTGCCAAAAGATTATGAACTTTTGTATAATGCAAGACATCTTTTAATGAGTAAAGGCTATGGTGTTGACCAAGCTATAGCAAATGTTCCTAAAAAATTTAAGAATGATGCTGGGTTAAACTATGATCGATTGAAATGGAGAA
>CACJRQ010000033.1 GCA_902595885.1 uncultured Pelagibacteraceae bacterium
CTCGTAACTATGGAATGGAGTGGACTAAAAAATAAATCAAAGCCTTTAGCTTTTGTAGGAAAAGGAGTTTGTTTTGATACCGGTGGAATATCTTTAAAACCAGCAAAATTCATGGAGGATATGACCTACGATATGGCTGGTTCTGCAGTTGTGGTAGGATTAATGAAAAGCTTAGCACTTAGAAAAGCAAAAATAAATGCTGTTGGTGTTGTTGGCCTTGTTGAAAATATGCCAGGTGGAAATGCACAAAGACCCGGTGATATTGTAAAGTCTTACAGCGGAAAAACTGTTGAAATTTTAAACACTGATGCAGAAGGAAGATTGGTACTTGCAGATGCTTTAACGTATACAGAGGAAAAGTTTAAACCAAAATTTATAGTAGATTTAGCTACTTTAACTGGAGCAATAATTGTCTCATTAGGTTCTGAGTATGCAGGTTTATTTTCAAATGACGACAAATTATCAAAACAATTAATCAATGCAGGAAAATATGTAGAAGAAAAAGTTTGGAGAATGCCGTTAAATGAAAATTTTGATAAATTAATAAATTCAAAAAATGCAGATATGCAGAATATTAATTATGTTGGAGGTGCGGGATCTACAACTGCTGCTCAATTTTTACAAAGATTCATTTTAAACAAAACACCTTGGGCACATTTAGATATAGCTGGAATGGCTTTTTCAAAATATGGTGGAGCATTAAATTCAGGTGGTGCAACAGGCTATGGAGTGAGATTATTAAATAAACTTATAGAGGAAAATTATGAATAATTTGGAGCAAACTTTATCAATTATTAAACCCGACGCTGTTGAAAGAAATCTTGAAAATGAAATTAAGGAAATGTTTAAAGGTCAAGGTTTTTTAATTTTAAAAGAAAAAAAAATCCAAATTGAAAAGTCTGAAGCAGAAAAATTTTACAAAGTTCATGAAACAAAGCCATTTTATAATGATTTATGCGACTATCTTTCATCAGGCCCAATTGTAGTAATGGTTCTTGAAAAAGAAAATGCAGTTTTAGGAAATAGAGAATTAATGGGAGCAACAAATCCAAAAGATGCACAAGAAGGTACTATTCGAAAAAAATATGGAATTTCAATAGACAAAAACTCTGTCCACGGATCAGATAGTGTTGAAAATGCTAAAATAGAGATAGATTTTTTCTTTAAAGATTAAATATTTTTAATATAGCCTTCGGGTATATCTTGTGTTCTTGAGCTAAAATTTTTTTAGCTAGAGAAGTCTCAGTTTCATTTTTTGTGATTTTTACTTTCTTTTGAAGAACAATTTTTCCAGAGTCTAATTTTGAATTTACAAAATGAACAGTGCATCCCGAGTATTGATCTTTATTATTCAATGCTCTTTTGTAAGTATTTAAACCTTTGTATTTAGGTAATAAAGAGGGATGTATGTTTAATATTTTTCCTTTAAATTTTTTAATAAAATTGTTAGATAAAATTTTCATAAATCCAGCAAGACAAATAATTTCAATATTTTTTTTTTTTAAAATTGAAAGTAACTTATTTTCACTAAAATTTTTATTTTTAAAATTTAATACCCTTTTTTTAATTTTATATATTTTAGCGTAATTTAATCCTTTTGCTTTAGAATTATTTGAAAAAATAAACTCAATTGATATAGGAGATTTACTAGTTTTTGAAAATTTAATCAGAGATTTCAAATTACTCCCTGTACCTGAAATAAATACAGCTGTTCTTATTTTACTAGAACCAGTTGATTGAACCATCTAGTTTAACTTTGTTTTTACCTTCAGAAATTTTTCCAATAACATATGGTTTATATTTTTTTGAAAAAAATTTATTTATTTTTTTTAAATTTTTACTTTCAATAATTAAACAAAAACCAACACCACAATTAAAAGTTTTAATCATTTCTACGTTGGAAATTCCATTATTTTTGAGCCAGTTAAATATTTTAAAAGTTTTAATTTGATCTAAACTTATATTTGCAGAAAGTTTATCTGGTATAATTCTTTTAATATTATCAGATATTCCACCACCAGTAATATTTGCACAACCATTAATTAAATTTTTATTAATCAAATTCATTATTTCTTTTACATATATCTTAGTTGGTTTTAAAAGCTCAGACTTTAAAAATTTATTTTTTTTAATATTTATTTTTTTTTGTTTTAATAAATATCTTACAAGAGAATATCCATTAGAATGTAAACCACTTGAAGGGATAGCTATTATAAGGTTATTTTTTTTTATTTTACTTTTATATAAAATTTTATTTTTTCCAACAACTCCTACAGCAAAACCTGCAATATCAAATTTCCCTTTTTCGTAAGTACCTGGCATTTCAGCAGTTTCTCCACCGACAAGTTCACATTCTGATTGATCACAACCTTTTTTAATCCCTTTTATTATTGCTTTAAGTTTCTTTAGATCGATTTTATTTAGAGATATATAATCTAAAAAAAGTAACGGCTTAGCACCTTGAACGATTAAATCATTTACACTCATAGCAACCAGATCAATTCCAATTGTGTCAAATTTATTTAAAGTATTAGCAATTTCAATTTTAGTTCCCACACCATCAGTGCAAGCTACGATCTTAGGTTTCTTAATGTTATTTGGTATGTTTGTAATTGAACCAAAGCCCCCTATATTAGAAAACTTTTTTTTGCCTCTTTTTTTTGTTGAAACTGTAGAAATGAAATCAACAAATTTATCAGCAGCTTTGATGTTAACTCCGCTTTTTTTATAGGTAAATTTTTTTTTATTCATTAATATGTTTTATGAAATTTATTTCTCAACTTTATAAATTAAGGCTTTTA
>CACJRQ010000034.1 GCA_902595885.1 uncultured Pelagibacteraceae bacterium
TGGATTTTTAAAAGTACCTAAAAGTTTGGGAGAGCATAAGCAAAAATTGAAAGATACTAAATACACTGGCGGAAATTTACAGTTGATACATGGTTCAAAAATGTTTCTATGTGAATCCACTTTGAATATAGAACCAAAAGTTGGTGATTTTTATTTTTTTCCAAATTATTTAATGCATACTGTTTTTCCATTTAGTGATACTGAGGAGGAAAGAAGATCTATTTCTTTCAATGGAACTATTGATGAAAATATTTATAACGTATATGGAAAAAGTTAAAATTCAAAAAAATGTTTTAGGAGAAGATCTGGAGGAATGTTCAAATAATCCTCTAACAGGTTGGTTTCGTGATGGTTGTTGTAACACTGATAAAAATGATCATGGCGTTCATACAGTTTGTGCAAAAGTAACAACTGAGTTCTTGGAGTGGTTAAAAGAAGCAGGTAATGATTTAATTACTCCACATCCAGAATTTGGTTTTCCAGGATTAAAAGATGGAGATGGTTGGTGCGTATGTGCAAGTTGGTATGCAAGAGCGGTTGAAGCAGGTAAAGGTTGTCCAATATTCCTCAAAAGAACTCACAAAAATACTCTAAAACATGTTCCTATCGAAACTTTAAAAAAGTTTGCAATAGATTTATCTTAATTACATATTTCCATATCTTGGACCACCACTTCCTTCTGGTGTAACCCAAGTTATATTTTGAGAAGGTTCTTTAATATCACATGTTTTGCAATGGATACAATTTTGCGAATTGATTACAAATTTATTTACATCATTTTCTTTTTGAACTTCATAAACCCCAGCAGGACAATATCTTTGAGCAGGTTCATCAAATTTTTCTAAAGTATAATTGATTGGTAATTCAGGATCTTTAAGTTTTAAATGAACTGGCTGATTATCTGCATGATTAGTACCAGTTAGATATACTGAACTTGTTTTATCAAAAGTGATAATATTATCATATTTTGGATAATCTATTTTAGGCATTTGATTAGCAGGCTTTAATGTTTCATGATCAGCGTGCTTATGTTTTAGAGTAAAAGGAAGTTTGCCTCGAAATAAAATTTGATCAATGCCTGTAAAAATTATTCCTAAAATTAACCCCCAACTAAAACTAGGTTTTACATTTCTGGCCTCATAAAGCTCTTTATGTAACCAACTATTTTTAAATTTATTTTCATAAATGGATAAATCTTTGTTTTCTTTGAAATGTTCATTAATAGTTTCAGCTGCAATTATTCCACTTTTCATCGCTGTATGAGAACCCTTTATTTTTGGCATATTCAAAGTTCCAGCATCACATCCAACTAGTAGTGCTCCGGGCATAAACATTTTTGGTAAACTTTGAAACCCACCTTCAATTAAAGCTCTTGCACCATAAGAAATTCTTTTTCCACCTTCTATAATTCTTTTTATTGATGGATGTGTTTTAAACTTTTGAAATTCATCGTAAGGAGATAGATGAGGATTTTTATAATCTAAACCGATTACATAACCTAGAAAAACTTGTTTATTTTCTGCGTGATACATAAAACTACCACCATAAGTATTGTTATCTAATGGCCATCCAGCTGTATGCATAACTAAGCCCTCTTCATGATTTTTATCTTTTATTTCCCAAATTTCTTTAAAACCAATTCCGTATTGTTGAGGATCTTTACCTTTATTTAATTCAAATTTTTTAATCAATTGTTTTCCTAGATGACCTCTGCACCCTTCTGCAAAGACAGTTACTTTACCTAAAAGCTCAATACCAGGTTCAAAACTATCTTTTTTGTTACCATCTTTATCTATGCCCATATCTTGAGTAGCTACACCTTTAACAGATCCATCTTCGTTATATAAAATTTCACTTGCTGGAAATCCTGGAAAGATTTCAACACCTAAATTTTCAGCTTGTTCAGCAAGCCATCTACAAAGATTTGCTAAACTGATAATATAATTTTTATGATTTTGCTGTACCGCAGGTAATAACCAAGTTGGCCAACTTAAAGATTTGTTTTTTCCTAAAAATAAAAATTTTTCTTTAGTTACTTTTGTTTTAATTGGAGAATTTAATTCTTTCCAATTTGGTAATAATTCGTCTAGTGCACGTGTTTCAAATACATTTCCACTTAAAATATGAGCTCCAATTTCTGAAGCTTTCTCTAATAAACAAACATTTAAATTAGGATCTAATTGTTTTAACTTTATTGCAGTCGATAATCCTGATGGACCTCCACCAATGATTACAACGTCATATTCCATTGATTCTCTAGACATTACCTAGTTTTTAACGGTAAGGATTATTTTTGTATAGTGTTTAATTTGTTCAGCTCTTCCATGAACTGAGGTATTGCCTCAAATAAATCTGCTTCAAGACCATAATCTGCCACACTGAAAATTGGCGCTTCGCCATCTTTATTAATTGCAACAATGACTTTACTTTCCTTCATTCCAGCTAAGTGCTGAATTGCTCCAGAAATTCCAATAGCAATATACAAATCTGGAACAACTACTTTTCCTGTTTGACCTACTTGATGATCATTACTTATATAACCAGCATCCACTGCTGCTCTAGATGCTCCAATAGCTGCACCAAGCTTGTCAGCAATTTCTGTTATTAATTTAAAATTATCTCCACTCTGCATTCCTCTTCCACCTGAAACAACAATTCTAGCTGTACCAAGCTCGGGTCGATCAGATTTAATTTCTTCTCTTTTAATAAATTTTGTATTTGAAAACTCTTCACTAGC
>CACJRQ010000035.1 GCA_902595885.1 uncultured Pelagibacteraceae bacterium
ACCCATAGGAATTGATCTATAAAAACAAGATCTATAACCAACATGACAACTAGCTCCATCACCAATATCAACGGTTAACCATATCGAGTCTTGATCATCATCAATTCTTATTTCAGTAACCTTTTGAGTAAATCCACTTGTTTTACCTTTATGCCAAATAGTTTTTCTAGATCTACTAAAATAATGAGCCTCTTTGGTTTCGATGGTTTTTTTAAGAGCTTCTACATTCATATATCCATGCATCAAAATATCTTTAGTTTTTGAACACATGGTAATGACTGGAATCAGCCCATCATTATCAAATTTAGGTGAAAGAAGATTTCCTTCTTCAATATCATAGATATTTTCTCTTTTTTTGAACATACGGGGTGATTATGTAGCACATATCTAAATATATTAAATATTTTTAAATTAAGGTATTTACTGTATAAAAAGGCGCTATGAAATTAGTAAAAGACACAGACAACAAGAATTTGGATACAAATAAGGTTTCAGATAAAGAAGCTGAAGAAGCTATCAGAACAATTTTGTCCTGGATGGGAGAAGATCCTAAAAGAGAGGGATTACTTGAAACTCCTAAAAGAGTTGTAAAAGCATTTAAAGAATATTTTCAAGGCTACAATGAAGACGCAAAAAAAGTTTTAGATAAAACTTTTGGTGATGTTGAAGGTTACAGTGATATGGTTGTTCAAAAAAATATTTCAGTACAAAGTCACTGTGAACATCATATGGCTCCAATTATTGGAAAAGCACATGTTGCATATATACCAAATGAGAGAGTTGTTGGATTAAGCAAAATTGCAAGAGTTGTTGAAATATTTTCAAAAAGACTACAAACACAAGAAAGATTAACTGTTCAAATTGCAAATACATTAATGGAAGCGCTAGATGCAAAAGGTGTAGCTGTAACAATAGATTCAACCCATCAGTGTATGACTATGAGGGGTATAAAAAAAGAACAAGCAACAACTGTAACTAATTTTTACTTAGGTCAGTTTAAAGAAGATCTGAGTTATCAAAATAGATATTTACGATTTATCAGCACTGAGTTAAAAGACTAGTGTGTCTGACCAATTTAAAGCACTGATTCTTAATCAAGAAGGCGAAAGCTTTACACGTCATGTTAAATCTATTGATAAAAGCTTCTTAAAACACGGAGATGTGACTGTAAAAGTAGATTATTCTGACCTTAATTTTAAAGATGGAATGATTTTAAAAAATGGCGGACGTTTAGTTAAAGAGTTTCCACATATTCCAGGAATAGATTTTTCAGGAAAAGTAATTGAAAGTGAAAATTCAAAATTTAAAGAAGGAGATGAGGTAATTTTAACTGGATTTAGAGTTGGAGAAATATTTTTTGGTGGTTATTCACAAATTGCAAAAGTAAATGCAGATTTTTTAGTAAAAAAACCAGATAGCTTAACAACTAAACAAGCTATGATTTTAGGGACAGCAGGCTTCACTTCATTAATGAGTGCTTTTGCAATACAAGCAAGAGAAAGTATTTTGCTAGGGGAAAAAGTTAATGATGTTTTAGTAACAGGTGCAACTGGAGGAGTTGGCAGTGTAGCAGTTATGGCTTTAACTAAAATGGGATACAATGTTTCTGCTGTTACTGGAAAAGATTCAAAATCAGACTATTTAAAATCATTAGGTGCAAAAAACATTATAAATAGGGCTGAATTTGACAAAGATCCACGACCAATAGACAAAGGTCTATGGGATGGAGTAGTTGATACGGTTGGAGGAAAAATTTTAGCAAATGCAATTGCTCAAACAAAATCAAATGGAATAATAGCTGTTTGTGGAAATGCAAATAGTAATGAACTTAAAACAAATTTGTTACCATTTATGTTGCGAGGTATCAAAGTATGGGGCATGGACTCTGCTAATTGTAGCATAAGAAGAAGAGGCTTCATTTGGGGGGAAGCTTCAAAATTAATTGATTTTGATATTTTAGAAAAATCAATTTTAACTGTAAGTTTAGAGGAATTAATTGAAACCTATCCAAAAATTTTAAAAGGGGAAATTTCTGGAAGAGTATTAGTTGATTTAAATAAATAATGGATTGGGATAAATTAAAAATCTTTCATGCGGTAGCAGAAGCTGGCAGCTTTACAAATGCTACTGTTAATTTGAATCTTAGTCAATCTGCTATTAGTAGACAAATCCAATCATTGGAACAAGATTTAAAAGTACAGTTGTTTGAAAGGCATGCAAGAGGTTTGACTCTCACGCAAAATGGAGAGTATGTTTTTAAAACAGCTCATGAGGTAATCAGTAAGCTTAAAGAAGTTGAGACATCACTTGGTGATCAAAAGAGCAAACCAACAGGAAAATTAACTATTACAACTGTAAGAAGTTTTGGAACACATTGGTTAACACCAAGAATTAAAGAATTTATGTCACTCAATCCAGAGATTGAGATTGAACTAGTTTTCGACGATAAAGAATTAGATCTAAGTACTCGTCAAGCTGATATTGGTATTTTTATGAGGAGACCAAAGCAGCTAAATTATATTCAAAAAAAATTAGTTGATATTAAGTACTATATTTATGGATCAAATAAATATTTAGAAAAAAATGGAATGCCAAAAACAGTTAATGATTTAAATAAACATAAGTTTATCTCTTTTGGAAAAGGTGCACCTTCACCAGTTTACAATCCTGATTGGGCATTGAAAATAGGTATGCATGATGGAAAGAAAAGAAAATCTATTATGAAAGTAAAC
>CACJRQ010000036.1 GCA_902595885.1 uncultured Pelagibacteraceae bacterium
GTAATATCAAAGAATATAGAGATTTAAATTTTGAAAAACCTAAGCTTCTTCCTAAATCAATTAAGTTTTGAGATTGATATAAAAATGATGCTCTAGAAAGAATATATACATAAGCGTATAATGAAAATGACAGCGAAAGTACTGCTCCAAGAAGACCATCAAACTTTGGAATATGTTTATTGTATTCCCCTTCTCCAAATAAAGTTGTCAAGATTGTAAATGCTGTTCCATAATTTTCAAAAAAGGCTGTCAAAGAATATGCATAAATGTAAGGAGGAACTGCAAAAGAAAGTATAAGACCCCATTTAAAGAAATCACTTAAAGGAAATTTATAAAAAGAAACTAAGTATGCACACGTTGTCCCAATTAAAAAAGTTAATAACAAAACACACGTTAATAAAATGAAAGAATTAAAAACATATTCAAATAAAAAAGTATCTTTTAATATTTGATAATAATTTGAAGTTTCTTCAAAAAAACTAAAAAAAACTGTAAAGATTGGAATTAAAACACCTATAGAAATCAATAAAGATGATAGAAACCATATGTTTAAATTTTTTAACATTAAAGGTCTTATAATATAAAAAAATTTTTTTAATATGAATTTACTTTGATGCAGAAAGATATTTCAATGTATTTTCTGGTGTAGTTTCTATATACGGGTCGTCATCTGAACCTGAATTATTAATTCCTGGCTCCTGCCACCATTTTTCAACAACACCATCATTAATAATTGCCATATATCTCCAACTTCTTTGGCCAAATCCATCATGGTCTTTTGAAATTAACATTCCCATATATTTTGTAAAAAGCCCTGATCCATCTGGTATTACTTTAACATTAGAAATACCCATTTTTTTTGCCCAAGCATTCATGACGTATGAGTCATTTACTGAACAACAATAAATTTCGTCAATGCCGAGTTTTTTTAATTCATCAGCATTTTTTTCAAATCCAGGTAATTGTTGAGAGGAGCATGTTGGTGTAAATGCACCAGGTAAACTAAATAAAATTACTCTTTTATTTTTAAAAAAATCGTCAGTGGATTTATTTGTCCACTTCCCACCAATTGCACATGCAATTTCATTGTCTGAAGTGTCGCCTTCTCTAATTCTAAATGTTACTTGAGGTATTTTAAATCCTTCAATCATATTTTTTTAATGCCCACGACAATTTTTAGGAAAGGGTAAAGATCCTAAAGGAGAGTGACGTGGGCACCGTCTAAAGAAATATATCATCATTTAAAAGGAGTGAGGATGTCTAGGGCCTCGTCTTTTTCAATCTCTGATAATTTTCTATTATTTATTTTTTTTTGAATTTTTTCACACTCTGATGAGCATGGTTCACATGTTATCTGACCCTCAAGTGAACCGCTCATTACAGAAGAATTACTTAAATCAAAATTAAATAAATTCTTTTTCACTATATGTTACTTCCAACCAGCAGCTGTCATAACTTCTAATGCAGCAGCTTGATTTTTTCCATAACTAGAAACTTTAGTTACTAGATCTTGTTTAAAATCTAATCCTAAATTATTTACTACTAATGGACTTGGAGAAACTCCACCAATCATAGGAAACTCAAAAGTATTGTTCGTAAAGTGTTCCTGAGACTCTGGTGATAATAAAAAATCAACAAGTGCAATCGCATTTGCTTTATTAGGTGCACCTTTAACTAATGCAGCACAGCTAATATTCATATGTGTTCCTCTATCATTTTGATTAGGGAAAAACGCTTTAACTTTTTTTGCGGCTGCTTGTTGCTCTTCACCTTTATTACCAGACAACATAAGTGCTAAATAATAAGTGTTTGCTACTGCAATATCTGCTTCCCCTGCTGCAACAGCCATAATTTGAGCTCTATCATTCCCTTTTGGCTCTCTTGCCATGTTAGCAACAACACTTTTTGCCCATTCAGCTGTAGCTTTTTTTCCATTATTTTCTATTAATGAAGCTACAAGAGATTTATTATAAATATTGCTTGATTTTCTTATTACTAATCTACCTTTCCATTTTGGATCAGCTAAACCTTCGTAAGTTAAACCAGATAATTCAGCACCACTTACTCTTTCGGGTGAGTAATAAATTATTCTTGCTCTTTTTGCTACTCCAACCCACTTATTAGTTCTAAAGTTTTTTGGAACAGATGCTTTGATTGTTGCAGATGATAAACCACCTTGAAGCAAACCTTTAGCTTCCATTGCACCACATCTTCCAGCATCTGCAGTGATATAAAGATCAGCTGAAGAATCTGCTCCCTCTTCGGCTATTCTTTTTTCTAAGGCTCCTGATTTACCATTAATTAAATTTACTTTAATACCTGTAGCTGCTGTAAATTTTCCATACATTTCAGCATCAGCCTTATAGTGTCTTGCATTGAATACATTAACTTCATTTGCAATCGCGAAAGTTGATACAAATAAAGATGTAATTAATGCCAAAATTGATAATTTTCTCATTAAACTCCTTAATTATTACGTTATTGTTGAGAATGAGAACTATTCTCAATGAGAATGATTATCAATCGCAATAGTGTCGCATGTTGAGATTTGATAATGATTTAGGGAGTTTTTGGAGATTTTCTACTTCCAATCGCCTATTTTACTGAATAGAAAATTTCTAAATGCTTGCACTCTAGCTGTATTTTTTAATGATT
>CACJRQ010000037.1 GCA_902595885.1 uncultured Pelagibacteraceae bacterium
CATTTTTGTCAGCAATATTTAAACAATTATCAATTGCTCCAGGAGTAGTACCCCAATCCTCATGTAATTTTAAAGCTGAGGCTCCAGCTAGAATTTGTTCCTCAAGACCTTCTGGCAATGAAGAATTTCCTTTTCCAGCAAAAGCTAAATTCATAGAAAAACCATCAGCAGATTGAATCATTCTTTGTATATGCCATGGACCAGGTGTACACGTTGTTGCAAGTGTTCCATGCGCTGGTCCGGTCCCTCCTCCAAGCATGGTTGTAATACCTGAGTGCAAAGCATCATCAATTTGTTGAGGACATATATAATGAATATGACTATCAAAACCTCCAGCTGTTAAAATTTTTCCTTCTCCAGCAATTATCTCTGTTCCTGGACCAATAATGATATTTACCTTAGATTGAGTATCTGGATTACCTGCTTTACCAATTTCAAATATTTTTCCATCTTTTAAACCAACATCAGCTTTATAAATTCCATTTACATCAACTATTAAAGCATTAGTTATAACTGTATCAGCAGCTCCTTTTTTTCTACTAATTTGTGATTGACCCATGCCATCTCTTATTACTTTTCCGCCACCAAACTTTACTTCTTCGCCATAAGTAGTTAAGTCTTTCTCAACTTCAATAAATAAGTCAGTATCTGCAAGCCTAACTTTATCTCCTGTAGTAGGCCCATACATATCTGCATAAGCTGCTCTAGAAATTTTAGCCACTATAAATTACCCATAACTTTCTTATTGAACCCGTATATTTTTTTTAATCCATTTATTTCTATAAGCTCAACATCTTTAGATTGACCTGGTTCAAATCTCACAGCAGTTCCTGATGGTATATTTAATCTTTTTCCATATGATAATTTCCTATCAAAAACTAAATACTCGTTTGTTTCAAAAAAATGATAATGGCTTCCAACTTGTACGGGTCTATCTCCAGAATTAGAAATTTTTATCTTAGTAACTTTAGAGTCTTTATTTAAGTCTATCTTCTCGTTTTTTGTAATTACTTCACCTGGCTTCATAATTATCACCTAATAGGTTTGTGCACCGTTACTAACTTAGTCCCATCAGGAAAAGTAGCTTCTACTTGAACCTCTTTAACCATATCTGGAATGCCTTCCATACAATCCTCTTTTTTAATAACATGAGCTCCTGCCTCCATCAATTCTGCAACACTTTTGCCTTCTCTAGCTCCCTCTACTACGAAATCTGTTATTAAAGCTATAGCTTCTGGATAATTTAATTTTATACCCTTTGACAATCTATTTTTAGCAACGATTGCTGCAAGACTTATTAAAAGTTTATCTTTTTCTCTAGGAGTCAGTTTCATTTATACGTTCCATATTTTTGGTATTTTTGAACCTTCAAAAAAATAAGACAAAAGTTTATCAATTGCAAATTTAAGATTATAACTATCTTTAGATAAAAGTCTTACGATCAATTTATTTTCCCAGTGGGAATAATTTGAAGTTGTATTTTCATTATTTGTTAGAGTTTCAGATAAATTATTTACATTATTCAAAAATTTATTTCCAACAATAATAATTGTCGCAACTGCAGAATTATTATTTAAGGTCGAAAAACTATTCAAATATTTTTTCTCAAATAAATCTGTATTTATGGCTTCGGTATGAATTAATTTATTATCAATATTAATATTCCAAAAATCTGAAAAATATCCTTTTTCAAATGTCTCATTCATTGAAGTACGTCCAAAAATTATATTTTCACAAAGGAGTAGATTTGAATCTTTAGATAAATTTAAATTTATTTTTCTTTTTAAATTACAATTATTAAATAAAATTAATTCTTTAGGTAACCAAAATAAACTTGAATTATTTAATAAATTTAAATTAATTTCTAAGTTTGCTGGACTGCCAAACCCACTGTAAATTTTTTCTGCTGCCTGAGTTGAAATACAAAGTTTCGTTTTTTCAATCTCTATATCATATTTGTATTCATCTCCGCTAGTAATTCCACCGGCAGTATTTATAAGCATTAATTGTTTTAAATTTTCATGAAAATCTGGCATTAAAGCTTTTGAAGATCCTTGTTGATAAAGTTTTTGTAAGTTTTGATCTTTTATTTTTATTTTTAATCTACCTTTAGATTTTTCTAATTTTTTTTGACTAATATTCACAATGTTATCCTAGCACAAAATCACCATTTTTTAGTTTGCGATTTTTTAGAGCTTGAATTATTTGTCTTTTTTAATACAAAAGACACATGCAAAATCAGGAGATAGTTAAAATAATTGAAAATCTTAAAGGGAGAAGAAATTATGAGGAAAAAAGAGCCATTAAATTAGGTTTTGCGTCTCTTTATGATTACTTTGAAGATAAGATTTCAAAGAAACAAAAAGCAATTGAAGAAGAGCAAAAAAAAATAGAAGATACAAAAACTGAGGATCAGCAAATAAAAAGTAAGAAGAGTTGCAGTTGTTGCTAATTAATGAGTTTTTATCAACCAGAAAATTTACCTAAAATTATGATAGCTCCTAATGGAGCGAGACCTAAAAAAAAGGATCATATTGAGGTTCCTGTAACCATAGATGAGGTGGTAGAAACAGCAAAATTATGTTTTGATGAAGGGGCAGAGGGAATACATTTTCATCTAAGGGACGAAAA
>CACJRQ010000038.1 GCA_902595885.1 uncultured Pelagibacteraceae bacterium
TTATTTTTTAGAAATTATTATATTTCTGTTCCAACAGAATTAGTGAAAGCTGCCAGAATAGATGGAGCTGGGTTTTTTAAAATATTTTTCAAAATTTTACTTCCAATATCAGCACCAATTATAGTCGTCACTGTAATTTGGCAATTCACACAAATATGGAATGATTTTTTATTTGGATCAACCTTCTCATTTGGAGAAGCAGCACCTATACAAGTTGCATTAAATAATATGGTTTTATCAAGTACAAGTGTGAAAGAATATAATGTAGATATGGCTTCAGCTATTATAGCCGGCATTCCAACACTTATAGTTTATGTATTGGCAGGTAAATATTTTATTAGAGGATTAACTTCAGGAGCAGTGAAAGGATAACAATGAAAACGTTAAAAATTGAAGAATTATCAAAAAACTTTGGATCAACTGAGGTTTTAAGAAAAATTAACTTAGAGATAGATGAAGGTAATTTTTTGGTTTTATTAGGACCATCTGGTTGTGGAAAATCAACATTACTCAATATCATTGCTGGCTTAGAGACTATTAATGAAGGAAATGTTTTTATTGATGATTACAATGTAAGTAAAGTTGAGCCAAAAGACCGTAATATAGCGATGGTTTTTCAATCTTACGCTTTATATCCATCTATGAATGTTAGAGAAAACATGATCTTTGGTCTTAAACAGGCGAAAACATCTAAAGAAAAAATAGAGGAGCAATTAGAAAAAGTATCTAAATTTTTACAAGTTGATCAATTATTAGAGAGAAAACCTTCACAATTATCTGGTGGTCAAAGACAACGTGTTGCAATTGGTAGAGCTCTTGTAAGGGAGCCAAGAATATTTTTATTTGATGAGCCTTTGTCTAACTTAGATGCAAAATTGAGAGTTGAGATGAGGAGAGAAATTAAAAAACTTCACCAACAATTAAAAACAACAGTTGTATATGTAACACACGATCAAACTGAAGCGATGAGTTTAGGAACAAGAATCGCAATCATGAATCACGGTGTTATTCAGCAAAATGATACACCAGAAAATATTTACAACAAACCAAGTAATACTTTTGTAGCTGATTTTATTGGATCACCATCTATGAATTTAATTAAAGGAAGTTTAAAAGAAAACTCAGGTGAAATATCTTTTTCAGTAAGCGGTTCTAAAGTTGAAATTCCAATTAAAGATTATGAATTTAAAGATAAATCTAATTTAAATAATAAAGAAGTTTTCTTTGGTATAAGACCAGAGCATATTTATTTTAAAAAATCTAATGAAAGTGATTTTGAAATCAATTTAAAAGCGGATTTAAGTGAGTATATCGGTCACGAACAGATAATGACTTTTGATTATGCAAATCAAGAAGTGTTAGCTAAATTTCCATCTACAATTAAAATAGATCTGGGGAAAGAGACAAAATTATACTTTGATTTAACACAAGTATCTTTATTTGACGCCAAAACAGAGGAAAGAATATAATATGAAAGTAAAATATTCAGATTTAAAAAATAAAAGAATATTTATAACTGGAGGAGGTTCAGGAATTGGAGCATCAATCGTTGAGCATTTTTGTGAGCAAGGAAGTGAAGTCCATTTTGTTGATATTAACTTAAAAGAAACAAAAAAATTATTAAACAAAATAAAAAAAAATAAATTTAGATTACCGACATTTATTGAGTGTAATTTATTAGATATTAATAAATTAGAAAAAATTATTAAAAAAATTATTTCTACCAAAGGACCTATACATGCTTTAATTAACAATGCAGCGAACGACGATAGACATTCTACGGATCAGGTTGATGAAAAATATTGGCAAAACAGAATGGATGTAAATTTAAAACATTATTTCTTTGCCGCCAAGGCAGTCATAAAAGGAATGAAAAAAATTAAAGCAGGATCTATTGTAAATTTGAGTTCAGTCTCATGGATGTTAGGAGAAGGAGATAAAGTAGTTTATGAAACTGCTAAATCTGCTGTTGTAGGTTTAACAAGATCATTTGCTCAAGAATATGGAAAATACAATATTAGAACAAATTCAGTTGTACCTGGTTCAATAGCAACTGAAAGACAAATTAAACATTGGTTAACACCAAAATATAAAAAGCTTATCTTGGACAGCCAAGCTTTAAAAAGACAGTTAAAACCTAACGATGTAGCGCAGTTAGTGATGTTTTTAGCATCAGATCAATCATCTGGATGCACAAAACAAAGTTTTATTGTTGACGGTGGTATAACTTGATCTAGGTGATAGTTGAAAGCTCTACAATTCAAAACAAATTTCTAAGAGTTCAAACTCTTAATTACGGTGCTAGTCTTTTCGAAGTTTATCATAAGAAAAAGAAAATAAATTTAATTTTGAATTTAGGATCAAAAGAAAATTATCGATACAAACATCCAAGTGTAGGATCAACTTGTGGAAGGTACGCGGGTAGAATTTCTAATGCAAAATTTAAGATAGGTAATAAAATATTTATTTTAAATGCAAATG
This sequence comes from uncultured Pelagibacteraceae bacterium, assembly GCA_902595885.1. Taxonomy (GTDB): domain Bacteria; phylum Pseudomonadota; class Alphaproteobacteria; order Pelagibacterales; family Pelagibacteraceae; genus Pelagibacter. The sequence continues at coordinate 2,482 of CACJRQ010000038.1, forward strand.
AGGGAAAAAACATACTTCATGGTGGTAAAGTTGGTTTCTCAATCCTACCGTGGAAAAAATTAAATAAAACAAAAGATAAAATAGTATATCAACTCT
>CACJRQ010000039.1 GCA_902595885.1 uncultured Pelagibacteraceae bacterium
CTTTTTAAAAACCAAAGAACAAAAAATTATTCTGGTTTTAATTTTTTTCATTATGATTATTTTTTTAAAATCAATTTATGGTACCTTTTTAGCAATTTTCATGAATAAATATTGTTATGACTTAAAAGAAAGATTTTCTAAAAGTTTATTTGAAAGCTATTTAAATAAAAAATATAAATTTTTTATTGATAATAATTCTTCAGTAATAATTCGTAATATAAAAGATGAACCTGATTTGATGGTCAATCAAGTTATTAAACCTTTTACAGTTTTGTTGGTAGATATATCTTTAATAATAGGCATTATAATTGTATTATTTTTATTTGATCCATTACTGACATTACTTTCCATCTTTCTTTTCATGAGCTCTGGTATTTTATTTATTAATTTGACAAACAAAAAAATAAAAAACTTTGGATACATTAGACAAGTAAATGATGGATTAAGAATTAAAAATATCCATCAAGCATTTAGCAACATAATTGAAATTATGATTCTCAATGCTAAAAGGATAATATTAAAACAATATATAGATCCGAATAAAAAAAGTTCAGAATCAACAAGAGCTGCTGTTATTCTTCAAGAATTACCTCGTGTTTGGCTTGAGATGTTAGCTGTAATGGGTTTGTTTATAATTACTTATGTAATGTTAGAATTTGATAGAAAAGTTGAGGAAATTATACCAGTAATAGGTCTTTTTGCTTTAGCTGCATTTAAAATTTTACCAACCAGCAATAGAATTTTAGCTTCTATTACTTCAATTAAATTTGGATTACCAACAGTAAAGGTAATAGTAAAAAATTTAAAGCAAAATAAAAAAATAGTTTCTAAAAAAGCAAGTTCAAATTTATTTAAATTTAAGAATAGAATTGAATTTAAAAATGTAAATTTTTCATTTAAGAACAAAAAAAAAATTTTTAACAATCTTAATTTTAGTATAAAAAAAAATACTTCAGTTGCTATTGTTGGAGAGAGCGGATCTGGAAAATCTACACTATTGAACTTACTCTTAGGTTTTTATAAACCGAAATCTGGAAATATCTTTATAGATAGAAAAAAATTAGATAAAATTAAAGATGGATGGATCAGCAATATTGGTTATGTTTCACAAGTTGCTAATATTATAGATGAAAGTTTAAAAAAAAATATTGCTTTCGGCAAAGATGAAACTGAAATTGACAAAAAAAAATTATTCGATGTTATTAAAAAAAGTAATTTAGATAAATTTCTTAAAAACTTACCTAGAGGAATTAATACTTTTTTAGGAGAAAGAGGATTAAAGATATCAGGAGGTCAAAGGCAAAGAATAACCATTGCTAGATCCATGTATAGTGACCCTTCAATTATTATATTTGATGAAGCTACTAATTCATTAGATACATTTACAGAAGAAAAAATTATAGACGAAATACTTAAATTAAAAAAAGAAAAAACACTCATCTTTGTTACTCATAGAACAAATAATCTTAAAAAATTTGATAAAGTATATGAACTTTCAAATTTCAAACTGAGAAGGAAAAAAGTTTAAAGAATAGTTAAATTTCCATAAATAAATATATTTTCATGATTATAAATTTTATAAAAAAAAATGAAAAATTGTATAATTTTTATTTAGCAAATTTTTATGATTATTATCATGAGTTAATAGATACTATACTATGGATTAAAAATTTATTTAAAGATCCTGCTCCAAATTGGTTAAAGCATTTAGTAATTAGAAAACACTCTATATATAATTCTATTTTTATAGAAACAGGAACTTTTACAGGGTACACCCTTATTAAAAATCGAAAGATGTTTAAGAAAATATATTCTTTTGAACCTTCAAAAAAATTTTATAAAATTTCAAAAAATAGACTAAAAAAATTTAGAAGTATTATTTTATTTAATCAAATTTCTGAAAAGGGATTGCCAAAATTATTAAAAAAAATTTCTGGAAATGTTACATTTTGGCTAGATGGTCATTATTCCGGAAATGAGACATATCAAGGTCCAAATAAAGTTCCTATTATTTACGAATTAAATTCGATTATAAACAAAAAAAAAAATATTAATAAATTTGTTATTTTAGTTGATGATTATAGGTTATTTGGAAAAAAACCTTATCCCTCAAAAAATTACCTAAAAAAATTTTGTAAAGAAAATAATTTAAAATATAAAATATCAAGAGATATTTTTATAATTAAAAATTAGTACTTTTAATGTCAAAAGAAAA